>JACMML010000320.1 GCA_014379105.1 Phycisphaerae bacterium
AGAGAAGAGAATCGCATCCCGTCGCGTGCCCTGATGGATCGTTGCTTCAATATCTTTCCGCCCGCTCCGGTCAGCGGCGGCGGTGCGGTGAAAGCCACGGGCGAGCCAGTAATCGGTGCCGTCGAAAAACGCATCGACCGGCGGGAACTTGTCGCCGCGTTTCATATCGTCGGCGTAGGCATCGACGGTGAACGTGTCGAGCGCGGCGCGGGGCTGTGTGCCGCCATCGGTGCGGATTTTCTTGATCGCCAGCTTCGGCATATCGTTCGTCCCTGAACGTCAGGCAAAACATTGATCGTCAACCATGACGACCGTTTCAATCTATAACGCGGGGAAGCTTCGCGAGGCGATCGCGAAGCGACAGACGGTGTGAGCGACGGAATTAAACCATGGGACGCGGAGCGTTGTCAAGCCGTCAAAGCGTTCACCACAACCGCGATGCGATGCTCGCTCCGCTCCAAATTCCGAGGCTTTAGCGGTTCGATGATTGGCATGAAAACGTGCGTGCTCCACGCCTCCCATGCGTCGGAATTGTCCCCGTCATAAGTGACTTCAACTTCCAGCAGGAACGGGAGTTTTTTTATCGGTTGTTCGATGTTGAGCTTGGCCCTTTCGAGGTAGAAGCGCGGAGTCGTTTCACGGAAAACCTCGCGCATGAATGGCTGGAAATCGTCGCCCCGAAACACTTCCAATATGCCGTCAAACTCCATTTTGTAAGTGAACATTCCGAATTGCTCCAAGGTCCGGTTTTCAAAATTTGTCAACGACAGGAGTTTTTCTGTGTCGGACAGTAGATAGATTCTTATATCCATCAGCGCCGAGCTTCTGAATCAACGTAGCAGTGATCGCCTTGAACATGCCGTCGCTGGCAATCGAATCATATTTCTTACCAACTCCGTCGATTGTTAGTTCGTCGGGATTCATCCCTGATCCGGGCAAGCTTGCGTGGCGTTCTGAGGCGAACGCGTCAACATACCACCGTTGAACTAATTGCCCCCAACTGAAATACAAGATCATGAGATCGAGAGCGTCCGGCGGCAGGTCATCGCCAGGCTTCATTCCCTTTAGTTTCGTCAGAACTTCGGGAAGGTTCTTCTTGCCAGCCACGTCAATTTGCTTAAAAAAATCTAGCAATTCGAGACGATAGCGGCGCGTAACTTCCATCATCAGAGATTCATTGTCGAGCTGCGCAAGTGGTGGGGTTTTTGCAGGGGCGGCGGGAAATCCTGCGTTTCATCCAGGAGGAATTTGGAACACGACGAAACCTTACAAATAGACCCATAGCCGAAAAGGACTAAACAACGTGAGTACAGCCCAAAAAACAGCATCGATTGTTCACGCCGCCGTCGAGCAGGAACGCCAAGCCGTCGAGAGTGCGACGGCCGAATACGTCCGTCTGATTACCGCCGACACCGGGAACGATAACGACGTGAAGGCACTTCTGAATGCTGCCGGTCGCTTGAAGAAAGACGCGGGAACGATCAACGCCGATCGGGCGATCGTGGCGGAAGCGCAGCGACTCGCCAGCGAAATCGCCCGCCTTGGAAGGATGCGGCTTTGTTCAAGAGAAGATCGCTCGCCTGGCTGAATCCTATGCGATTCAGGTTCAGCGGCAGTTCGACATTCTCGAACGCCAGCGAAGGGAAATCGAGAATCTGAGGGATCGCGTCGGCGGGATGTACTTGGACTTCGCGCACCGCCGCCGTGCCTTGGAAGCATTCAAGGCGCAGCATTCGGATCTGACAGCTTTAGTCGATGTTCCGGCCGACGAAATTTCAGTGTCTGTGCGGCCAATCGAATCGTTTATTCCTGAGTTTGCGGCATGGAATGCCGATCGCCTGGAATTGAAGCCGGCATCGGCGATCGCAAAAGATAATAACGCGTCCGCGAGCGCGTAGCCGGTCCGTTTCTTTGCGGGCCGGCGTCGTGAGTCAAGGCGACGCCGGCCCCGGTTTCGGAATCGTTATCCGCTTCACCATTTACGAAAGAATCACCATGCAACTCAACCTTACGCCCGGTGCCCAGAAATTCGCCGATCACCTTCAGCGCGTCAATGCCAAGGCGGCGGCGGCACGCCTGGGCGTTGATACGTCCACCACAGAAACGCTCGCGGCGACGTTGAGCGCCAAGCTGGCAACAATTCCACCGGTCGAGCGCGAAGCGTTCCTAGCGCGTCTGCGCGAGGCCGGCGGCGAGCTGCATGAAAAAGAACTTCCGCTGGAACTTCGGGGCGTGAGTTCCGGCGCTGCTCAGTTCGCGCGGTCATTGATTTTACCTGGGCAGAAATCCGCGGTGTAGCGCGCATCGACACCGGCCGGTGGCGCGTGAAAACATGCGACCGGCCTTACGGCAGATCGACCGACTTCGATCAGAAGAAAGGACTCTTATGAACAAAAACCCCGCCGCGATCGCATCGGAGATTTTTGACGCGGAGCGTCAATCCGTTGCGAAAAAGGAACTTGCTGAGCAGGCCGAACGCGCGGCCGCGACAACCCGATATTTTGAACTGATCGCCAAGGATAACGGCACACGCAACGACGCCGAAGAACTGATCCGGTGTGCCAAGCGGATCGGCAAGGATCATCATGCGATCGGAGAGGACCGGGCGATTCTAGTGGGTGCCAGGGAGTCCGCGGCGCAACAACCTTTGGAAGAAGGTGCGGAGACGGGGTTGCGTGCGCTCGAATCGGTCCGCGAGCGATTGGGACAAATCACACAAGCGCAGCTTCTCAAAACCAAGAAACAGTTTAATGAGTTTGATCGAATGGTCGAGGCGGCAAGGGGCCGCGTAAATGAAATCAAAGAGCGTCAGCGGCTTCTGAAAAGGACGAAATCCGAACATCCCCAGTTGTTGGCGAGCGTCGAGCTGCCGCCGGACAACCGAAGTGCGGAGAAGTTTGACCTGGACGCGCTATTTCCAGCATGGAGAGAGTGGGCAAACGCCTACGCCGAAATTGTGCCTCGACCATTCAAGGAAACCGATCTGGCGAAATCGGTTCAATAGCCTCCTGCCGCATGGCTTGCCCCCATGCGGCGATCGGTTCGGGGCGGCGTCGTTAGTCAAGACGACGCCCGCCCCGGTTTTTATCGCTCACGGATGAGCGGCAAGCGAGAACGCATGATGCGTGCAACAGCGGTCGATACGGCACTTCGTGACCAGCCGGAGCTACGTCAACGATTAGAAGCCAGCGCGGCCAATCGCGGCTACACGACTGCGGAACTCGGGGAAATGCTGGCGGCGGCGGGAATCGCGTTCAGTCGATCGGGCTTAGCCCGCTGGAGGCTTTCGGTACTCAGCCGCCCTGGCGGTGCGCCGGCGAGCATGCTGGCGGTTGTTATCCGCAAGGTAACGGAACTTGGGACTTCAGAGTTATACACGCTCGCGCTCTATCTAGACCGAGCCGTGAGCAGACGAAGGAAATAACTGTTCTGGCGTCGCGGCCCTGTCCGCGTGGATGTGGCACGGACGCCCAGCGCTAATACAACGGAGTGTGTGCGATGGATGGATCGATTTCAGTTTCGGGTGCTGAGCAATTGGACGCGATGAGACATACGGTCGAAGAACTATCTCCGCTCGTTGAAGCCGGCTTGCCGGCACGGACGGCAACGGCTTACGCGTTCAGCCAGGCAATTTCGGATAACAACGATTTCGAGCCGTCGCGGGCACAACTTGAAAGCGCGATCGCAGGGTTCAGCGGACTGCCCGACGCACAGAAACGGATTATCTGCAACGGCTGGAGTCCGTCCGGGATTACCGTTCGCCCCACGCGCCGCCAGCTCATGAGCGAAGTTCAGGAAGTCGCGCAGTGCGAAGTCATTTATCGATACTTGGAAATTGAAGATGGACTTTCCTCCGCCGCGTGGAAGTTCACTACTTCGACTGCGCCCGTCAAGTTGAGTATCCGTTTCGGAACCACCAAGGCGGAAGTTTTGGAGTCTATCCGCGAGATGGAGCGCGTGGTGCTGAACCACTTTCACACGCTGATCGAACGCCAAAGCGCGCGGGTGGAGGAACTGGATGAGGAAGTCGATCGTGCCCCAAACGCCGCACTAAGGAACGGGAATCGATCGGCGGATTCTAGCGTAGCGGCATGACGCCGGCTTTACCGCACGCCGCGAAAGCGGCGGGGCGGCTGTGAGTGTGTGATGACGAATGTGATGCCCCTGCAACTGATCGACCAGCCGACGAAGTCGCCGCCGGCGCCGCGTGGCGTTCAATTCATCGCGCTCCGCGAGGCGTGCTGTAGGTCGGGCGTGCCAATGGAAACGCTCGCCCGCCGTTGCCGCGGCGAATGGTCGGATATGAATCTGGCGGCGCTGATGCCGCCGGCCGCCGGCGGGAAAGCGTGCTGGCACGTTCGCGAAGATGTTGACCCGCGGTTCGCTCGCGCCAAGTCGCCGGATTTGTTGCCGATCGACTGGACGAAGCTGAACGATAAACAGCGTTGCACCGTCCGCCGCCGGCATGAACTGCTCACGGGCTGGCTGGATGCCCGTGAAACGGATTTTGCGAAGGGATTCAGTGAACGCGAGGCGACGGCCGCGTATGTCGATCGCGTGCGTGTGGATGGCGGCGGCGTGTCGCGTGGAAGCCTCTACCGTTGGTTCGACGGCTACCGTGCCGCGGGCCTGGCGGGACTGAACGACAAACGGCTACTGATGGGCCACAGTTGCCCCGATGCCGATCCGTTCATCGAAGAACTGAAGCGCCTCTATCTCAAGCCGCGATACAGCAAAGCAATGTGCTATGCGCTGGCGTGCGAAAAGGCGGAAGCAAAGGGCTGGGCGATCCCCTTCGGCGAGCGACAGGCGTTGAACGTGCTGGCGGCGATCCCGAATAAGGTCGTGAGCTATCACCGCGACGGCCCGCGTGCCTACAACGCTAAACACGGCCGGTATATTGAGCGGGATTATTCCAAGCTGGCATCAAATCAGCTTTGGGTTTCGGACGGTTACACGATGGACGTGGTTGTGAACGTCGGCAGCAAGCTGATGCGACCGACGCTCGTGTCCTGGATGGATGTGCGAAGCCGCTATCCTGTGGGCTGGCGGATCGTGCCGCGTGCCGAAAACGCCGATGTGATCCTCGCCGCGTTCCGCGCGGGAGTTAAAATTCACGGCGCTCCGGAGATCGTTTTTCACGACAATGGGGAGGCGTACGATTCCACCGCATTGCAAGGCGTGAGCAAGCGCGACCGCCGCCAGGGCGTTCTGCCGACGATCGACCTGGGCTTGTTCCCACGTCTGGAAATCGGCGTGAAGCACTCACTTCCGTATAACGCCAAAGCGAAGATGAATGAGCGCTGGCATCGGATCGTCAAGGAACGGTTTTGCACACGTTTCGAGACCTATACCGGCGGATCGCCGAATGAAAAGCCTTTTGATCTGGAGAAGAATAAAAATGCCGGCAAATCGCCGGCGCTGGAAGAATTGATCGAAGCGTTTCAGTCCTGGCTGATCGTCGATTACACGATGAAGAATCACGGCGGGGCGGATATGGACGCGGCCCCGGCCGAAGTGTTCGCCGCGAATCTGAAGACAAAACGAGTGATCGACGAACGGCTGCTGATGCTGGAAACGTGCCGCCGCGAGCTGCTCAAAGTCGGTCGCAACGGTGTCACGTGGCGCGGGCTTACTTACCAAGCGCCGGAACTCGACAACATGACCGGCGATCAGGTTTACATCGTCATTGACGACAACAACGTGAATCAGGCGACAATGCTCTATGCCGGCGGGGCACGGAAGGGGGCGGCGATCTGCGATGCGACACTCGCGCGCCGCCTGGACGTGATTGCCAGCGAGGAAGATACCCGCGATGCTCTTGCCGAAGTCCGCCGCGACGCCCGTCGCGTGCGCGAGGCCGGCCCTGCTCGCGTACGCCTGGCGGATGACCCGATCGAGCGATTGAACCGCATCGCCGCCAAACGTGCCGGCGATGCGCCTCTGCCGTCGCCAGAAAGCTTAAAGCCGGTACGGATGAACAACGAGCCGCCGCCACTGCGGATCGCTGGTAATGACGTTGGTGAGGCGGAAGCCGGCTTCGGATCATTCGGCTACTACTCGCAATTCGCGGATGAAGACGACGCGGGAACGAAGGCGGTGAACCAATGAGCTATACACGCATCATTGGCACTTCGTTCGGGTCGCTGCGGGAAATTGAGGAATCAGACGCCGAAATATTGATCCAGTCGGTCGAGGCGTTCATCCGCTCGCACGGGAAAACGCACCTTGAACTTGCCGAGCTTGCGAAAGTCGATCCGGCCGCGTTCACATTGTTTTTGCAACGCAAGCTGCCGGGTGACTGGCGGTCAATCGCGAGCAAAACTGATGACCTGCTCGCGCGACTGTACGAACGCATTCGCCGCGAGTCGATGATGCCAGTGCGGACGCCGATGGTCATTGAAACCCTCGGGATGGTGCGCGTGCTGATGGAAGACGGTGGCATTGCCTTGATTCAAGGCGATTCCGGCACGGGCAAAACTGAAGCGATTCGGGCTGTCGCGCTGAAGCAGGATAGGGCGATCATCGTTCAGGCATCCACCGCCCGCGCCCGGCCGAAGCCGATGATGGAAGACATCGGGCACCGAATGGGCATCAGCTATCACTCACGCGACACGTCCGACACCTACCGCACGATCCGGGAGCGCTTGCCGATATACGAGCTTCTTATCATTGATGAAGTTCATAAGTACATTGGCTCGCCCGACTGTCTCCACGTTCTGGCGGACCTGCTGAAGGAAACGAACGTCCCGCAACTCTGGACGGCCACCGGCGATCTGCGGCGGTATCTGGATCGCCGCGTAGGTCACTGGCGCGATCCATTCGCCCAGATTCGCAGTCGTATTTCACACACGATGGATCTGTCAGACATCAAAGGCGGAGTGATCCGGCCGGAAGACGTCCGCGAGCTTGCCCGCCGAAAATTCGCATTGAAATTGGACGCCGCCGCCGCTCGCGAGTTATGCGACCTGGCCTGCCTCGACAATGAAGGTTCTCTCCGCCTGGTTGAGAACACATTAAAGCACGCCAAACGGTTCGCCACATCAGGGAAGATCGAGACGATCGATCTGCGGATCGTGCGTCTTTCGATGGATCGGAGCTTGACCAAACGAACCCGCGAACGTGCCCGACGCTCGACTACGATCGACGCGCCGGCGGCTGTGTATCAGTTCAAGCGCCGCTTCAGGAGGGGTTACGTGCCACGGCATAGCTGGCAATCTATTAGAAGCGCCGCCGCCCGCCTGGGCCGATCGCCTGGGCATCTGCGGCGTCTATGTGAACTAAGCCGCATCCCGGCCGGCATGTTCCGGCGTTGCCGGCTCGCATCGGGACAAACTGGCTGGGAAATCCGAACCGACTTTACGCCCGCCCGGCATTATCGCCGGGTGGCAAATGTGTCTGGCTGCACTCAAATTCAAATCACGGCGCATTCCCCTTGGCGTGTCGTTATCGACGTGTTCAGAAGCGATACGAAGGGCGATTAAACGCCCATCGATCGACATTCGAGCCGGCATCGACCGGCCCGCGAGTTCGGCATTTTTTGCCGGCTTTGCGAGGCTGGTTTTAAGCTGTGCGCAGTAGGTTTGGTCTCAAGTCGATTTCTGAAAGTCACAATTTGCAATTCCGACTACAACCGGTGCCCTCTTAACGTCCGATAATCCATGTTATGTTAAGTTGCGCGCTGGAAAAGCGAGAAAGTCAAACAATGGATCTTTGCCTCAGATTCCGCCGGATTTCAGTGAAACGGCGGCCAAAGTGCCGCCGAACCCTGCTGCTAGCACTGCGCTGTGAGTTATTTGCCGTTGAATTGGCTTGGAGGCGATCTGCACGCGTTCGTGTGAGATAGGCTGTGTTGTGTTGCTGTTGGGCGGAACCGCGCCGTGTTGGTGGGCGAGTACGTTCAGGACGACGCTGATCATTCCTGAAGCGCCTTGAGTGTGGCCGAGTGCGGCTTTGTGGGAATAGATGACAGGGTGATCCGGACCGGCGGTCGCTGCGATGGCGGCGAGTTCGACGGGGTCCGACGTCAACGTAGCCGTGCCGTGGGCGTGGATCAGGTCGGCATCTGCGGATTCCACGGCCCGCAGCAGGTAGCGAATGCCTTCGCCGGTTTCGTCCATGCCGGTGAGATGATACGGATCGCCGGCAAGCGCGGTTCGATGGATGTAGATCCCCTCCTCGTCATCCGATGTCTCGGCCTCTATGCAGACCGCAGCCGCCGCTTCGGAGATCAGAAATCCTTCGCGTGATTCGTCGAACGGACGGCAGCCGATCTCCGGACGCGCCAAGACGCCGAGCCGCTTGAATGCCGCGACGAACAATGGATGCAGCGACGATTCTGCGCCAATCACCAAAGCCCGATCGCACGCGCCGGCTTTGACCAGTTGATCGGCTCGGATCAATGCCTGAAGTCCGGACGCACATGCCGCGGCGACGGTAAGACGTGGGCCGTGAGAGCATCCGAGTGCGCGGGCGACGTCGAACGACACTTCACCGACGCCGATCAACGGCGCCGGTTCACGGTGGTGAAAAATCTCATCAATCCACCGTTCGATCGGGCCTTTGCTGGTTCCGATGATCAGCGCCGTTCGCGATTCCGCCAGAGCACTGCGTGGCCATTGTGCTTGCGCGATCGCTTCGCGGGCGGCGTGGATCGCCAGTTGCGAGACGCGCGTCGTCCCGTCGGAAACCAGCGCGCAGCCCCGGTTGTTCTCCAGCACGGGCCCTGCCAGCAGCGCATCCCATATCTGGCCGGCAGTCGTACCTTGTGCGCTGACCAGACCGATTCCGCGTATGAAGGACCGTCTGGTCATTTCGCGTCACGTCGCGGCGGGCGCAGTGGAATTTTGCGGGGAATGTTGCGTGGAATATTGCGGGGGATGTTCCCGGGATTGATCTTTGAATGGCTGGCGGATCTTCAGATCAAGCTGTTGAAGCAGGGCTTTGTCTTCGTCGTAAGATTGGCTGGGCACAGCTTTGGTCAGCATGATCTTCGCTTCGCTGGAGAAGATGGAGTTCGCGCCGGCCATGAAGCACATCGCCTGATCGCTGGGGCTCATCTTCGCCCGCCCCGCCGACAGCCGGACGACCGATTTGGGCATCACAATGCGCGTCGTCGCGATCATTCGAACCGTATCAAACACACTCACGTCTTCCACATTCGCCAGTGGCGTACCCGGAACTTTGCTCAACACGTTAATGGGCACGCTTTCCGGATGCGGATCCAGCGTGCCAAGGGTCTGGAGCATCGAGATGCGATCTTCCTCGGTCTCGCCGAGCCCGATGATCCCGCCGGAGCAGATCGTGACGTTCGTCTTGCGAACATTCGCCAGCGTCTGCAGGCGATCCTGATACGTGCGCGTTGTGATGACCTTGTCGTAGTATTCGTTGGACGTATCGACGTTGTGGTTGTACGCGTACAGCCCGGCATCCTCGAGCTTGCCCGCCTGATCGGGCGTCAGCATCCCGAGGGTGCAGCAGACTTCGACGCCCAGGTCAGTCACTTCGCGCACCATCTCAAGAACGCTGTCGAACTGGCTGTTGTCTTTCACCTGTCTCCAGGCGGCGCCGAGGCAGAAGCGCGTGACGCCGGCGGCCTTGGCGCGCTTGGCTGTCTCAAGAACATCCGCGACGTCCATTAACGGCGTGGGTTCCACTTCGGTTTTATAGCGGACTGATTGCGAGCAGTATTTGCAATCTTCGGGGCAGGCGCCGGTCTTCACCGAGATCAGCTTGCAGACCTGCACCTCGGCCGGATCATGATGCCGGCGATGCACCGTGGCGGCTTGATGGATCAGGTCCAGCAGCGGCGTTCGATAGATCGCGCGGATTTCATCCTTCGTCCAGTCGCATCGCAAATCATCGTGCATGAAAGGAGTCTCACATCACTTGAACAGATTGGTCAGCGGCTCAATCGCGACGGGGCGCAACGTCCCGTTGTCCCATGTCAGATTGGCGACGAGCCCGGTGCTGTTGTCGACAACGTAAAGCGTATCGCCGCCTTTGGGGCTGCGCGTGGTGATCAGCTGATACCGCGTGTCCTTGATCGCAAAACCCTGCGCTTCGGCGCGCGGCTCGGGAATCAGATTGGCCGCCAGCAATACCGCGGCGATGATTGAGAGTACACCGATTGTGAATGTCTTCTTATCCATGATAAATGCTCCTGCATCCAAAGGCTGGATTACCAGCCGCCCCACTTATCGAGCCCCATTGCCGCGACGCGTGCCTGTCGAACTCTTGCGATCGAAGATATCGCCCATCTTGATGATCGGCATACCTTGCATTTTGCCGGTCGTCTCGTCGGTCATGATCGCCGACAGTTCGCCGGTGGTGGAATCGAACACGATCACCGCGCCCGCGCGAGCGCCGGAGAAATCGGCGGGCATCATCAGATACTCACCGGCCCGGCGCGCCTGCGCTTCGGCGACATTAGGTTTCATGTGCCGGCTGGCGAGCACCGCCAGGAGCAGCACGTTGATTACGATCAATCCGCAGATCAAGGTTGATTTCATGGCTACTAACCTCCGCAGCTAAACTCTGTTCATCTAAAGGTGAATTATCTTACCGTCAGACACCCGAGGGCGTTTGTGGTTAACCGGACAGTTAATCCAGGTGGGTTCGTTTGCCGCTCTTGAACATCACGCCGATGCCCAGCAGCCCGAGGCCCGCGAATATAAACCACGACCCAGCCTGGCCGCGACCTTTTTCCAGCATGATCCGCCCCACCGTCGCCTGCTCGCCGGTGGAAAGCTGATAACCCTCCACTCGCGCATCGGGGCGCTCGCTGGGCTCTTCCTGACCAAATGCGCCGCTCGAAAGCGCCGCAACCATCAGCAGCGGCAATGTCCATTGACGGGATCGATGAGTCATTGCTGATATCATAACCAGCTTTCCAGCGGCCGGGCAAGTTGCCGAAAATCGGCTGCCGAGAGGCAGACCGTCTGCCACTTGGCGCTGCGGCGGCGCATATGGTCCCGATACTCGATCAGATCCACCCCCATCAGCAAATACCAGCGATCCCGGAACGTATACATCCCCGCTTCGGGCAGCATCGGCGTCTCGATCCAGTAGATAAACGCCAGCACCGCTTTGAACCCGTCGCCAAAGACGCCCTGCCATTGAATCAGGTCTTCGACGTCCCGCTCGGTCGTCCAGCTCTCATACCCCCGCCGTGTAGACGATCGCTTCGCCTGACGGCCTTTGATGTCCACCAGCAGGTTCGCGCCGTTGGGAGAATAGACGACAAAATCAAAGCTCTTCAGCCGCGCGTTGGCAAACAGCGCCTTCTTGGCTTCGTCCACCGCCACGTAAGGGATCTTCTTCTCGCGCAGAAACCCCTCGAACGCCGCTTCATAATGAACCGACCGATCTGCCATACCCCTAGGCATCGCGATCGTGACGGCGGATGTCAAATTATTTCCCCTAAGCCGCCAGTTCCAGGCGAGTCGCCGACCTGCCGTCTGCCACGACTTTGCGCGTCAGATCATATTTCCCCGCACTCGGCAATTCATGACCGCCGTCATTCACCTGCTCCAGATACCGGTCGCGCAGCTCCCGCGCCGCCGCCACAAACTTCGGGTCATTCTTCTGCTTCGCTCGTCGCTCCAGTGGGGTGTTACTGCGGGCCACAGCGTCGGGGGCACGCTTCCCAATATCCGTCGGCAATGCAACCGCCACCGGTGCCGGCGCAAACCGCAATCCATTGTTAGCGATCAAACTCTGATCCTCCACCGCCGCCTCGTTCGGCCGTGTCGGCACTTTCGAGCGACGAGTCGCCTTGGTGGAAACCGACGAGCGGTGAGCGGCGGCAGTTTCACTCGTCGCGGCTCGACTTCGCTCGCCGAAGTCCAGTCGCTTTTCACTTTCCACTTCGCCGGGGAGAACGATCGGCTTCGCCTCGCTCCAATGCGTCGCCGGCGGGATCGGCAACACCAATCGATCCTCCCTAATCGCCCCGCTCGATGTCTGAGACGGAAACCACCACGGCGTCGTCGTGTCTCCCGCACGAATCCGCTTCTGCCAGAAGATATGCACCCGCGCCGTTCCCTTCGGGCCTTTCTGTCGACTCCCCGTCCGAAACGCCAGCGGCACAAACCCCATCGCCTCCCAGAACTTATTCGCCTCAATATCCTGCGCGCACCAACAACAGAACAATCGGCATCCGTACGCAGCCCGATCGAACATTGCTTTGAGCAACGTCGCCCCGATGAATCCCCGCTGCTTTCCGGGCAATACGTTCATCTGATAGATAATCCCCACATCGTCGCGCTTGAAGTACTGGTCATTGCCGATCACATAACCAAGAGGTTGGCCACGGAGGCACAGAGACACAGAGGAAGAATTATTCAAATGCGTTTCCTCACACGCGCGTTCACTCTCCTCATTATTCTCTGTGCCTCCGTGACTCTGTGGCCAATTCATCTCCGCAATTAAAACATGCCCCGCAGCGATCTTCCCCTCCAGCTGCTTCGTCGGCATCCAACCCACCTGCTTGGTATGCTTCTTCTGCAATTGATCAATGAACGGCAGATCGTCCATCGTTGCCGGCCGAATGCTGATCGGCTCGCGTGGTGACGGCACGGGTAAGTTTGTTGCGATGATCGATGACATGATGCACTCGCTTGATTCATTTTACCGCAGAGAGCGCAGAGACACAGAGAACGCAAAGAATACGAATTCAATTCATTTCTATTGGTGTCCATTCGTGAAGATTCGTGGATAAGACGTCTTTCTTCTCCGCGCTCTCCGCGTCTCTGCGGTCTCTGCGTAAGTATTTATGGAAACGGCAACACAAGATCCACAACACCCGCCCACGCGCCACCGTCACTCGCGACGATTCCCGTCGCCGCCGTGGCGTCGAGGTGGATGAAATCTCCCGCGTACGCGCCGGCGCTTGTCAGCTGCACTTCAATCGTCTCAGCACTCATAAAAGCCACGCCGCCTGTGCCGAGATATTGCTGATTGTTATCCACCGGATCGAAGACGCTGATCTGCGTGCCGTCGAACGCGGTGTAATCGACCGCCCGATCAAACGTCAGCGTGATCGTCAGATCAACTTCGCTATACACCGCAGCCACAAGCACGGGCGCTACTGCGAGCGGCGCGGGTGGCTCCTTTCGCCTGCGGTAAGCCAGAGGGATGGGAGGAAGAATGAGCA
>JACMML010000321.1 GCA_014379105.1 Phycisphaerae bacterium
CCCGACGTCACCGTTCGCATGCGCGGCGTGATGGAAAAGTGCACCTACTGCACCCAGCGCATCAAGGCCGCGAGCATTCCGCGACGCAACGAGTGGATCAACGGGCAGCGCGAGAAGCCGACTGTGGACGATTTTGATGTCGTCACCGCCTGCCAGCAGGCCTGCCCCACCGAGGCAATCATCTTCGGCGATCTGAACGATCCAAACTCGACTGTCAGCAAATTACACAAGCTCGATCGCGGCTATCAGGTGCTTCAGGAACTGAACAACCGTCCCAGGACGCATCATTTGGCGAAGATTCGCAATCCGGCCTTGGAGCCAGCGGCGGAAACAACCAAGGAGCATTCTTGAATAACGAATGACGAAACCAGAAATCCGAATCAAGTGCGAAGCCCGAATGACGAAACACAGGGCTTGGTATGAATCGGATTTGGTCATTCGGATTTGATTCGAGTTTCTGATTTCGTCATTCGGATTTTCGACCGAGTTGGACTTATGGCAACGATTTACTCCGATCCATCCACGACGATCTACCGCGAAATTGATAACGCGGTCGAGATCCCCGGCAAGCGCGCCCCGCTGGTGCTTGGCGGACGAGATTTCACGTCCGTCACCGAAGTGGTCACCGACGTGAACCTCAAGCCGGCGCCGTTCGGGTGGTACGTGGGCTTTGGAGTCGCATTCAGCTTCTTCCTGCTATACGTCTTCTGCGTCGGCATGCTGCTGACAACCGGCGTGGGCGTGTGGGGCAACAATCAGCCCGTCGCGTGGGCGTTCGACATCATCAACTTCGTCTTCTGGGTCGGCATCGGCCACGCGGGGACGCTTATTTCCGCGATCCTTTACCTGTTCCGCCAGAACTGGCGCACCGGGATCAACCGGTTCGCCGAGGCGATGACGATCTTCGCGGTCGTCTGCGCCGGCTTGTATCCCGCGCTGCACGTCGGCCGCGTGTGGCTGGCGTACTGGTTATTCCCGATCCCCAATCAAATGGCGATGTGGCCGCAGGCGCGGTCGCCGCTGTGGTGGGACGTTTTCGCGGTCTCGACTTATGCAACCGTATCGCTGCTGTTCTGGTATGTGGGCATGATTCCCGATCTGGCGACACTTCGCGATCGATCCAAGGCCCGTCTGGCAGAATTCATCTACGGCATCGCTTCGCTCGGCTGGAATGGCTCGTGCCGGCACTGGCACCGCTATGAGCGGGCATATCTTCTGCTGGCGGCGTTGGCGACCCCGCTGGTGCTTTCAGTGCACTCGGTCGTGTCGTTCGACTTCGCCACCTCGCAGCTGCCCGGCTGGCACACGACAATCCTGCCCCCGTACTTCGTCGCGGGCGCTATCTTCGGCGGCTTTGCGATGGTGCTTGTGCTGGCGATCCCCGCCCGTGAGTGGTTCGGGCTTAAAGACATCATCACAATGCGCCACTTGGACAACATGGCCAAGATCATGCTCGCGACCGGCATGATCGTCAGCTACGCCTACTGCATGGAACTGTTCATTGCCTGGTACTCCGGCGCTCACTACGAACAGTCGCTCTTTAAATTCCGCGCTCTCGGCGGCCCGTACGCGTGGTCGTTCTGGGCAATGATGTTCTGCAATGCAATGGTCCCGCAGGTGCTGTGGGTGCGCAAGTGGCGAATGAATCCGTGGATCCTATTCCTGGTCGCCAATATCGCCAACATCGGCATGTGGTGGGAACGGTTCGTGATCATCGTGACGTCGCTCAACCGCGATTTCCTGCCGTCGTCGTGGGGCTTGTACTGGCCGACGTGGATTGAAGTGGGCATGTTCGCCGGCAGCTTCGGGTTGTTCTTTACGCTGTTCCTGCTGTTCTGCCGCTTCCTGCCGATCGTCGCGATGGCGGAAGTGAAATCGATCATGCCCGAGGCGCACCCGCACCATCAGGAGCCGCACAAGCAAACGCACGACGAAGCGGCCGGCGACTATCGACCGGACGAGCATCATGTTCCCAAGCCTAAGGCTCATTAACGTGATGGATTGTCAGAAGATCGCGACGAGGTAGACGTTATGGAAGCAATCCAACCCACCGCCGACCACGCGACATCGTCGATCGACGTCATCGTCCCGACCGTCGTAGGCCTCTGCGCCGAGTTTGACGATGTGACGGCCGTCACCGAAACCGCCGCCCGGGTGCGCGATGCGGGTTTCAAATACTGGGACGTGCATTCCCCATTCCCGATCCACGGCATCGATCACGCGATGGGCATCCGCCCGACCATTCTGCCCGTGCTTGTTTTGATGGGCGGGCTGACTGGCTGCCTGTTCGGCATCACGATGACCGCCTGGATCAACGCGTTCGAATTCAAGATGCCCGCGCCGTTCAACTGGACCAACCTGCAGGGTTACCAGTTCTTCATCAGCGGCAAGCCGCTGTGGTCGCTGCCGGCGTTCATTCCGGTGATCTTTGAATGTACGGTTCTGTTCAGTGCGCTGACGACGGTCTTTGGAATGCTGCTGCTGAACAAGCTGCCGATGCTTTACAACCCGCTGTTTAGACTGAAGAACTTCCGCCGTGCGACCAGCGATCGCTTTTTTATCGTGATCGACGCCGGGGACCCAAACTTTGATCGGCAGAAGACAGCCGAACTGCTTCGCAGCGGCGGAGCTGTGTCGGTGGAAACAGTGGACGAATGAAGACGTCCCGATCGTTAGCGCGCAAGCGAGCTTGCGGGCGAGCGACCGGGTTTATGGAAACTGGAGATTGAACATGGCCTCAAGACAGGCCAAACCGCAACGACTGATCAACGGACGCTTTCCCAGCGTGCCATTCTGGATGCGCGCCCTGGCGCTGACGTTCATCTCGCTGTCCCTGCTCGTGGCCGCGGGCGTGCTGCGGTCGCGCGGCGCGATGATGCACGAGCCGCGAGTGCACTTCGTGCAGGACATGGACAACCAGGTAAAGCTCAAGACGCAGCACAAGACCGACGTCTTCGCCGACGGCCGTGCGTCGCGGCCGCAGGTGCCGGGGACCGTCGCGATGGGTCAACTCAACGCCGACGACCACCTCTTCCGCGGATTTACCGCGACATGGAATGTACAGCAGAACAAGTACGACTCAACGTTCCTCGACGGAATCCCCGTCAAGGTCGACGAAGCCCTCCTCAAGCGCGGCCAACTGCGGTTCAATACCTACTGCATGCCCTGCCACGGGTATACCGGTCAGGGTGTCGGACCGGTCGCGGCCCGCGCGGATAAACTGCAGCGCGATGGGGTCGCCGGCATGCTCTGGACCGCGCCGTCGAACCTCACCGACGAGCTTCGCCGAGGGCGGCCGGACGGGCACATTTACAACACGATCGTCAACGGCATTCGCAACATGGGTCCGTACGGGGCTTCTATCCAGAACCCCACCGACCGTTGGGCGATTGTCGCGTATGTCCGTGCCTTGCAGGTCTCGGCGCCGGTTGCAAAACCCGCTGCCGCGACGCCGCAGGCCGCGGTGAATTAGTCGGGAAAGGAGACAGGAGTCGGGAGACAGAAGACAGGAGTTGTCTTCGGAACGTCGCTTGGCTTTGTCTCGATTGGAAAATGAACGCAGCTATGGACACAGGTTTGGTTGACCGCAGATTGGATTTTCTCCTGTCTACTGTCTCCTGACTCCTGTCTCCTCATGATTGGAGCTTCGACGTGGGTTCACACTCTCACGCTAACAGGCTGGATTCAGACGTTACCCGGCTTCGCCCGGGTAACGGCGGCATTGGTATCTTCCTGATGCTCGCCGGTCTCGCGGGCGTCATTGTCGCGGCGATCGTCTCCTACACGGGGGCGCACGATCTTGTTCGCTTTTATCGCGCGCTGTTGTTCGGCGTGGCCGGTTATCTGGCGATCTCCTGCTCGGCGTTGCTGTTCGTGCTCATCAATCACCTGGTTCGCGCCGGCTGGATCACCAATGTCCGCCGGGTGCTCGAGACCCTGGCGATCCAGATCCCGCTGCTGGGGATTCTGCTGATCCCGACCATCATCACCGTCGCCAAGCAGGACGGCACGATCTATTCATGGGCCGTGCCGTCGGATACGCCCGAGGTGCATCACGGCGCCGGCGATGCCCACGCCGCAACTGCCGGTGATCAACACGGCGCACCCGCGGCGCCGCATGTGGACAATCACGCCGCCGGCGCCAAGCCGGTGCATACGGAGACAGCCAAGCTCCAGCACGTCGGCAAAACCGACAACATCATCCCCGGGTATCACGCCGGCGAAGTTTCGCTTCCCTACCCGAATGAGCAGGTCCGACCCGGTGTGGAACGTGATTTCGATCGCCTGGTCGCCGAAAAGAACCACGGCTGGCTCAAACCGGCGTTCTGGATCTTCCGAATCATCGCGTATCTGGCGATCCTGACATGGGTCGCGTGGTATTACCGCAGCCGCTCGATCGCGCAGGACGCGACCGGCGACGTCGATATTTCCAGCAACCTGCAGAAAATCTCCGGCCCGCTGCTGATGGCGTGCGGGTTGATCGTCACCTTCATCGCGTTCGACATGTTCATGTCGCTGGACCCGCACTGGTTCAGCACAATGTATGGCGTGTATTTCTTCGCTTCCGGCACGCAGGCGATGTGGGCGGTGATGTGCCTGACGTTCATCATCCTCCAGTCGCGCGGCTATCTGAAGGAATCGATCGGCACCGAGCATTTCCACGACATGGGCAAGATGCTGTGGGCGTTTATCGTGTTCTTCGCGTACATCGCGTTCAGCCAGTACATGCTGCAGTGGTACGCCAACATGCCGGAAGAGACGTTCTGGTACGACAAGCGCGGCTATTCCACCGCCCACCCCAATGGCTACACGCCGTTCGCGCTGATCCTGCTCATCGGCCGGTTCATTATCCCGTTCCTCGGGCTGGTTTCGCGGCACGTTAAGCGAAACCGATTCGGGCTCGGGTTCTGGTCGGTCTGGCTGCTTGCGTGCTTCTTCTGCGACATCTATCTGCTCATTATGCCGGAATTCCACTGGGCCGGCACCACGCACGAACTGCGGTTCGGGTTGCCGGAGTTCCTGTGTGTCGCTGGCGTCGGGGCGCTGTGGCTAGGCAATATGATTCGCATGCTCGCCGCCAATGCGTTGCGGCCGCTGCGTGATCCGCGCGTGCACGAGTCGCTGGCCATTCAAAATATTTGAGGATCACCATGGCAGAGCCACAAGGATTGAACATCCCAGCTATCATCACCTCCGGCGTGGTCGGCACGCTGCTGACGATGACGGTCGTGGAAGGCGTTCGGGCGTATTACAACCATTATGAATCCCAGGAGACCGCCAACCGCTGGGAACTGGACCCCAATCCGACCGCAACCGCGCTGAAGGTGGAGCAAACCAGGGAACTGGCCGGTTCGCCGGTGCCGATCGGCGAGGCGATGAGGCAAATCGTCGCGGCGGGCGGGAAGATCGGTCAAAAACCGGGTCAGAATCCGGCGAAGCCGTAAAATATGCATCGATGATTTGCCGCCAATGAATCCGCTTCTGTCCCAACTTCGCCGCCTGCTCCTGAGTGCCGCTTTGGCATTCGGCTGCATCTGCGCGCCCGGTACAATCCTTGGTACGAATTTGAGCGCGAATCTCCGTGCCGATGAGTCGCCCGCGGCCGGCGAGCCGGTGCCCGAGCGATTCCGGCAGAACACCAGCAAAGTTGATATCGTCCAGCGTCCCGGCACTCAGATCCCGCTCGACCTGCGCTTCACCAATACTGCCGGCCTGACGGTTTCCATCTCCGATTATCTCAACAAAGGTCGGCCGGTTGTTCTCCAGCTCGGGTATCTGCGTTGTCCCCAGATCTGCGACGTTGTCTCACGCAGCACGATGGATACCGCCAAGAAGCTCGACCTGGTCGTCGGACGTGATTACGACGTGCTGTGCGTGTCGATCGATCCGAAAGAGACGTATCAACTCGCCGGCGAGAAGAAAGCGGCGTTCGTCAAGGAATACGGCAAGGACGGCTCGGCCAACGGGTGGAACTTCCTCGTCGGCACGCAGCCGGAGATCACCAAGCTCGCGGACGCGGTGGGGTTCAAATACCAATACATCGAAGCGCAAAACGAGTTCGCCCACCCGACGATGCTCACGGTGCTGACGCCGTCGGGCAAAGTCAGCCGTTACCTGTTTGGCGTGGACTATTCCGAAAAAACGCTGCGCATGGCGCTGGTCGAGGCCGGCGAAGGCCGAGTCGGCGGGATCGTCGATCAACTGGTGATGCTCTGTTATCACTTCAATGAGTACAGCGGAAAGTACACCCCGCGCTATATGTTCCTGATGCGCTGCGGCGGGGCGCTGACCGTGTTGATCGTCGCGATCGTTCTGAGCAGATTGTGGATCCGCGACTTCCGCGGGCACCGAAGGTTACACCCAACAACGTGATCACTATGTTTGGCACTCTCGCTGATACAAGCAACTTCTTACTTCCCACGCGGGCCGCTTCAATCGCTGCGGAGATTGACTGGCTCACCTGGTTTATTGTCTGGGTGTGCATCATCTTCGGCGGCATCGTCTTCCTCGGCACGGTTTACATCGCGATCCGCTTCCGTCACCGTAAAGGCGGCCCTGAGCGCGGATCAGGCGCGACTCACAGCACTTTCCTGGAAATCTTCTGGTCAGTGATCCCCGCCGTGATCTGTCTGATGATCGCGATCTGGGGGTTTCAGGGGTACGTCCGCTTTAATGTGCAGCCCCCCGGCGAGGCGCTGGAGATCCTGGTCGAGGGACAAAAGTGGAGCTGGACGTTCACTTACCCCAATGGTCTTCGCGAACAAGTGCTGCACATTCCTAAAGACGTGCCGGTGCGGTTCGTGCTTTCCAGTACGGACGTGATCCACAGCCTGTATTTCCCCGAGTTCCGAATCAAAAAAGACGTCGTGCCCGGCCGGTACAACAAGATGTGGGTGACCGCGACCGAAGTCAGCACCGTGCTCGACGGCAGCCCATTAAGCAAAGGGATCGAGGCGTGGTCCGATCCGGACAATTTCGTGTTCGACACCGGCGTGGACAAAATCAACGAACCCCAGGACGGGTTTGACATCTATTGCGCTGAGTATTGCGGAACCAAGCACGCCAAGATGCTGTCCAAGGTGTACGTGCATCCCACCCAGGCGAGCTTTAATCAGTGGCTGGCCAATGCGTCGGATCCGTTCCGCGCGGACAGCAAAGGCAATCGCACGCCCACGACCAAGATCGGTCAGAAGCTGTCGAACAACAACGGCTGTTTCTCCTGCCACACCGTCGATGGCGGCAAGGGCATCGGTCCGACCTGGAAGGACATGTTCGGCAAGCAGGGAACATTCGCTGACGGAACCGCCTACACCGCCGACGAGAATTACATTCGCGAATCGATCGAATACCCGAATAAGCACGTTGTAGCGGGATTCAACCCCGCGATGCCGACATATCTCGGCAAGATCAAGCCCGCGGAGTACACCGCCATCATGAGTTATATGAAGTCGATCAGCGCTAATTTCAAAGGATCGTCGGCGGAACTCGATCTGCCGCCGGCGGAGATTATTGAACGGGATAAGAAAGCTGGCGGCGCGAATGCGCCAGCGACGCAGCCGGCGGCTCCGGCGACGCAGCCTTGATGGTTATCAATCTGTGCGATGGAGCTGAAAGCGTCGGTTGCGATTGGTTGTTTTAAGTAGCGCCGGCGCAGTAAGCCTGCGGTTTTTGTTCTGGTGCGGTCCCGAACCGGTTCGCATGGTTGTCAGTGTTGTGAATGTCTGTTGCAGGAGTCTGGTTATGTCCGCCATCAACCCAACCCTACCCGCCACGCCTGCCGCCCACGCGGTGCACGGCGATACCTATCTCAATCACGAGACGAGCATTCGCTCGTGGCTGCTGACACTCGATCACAAGCGCATCGGGCTGATGTACATGATCGGCGTTCTCGCGTCGTTCTTGCTCGGCGGCGTATTCGCGATGTTGCTCCGCACCGAACTCCTGACACCGCAGGCGACGTTCATCTCGTCAAACCCTGACGCCAACTGGGATTTCTATAACCACATGTTCTCGCTCCACGGGGCGGTCATGGTGTTCCTGTTCATCATTCCCGCGGTCCCGGCGATTCTCGGAAATTTTGCGATGCCGCTGATGCTGGGCGCCAAGGACGTGGCGTTCCCGCGTCTGAATCTGCTGAGCTTTTACTGTTGGGTCGCGGGCGCGGTGTTTTTTACCTACGTGCTGGTTTCCGGTGTGGTCCGAACGGCGTTTGGTCTGACCATGTGGGGCGGCTTTGGTCTGGATACGGGCTGGACCTTTTACACCCCTTATTCCACCACCACCAATTCCAGCGTGATCCCGGCCACGTTCGGGGCGTTTCTGCTGGGGTTCAGCTCGATCCTCACAGGCGTTAATTTCATCGTCACCATCCATACGCTCCGACCCAAGGGGATGACCTGGTTCAAGCTGCCCCTCTTCGTCTGGGCGCTGTATTCCACAGCGGTCATCCAAATTTTGGCCACGCCGGTGCTGGCGATCACGTTGCTGCTGCTGATCGCCGAGCGGGCGCTGAAGATCGGCATCTTCGATCCGCAGTATGGCGGCGACC
>JACMML010000322.1 GCA_014379105.1 Phycisphaerae bacterium
ATCGCCCCGCGGATGCCGGCAAACAAACGTCCTACCGCGACCACCATCACGCCATACCGCTCAAACAGTTCGCGGACATGCTCGATCCGCTGTGTCGTGACGTGTTTCCCGATCAATGGCAGCCGTGTGACATTCATGCCGTAGCGACGCGACAGCGAATAAAGACAGATATCCCCCCCGATGATGCCCGCCCAGTTGAGCCCGCCGACAATGAGACATTCCTGCCACAGCGGCAAGTATTGTCCCTGGCACAGGAACGCCCCGGTGACGATCAGGGGAATATCTTCGGGCAACGGAAATCCCAGTCCGCAGGTGAACAGCAGCGCGAACGAGATGAACGCGCCGCCCCACCACCCGTGATCGGTGATCCAGTGCTTTACAAGATCGATGCTGAATGCAAGAAGGTCCATCGGGGTCGTTACTTAGGAAGAATCTGCGGCGGCTCCATGTAATCCGGCGGGAACAGCAGCACGGGAATCTTGGTATTCCGGATCAGTTCCACCGGCACGTTTCCGGCCAGCAATCGCGCGAAGACGTTCTTGCCGGTGAGACCGAGACAGATCAGCGTGACGCCTTGCTCCTGTGCGGTGGTGAGGATGGCGCGGGAAATATCATCGCTGAACATCAAAAGCGTCTGCACGGAGACGCCGCGCGCGACGATGCCGTCCTGGAGTGTGCGGACGGAGCGTTCTCCGTCGGCCTCCTCCTGCTCGCGGGTCTGCCCGCCGCTGGGACGCGAGACATGGACGACCAGCACTTCGGCGCCCAGCCGCTGCGCCACATCCGCCACCGGCGCGACAAGCCGCTCGGCCGCGAGGACACTGGAAACTGCCACCAGGATTTTGGTCATTCGGTTCGGTCCGATTTATTTGTTGCCATCACCGTCAGCAGCCCCTGCATCATTTGCCTGATCCGCACCAGCGCTTTTCCACGATGGCTGATCGCATGCTTGTCCGCTGGCGATAGCTCGGCGGTCGTGCGTCCACGTTCGGTGATCATGAACAGAGGATCATAGCCAAAACCGTTGGCTCCGCATGCCTCGCGGATGATCTTTCCTTCCATCGTGTCCCGGGCGGTCAGCACGATCTGCCCGAGCGGGTCCGATAGCGCCAGCACGCAGACAAACCGGGCGGATCGGCGATCGTCGGGGGCATCGCTCAATTGTTGAAGCAGTAGGCGGTTGTTGTCGACGTCGCCGGCGCCGGCATTGTGAGTGCTCGCCCAGCGGGCGCTGAGCACCCCGGGCGCGGCGTGCAGGAAATCCACCTCCAGCCCCGAGTCATCGGCGATCGTCCACGATCCGGTCGCGCGGGCATATTGGCTGGCTTTAAGACACGCATTGGCGCGGAACGTGATCCCCGTCTCATCCACCTCGGGGGCATGTGGGAAGGCGGAGAGATCGCACCAATCGATGCCCGATGAAGCGAGCATCTCGGCAAACTCGGCGGCTTTACCTGTATTGCGCGTGGCGACGAGAATGGTCATGACCAACTCACGGTGTCACCCGGCGCAGGCGTCCGCCGGTGTTGGCGTTGGGGGCGATCGGGTTGATCACCGTCGGCGCTGCCTGCTCAGTTGCAGATGTATCGGGCGTTCCGGATAGCATTGTGGTCTGCGTCTTGGGAATCTCCGCGAGAAAGCTCTCCTGCGGCTGATTCGTTTCCTTGTCCACCTTCACGTACCCGTCGACCGCGTACTCTTTAAATTTCTGCCACGTCCGCAGCAGATCGGGGTTCTGTACTTCGAGCTTGGGCGCGAAGACCTTGTATTTGCCCGATTTTTCAAGAGTCCGTCTTGCCTCAGCGCTCAGCGGTGTGGTGGAGACGTAAAGCTCCTTGTTGCTATTGGTCCGGCCGCTCTCGGCGGTTTCCGCCGCGGCACGTTCCTGCGCCTTGATCGCCGAGCGCGGCCAGGCACCGATACACACCTGGCTCATCTCGTCGCCTAAATAGTAATACGCTTCGACGCCTTGCGCGCGGGCATCGCGAACCGTCTCGATCGCCAACTGCTTTTGATTCAATGGCCGCCCGCGCTCGTCGACCGCTTTTGGCGTGTACGCGGCGATCACGATCGTCCAGTGACGGCGCGTCGGGTCGCTCGGCGCGCGGTCGCTATCCAGCTTCGTCAGATCCCATTCCGGCGGCGCGTCGGGATTCGGGGACGGCAGGACGATCGCCATACATTGGCGAAACAGCCGATCGCCCATCGAGTTCTTCAGTGTTTCCAGCCATTCACGATCGGTCTTGGCGCGGGTTGCTTCCCTGGGATTCAGCGCCGACTCGACCTCCGCGTAATAGCCGTACATCAGCAAGCTGCTTTGCGGTTCGTGCACCACATGGAAATCGGACCGGCCGGTCTGACGGATCAATCCGTCCTTGGCGAGGCGCGCCTGCTGCTCGTGCCCGCCGCCGGAATAACGTTCGCAAACGATCGCGTAACGCGCACCCGCGGGAATATTCGCGGCCTGCACACGTGGCGCGGTGTTGGCCGGCGTCGGCGCGGCGGAATTTGAAAGTGAATTTGACGGTGAATTTGATTGAGAATTTGATGGAGGCGCTGATGGCGGCGATTGGCGCTTGAACGGCACCGAAGCCTGCTGCTGAACCGTGTCCGGCGGCGCGGTCGTGCCGTCCCCGCCGCAGCCTGCGATCGCCAGGATTCCCAACACCGGTATATGCGCTCGATACCTCATCCCGACATCATACCGTATTGACCACGGTAGAATCCACGCCTGTACGCTTGCAGCTTAGCCTCGAAGATCCGTCAGACGACTTAGGGTTTGGACATTAAATCCGCAACCGCTTTTTTCAGGTCATCCGGCTTTGATATCCTGGCGACCAGCTTGCCGTCGCGGTCCACGAGCAGGCACTCCGGCGCGGAATAATTGCACCGCCATGCGTTCCACGCGGCTGGATCATACTGCTTGGCGTATTCCGCCGCCCCGATAGCGGAGATACCGCGCCAGGCCTTCTTCTCGGCGATCCGCGCCGCCCAATCCTTAAGCGTCTGAATGCCGACGTGCAGGACTATAACCTGCTCGTTACCGGCATACTCGTCCTCGATCTGCTTGGCCGCATCCGACATCTGCTGCCCGTCCAGATGCCAGGTATGAATCAGCAGAACCTTGCCGCGAAACTCGGCTAAATCAAGGGGCTTACCGTCCAGCGTCACCAGCGGGACGGCGGGCAACGCGCTACCGATTTTCAACTCGGCGACCGGGGCTTGGGAGCCAGGCGTCAGTGTCCCGATATCAACCGGAATGTCCGTTGGCACGGCGGGCGTGGCGGGCACATCAAATGTCTTGTCGATTTTGGCAAGCAGATCCGGCAGAGTCCGCCGACCTGGTACCCAAGGTTCGCGAAGCTCAACCGTCACCCGGTAGCGGCCAGGCAACACGTCGTCGGCGCGGAACGTGCCATCACTCGCCAGTGTGAACTGCACCTGGCTCGAGTTGCCGCGATCCTGCATCGCCTTGAACATCGCCGCCATCTTCGGCTTCTGCATGAATTCCTGGTTCCACTTCGCCCGGGCCTGCGTGGTCATGTCGGCGTAGTCGGCAGGAAATTCGACGACATCGAACGGATTGAACGCCGATGTGGTCATTGATTGCGCGTAGAACGCGAACAAATTGTTGCCACCCAGCGCCACTTTGGATGCCAGCTCCGGCGGCAGCACGATCTTCCCAATCACTGGGCGCCCTTTGCCGCCGATGTCCAGGGTCAGCGTTTGCCCGGACGCCACTTCAACGCTCTGCAAGCTGATGAACGCCGTGCCGGTGGCAATGGGGACTTCACGGCTCACCTGCACGACTCCTGGCGGTACACGATTGATTGTGAAACGCCCCTGTGCATCGGTACGCGTGCGGCGGTCTGTCTGCACGTAAAACCCAGCGCCGTCGCCCCCGAATCGTCCTACCGAAATCACAACGTTCACTCCGGCGGCGACGCCCGCGTTCTGCTTCCAGACTCCATCAATCGTCCCCCATTTCTGCAGCTTGATCGTCTGATCAGCGCTAAGCGGCAAATCGCTCACGGCCAGGCCGGCATCGCAGCTGGTGATGACGGAGTATTGACCCTCCAAGGGATTGAAAATGAATCGCCCCTGTGCATCTGTTTTGACCGTCGCGGCACCGGCAATGTTAGCGATATCGCGTGTTGGGGTGTCTATAGAGACCGAGTAGCCGCTGTTCTTCGGTATTGCCACCACGGAAACGTCGCCGACCGGCTTACCGTCGGCATCTACAACCGTGCCCGACGGGCCAGAACCTTTCTTCAATTCAAAATCAATGGTCACCTTGCCCGCGACAGATTCTTTGGGTTCGATCATGCGCGACACCACCGGCAGGTAGCCTTTGGCTTCGACCCGCAGCTTGCCGCCGGAACCGAATGAGTCCATCGTCGCTTCGTATTTCCCGTTAGCGATGGTGCGGGTGTAATACGATTGCCAGCTCACATTGTCCGAACCCCGGTTCCGTGTCCCATAGGTCATCGTGAATTCCTGGACCGGCTCGCGCGTGTCGACGTCGATCACTTTGCCGACGATCTCCATCGACGGATACAGCGTGACCGGCGATGGCGCTCCGCCTGGCTTCATCACTACCGTCATCGGCATCTTCTTCGGCGCTGCGATGGTGATCTCAACCTCGTCATTGGGCGCCTCTGCCCAAGTAAACTTGCCGGCGGAATCGGTCTTGCCTTTCCAATTGATAAGTTGCATGTCCCGCCACTGCGACAGCCCGACTGTGGCGCCCCGCACCGGGGCGTTGTTCTCATCTACGACGATGCCTTCGAGCGCAACGGGGCGTGTCAGTCGCAGCGTAACTGGATTTCCCTCGGTTACTTTCTGAGCTTCCACCTGAGCCGGCGCATATCCCGGAATTTGCACCGCGATGCCCGCGTGATAATTATATTTGCTGGTGATCGAGAACCGACCGTCTGAATCGGTTTTGGCGGTGGGTTTGTCGTTTTGCTGGTGGTTAAACGCCCATGTCACCGTGACGCCGCTCATCGGCTTGCCATCCGGATCAAGCACCACTCCGGTGCGGGTGTGCACCTGCACTTTGCTTTTGACCAGCGGTATTTTGGCCGTCTCGTTCTTCAGCTCTTCTGCCGGATACTGCGACGAGTAGCTTTCTTCACTCACGACCGAAGGATGCGTCACAGCGATTCCGACGCGGCTAAGCTCCAGCGGCGCGGACTCGTATGTCCAGCGGCCTTCAGTATCAGTGGTGATTTGGATACCGCTAAGCTGAGGCTGGGGTTCGCCGGATCGATTGCCGGAAGAGAAATTTGTAAGCCGTACAATTGCCTCCGGCACGGGTTCGCCTTTTTCATCGACGACAATTCCGCCGATGACCTGCCCTTTATCAAGTGGGAACGCCAGCTCACTTGGACGGTCGCCGCGGATGGGGCTGTTATTAAATTGGATCGTCGCCGGCACGCGGCCGGGCGCGCGGGCGAAGATCGTCATCGACTCGCGCGGACCGGGCATCGGCAATTGGACGTGCCCTTGGGCATCCACCGGTACCCACGCGCGGCCATTGCCGTTGCGCTGCAACTGCACTTCCGCACCCGGCACGGGCGTCTTGGTCTGGGTATCGATGACTGAGATGGTGAGCGTTGTCGGATCGGTCGCGGGCTTGACCGGCGCGGCGGCCTGCGGTGGTGGCGCGGGGGGCGCCGGATTGGTGTTCTGCATGACCACAACCCCCGCCGTCACCGCGACCGCCAGCACGGCGGCCGAGCCCCAGGCGATCAATGCTCCGGTTACGGTCTTCCCCCCCAGGACCGGCTTGGCGATCGCGGCGACGAACGAAGTTGTTGCCGTGAAGTTTCCAGAAATCGCCGCCGCCAACGCTGGCGGAGCAGGCTTCACGGCAATGATCGGCAACACCGCGCTCAGCGCCGCGGCCGAGGTGTTGATCCCCGAATTGGTCAGGACTGCACGAAGCTTTTCCAGCGCCCGGGCAACGCGCTTGCTCGCCGCTTCTTCCGATACGCCCAGCGCTTCTCCCACTTCGCGGTGCGATTTGGCGTTGAAAAATCGCTGGATGATCACGTCCCGATCCGTGTCATTCAGCGAGGACATCGCCTGATCCAGCACGGCGTTGATCGATTCGTCTTCGGGAGTGAGGGGCGGTTGGTTTTCATGGCTCATGGCGGCGACTTTCTGCTCGCGACGCTTCAGGCGGATTTCATGCTTCAGCGCATTGCGAGCGACATGCCGCGTCGTGACCAACAACCACCCGGCCACCGAGCCTTGCCAGCGCAATGACGCCGCGCGCTTTGATAAAATCAGAAACACCGCCTGCGCGACGTCGTCCGCGAGGTGCGGGTCGCGCACCTGGCGCAGCGCGGCGGTGTAGACCAAATCGATATGACGCCCCACCAGTTCCCGGAACGGCGGGTCCAGCCGCGTCCGCGCGTAGTCCAGCAGCAGGTCGGCGTCGGAGATGACTGAATTAGTCTGGATCATCAACGGTAAATGTGCGCTGATGCCGCAAACCGGACAAGAATGAATTGCGCACGTTATGCAGGCACGTTAAAGGGGGCACGTCAACCGGGCACGGCTTACACAGTCACGGCGCCGCTCAGGGCGGCGGACTGGATCTCAAATAGATCGGCGCACCCTTTCACCGCCATATCCAGCATCGCATTCATCACGGCGCGATCAAATCCCTCGCCGTTCTCGGCCGAGCCCTGGACTTCGACGAACTTGCCGCCTTGGGTATAGGCGACGTTGAGATCGACATTCGCTCGGCTGTCGTCGATGTAATCCAGGTCCAGCCGGATATCTCCGTCCACAAGCCCGACCGAAACCGCGGCCAATTGATCGACCAAGGCGCGGCTCGGATCGTAATACTGCGGATCCCAGCGCGCAGGTGGTGCGCCATCAAACGGGCGCTTGGGTTGCGGGATTGATTTTGGAAGTTTCGCGATCGCATCGACGAGTGCGACATACGCGCCGCAGATCGATGCGGTCCGCGTGCCGCCATCGGCCTGGAGGACCTGACAATCGACCGCCAGCGTATGCGGGCCGATCTTCGATAAATCGAGCACCGCGCGCAGCGTGCGGCCGATGAGGCGCTGAATCTCGGTCCCGCGTGAGTCGGTATGCCCGTTCTTCGGCCACTGCTTGCGCTGCGGCGTGGAAGCCGGCAGCATCACGTACTCCGCCGTCACCCATCCGCCGGGCTTACTATCCGGCATCCACGGCGGAAGGTCCGGCGATATCGACGCCGTGCACAGCACGATCGTTTTCCCCTGCGTCCAAAGCACCGAGCCCGCGGGCGTTTCGGTGAATTGTCGCTTAACCGTCACAGAACGAAGCTGATCCATCTCGCGGCCGTCATGTCTCATGTTGCGGCGGATCATAACCGGGGGTTTGTAAACCGTCGCGTGAAATAACTTCGTCGACGCGCACCTCAGGATGAACTTTCGCCAACATTCCCAGTTGATCGACGGCACCATTGAGCCCGGGAACTATGCGCGCCGTAGCACTTCGCCAAGTCAGGCGAATTGTGCTCGGATCGATTACTTGAACGGGATTATCCACCATTTTTGTTCTTACAAATCGCTTGCCTACCGGCGCGTGATTCATTTCCTGCATCAGCGCCTGCTGCAACCCGTCGGCAGGGTTTCGGAGACCGATATCAAGATAGCTGAACTTTTCACTGATTGTGTTACCCCCCGCATGAGCCAATTTGCGTGTCTTTCTCCATTCGCTCGCTGGGCGGATAAACGCGATCTCGGACCGCGGCAATGAAATAATCTGCGGCTCATCCTCCGGAAACCGCCAATTGCTGTAGCTGCGATACTTGATGAGCACGACATCGCCGTTAGTTCGCAACAGCCAGTTAGTATGACGCCATGAGGCACGCAGCATCCCGAACGCGATACTTCTCCACAGCAGACCTGTTGCGATGATCAGCACTGCCCATAGCCACGGCATCCAATCGGAACTACCGCTTTGAGATTTGAAAAAAGCCATGCCGCCGGCGGTTAATGCGACACCAAAAAGCGTCGACATCGCAAGCGAAACTCGCGACTGTCTAAAAACGATGTCGGAAGGACGGGCGGTGATCTTGTCCAGTGAGACGATCTGCATGAGGGGCGATCATTTCCCGAGCTTCTGACTCAATTCCGTCAGCCACGCCGCCGGCGGCAATCCGTACGGACGGAACTTTTCCATCACGCCCTGCTCTTCGCTGTATGCAAGAGCGCGGAAGAATCCGAGACGATTGGCGACGGGAGAATCGATCAGGTTGCTCGAGTCATTGGCGCTCATCTGGAAGAGGACGCGATGATCAAACTCGCGCATCAACCCGCGCTCGAATGTGCGCTCGATCGATGCCAGTGTGTCCACCCAGGCAATGACGTGGATGCCGAGGTTGGGCCCTTCGCGGATGAGATCGACCAGTTGCTTAGCGGCCGACGCTTTTTTCGGCTCGTCGCTGACTGAGAAGCTGAATTCCTCTTCCCCTTTTCGCAGCGTGCGATAACGCTGCAGGCCATTGATGATGACGAAGACCGCGGCGTGATTGGAGTGCTCGTCCGCCTGGCGGCGCGCCAGCTCTTCGGCGAGTTCGTTCACGGCCTCATCGACGCGGCGGTAATCCACGTTCTTGATCGGGTTGGGCAGTGCACTCAGGACGCCGGGCATTTTGCCGGCAAGGAACGAATCGGCCGGCGTGCCGTCGAGCACGACAAAGCTCGCCCGCTCGCCGGGCAATTGTGCCGCCAGGGAGATCGCGATCGCAACAAGCGTGGACATCGCCTGCTCGTCCTGCTGGCCGATGATCAAGGCATTGGCGCCCGACTGTCGGCGGAACAGAAGTGATGTTGGTTCTTTGATCGCCACCGGCTCGCCAACCCACGCGCGGGGAGCGGATATTGGCGAAGGATTTCGCGTATCGATCGCCGTCGCCAGCAGGTGATTCAGACTGATGTCCGCCGGTGCATTGCCTTCGAATACGATCGGAGGAATTACCTTGCGCTTAGTCCCATCGCGGGCGAGCTTTTCCTGAACGCGCGCAAGATATTTTTCACGCTTGGGATCGGGCAGCCACGCCACCTGGAACGGGGAGTTATTCTCAACCGCCCCGCCGGCGTCGTTGTAAATCGCTTCGCCGGGGCGGGACAGCAATCGAGCGGCCGAATTGTTATCGCCGAGGATCAACTGGCTGTCGGTCTCGCTGCATTGCAGTGCGACGCGGATCGCCATCTGGCCGATTGTGGATCGCGCCAGGCTCCCGGAGCCGCCGATGGTTTGCGATCCGAGAAAGACATGAATGCCAAACGCTCGGCCTTGGCGCACGAGGCGGTCCATCAGGAGCTGCGCTTCCTGGGCGAGCTTGTCGTCCTCGGTGAAGATTTCCTGAAACTCATCGATGATCAACATCACGCGCGGCAGCACCTGCGGGTCGGAAGTTGTGCGATACGCGCCAAGATCCTGCACGCCTGCCTTGCGGAAAAGCTCGCCGCGACGCGTGAGCTCGGCGTCGATGCGCTGCAGCACCGACAGGCCGAATTCTCTATCCGATTCCACGGCGATCGCGCGGGCGTGCGGCAGCTGATAGTCCGCGTAGGTCTTAAATTCCACGCCTTTCTTAAAATCGATCAGATAAAACTCGATCTCGTCCGGCGAATACCACATCGCCAGATTCGTCACCATCGCGTGAAGCAGCGTCGATTTGCCGGATCCCGTTTTGCCGGCCACCAATGTATGCTGCGCGACGCCGCGGCCGCAGCGGAAGTATTGGAGCCGCGTCGCGCCGCTGCGTCCCACCGGCACGGCGATCTCGTCGGCAGCGCTGAGCGTCCAGAACTGGTCCTCGCGCGGCGCGATGCCATCAAAATCCACCTCCACCCGGTTCGCCTCTTTCGCGGCGCGGCCGGCCTGGTTGACGATGCGCGTCAGCGTCTCCTCGTCCGGCGGCGTATCGAGCGTGAGCGGGAACTGCGCGAACGTCTCGTCCTGCCAGACGAATCGGCCGTCCTGGCGAAGAATGTTCGCCGAGACTGATTCGATGTCTTCGATCATCATCTCCGGCGGCAGTGGCTGGCGGATGTCGCGAAGCATAAGCACGTAAACCCCGCAGCGCGCGCCGGTGCGCGCGATCGAGACAAGCCGCCGCCAGGCGTCACCTTCAAATCCGTTCGGAAAATCGGCGATCACCAGAAACCGATACGGCTCGGCCAACTCACCGGCCTGTGCATTGTAGTCGTCGATCGTTTCGTATTCGTTGCGCAGGTATTTCTGAATCACCGTCTCCATGTGCTCGGTGAGATCGGTAAGGCGCTGATCGATTTGCTCGGACGTCGTCCAGATGCGCCCGTTCACCAATTGATCGTCGTGATCCGCCAGATGCATGAAGCCCGCGAAACTCTGCCCGAGCCCAACCGGATCGATAATCGTAAATCGCCCGCGGCCGGGCGGGAGGCTCACGATCAGTTTCGTCATTATCATCTGCAACGCCCGCAGCCCTTCCTCGCGGCCGTCCGGATCGGTCTGGATCAACACCGACGCCTGGCTCGGAAACGCCAGCAATGCCGGCACGGCGAATTGATCGGGGAGGGTCAGATCGAAGCTGCCATCGCGCGGAATGCCCTCGGACAAACGGGCCATATCAATCTGCATCGAGCCGAAGCTGATCGTCGGCGGAAACGTCTTGGCTGGCTGCCATGTGCGATCCAGTGCGCGCCAGTCGGTGCGTATCGCGTTGACCGATTGGTTATGGCCGATCGGCGCCTGGATGCTTTGTATGCCGTTGCGCCAGCGCTGCTGCAGCTCTTGGCGCCGAGACGCGTAAGAGGCCGCCAGCGCGGCGGTGGTGCTTCCGTATTGCACGCGCAGCCGCTCCTGCTCGGCGGCCACCTTCCCGCCGGCCTCGCTCAGTTGATGTTCCTTCCATTGCGCCGCCTCGGCGTCGGCCATTTCGCGCGCCGCTTGCAGCCGCCGCATGGCGGCTTGTCTCTCGTCCTCGGCGGCTTTGTGCCCGGCATCGCGCGTGTTTTGTGCTTTCTGCTGAACCGGCGCGATCTGAAGCTTAGCCCGCTCGATCTCAGAATTACGGTGCGCGGTAGCGGCCGCGATCGCCGCGACGCGATCGCGCTTGGCGTTCTCATTCACCACGGTCGACGCCACGCGCGTGTCCGCCAGCGCGGTACGCAGCGGTGCATAGGTCTTTTTTACTTGCGTGACTGAGAGCATCTTCAGCACGACGCAGACGATGATGGACCCGATAAACGCCCCGCCGACGGGGTACGGCATCGCGTTCCACTGCGGCTCGAGTGTCTGATGCCTGTACTGGACGATCGCGCCGGCGCCGGCGACGACAAGCACCACGATCAGCGCCGGCCAGAGCCCCACGAACAACCGCGCGAATCGCATCTTCCGCAGACGCGATTGGAGTTGCTCTACGTTCTGGCGCTGCTCTGCCAAAACGGAATCCGCCGTCGCGAGGATCTCCTCAGGATTGATTGACGCCTGGTCCGCCGGCACCGGCTCCACGCCGTAGGTCTGCACGAGCCCGACGATCTCGGCCTCGCGCTTGTTGATCTCGTCCATCAGGTCCGCGTGACGCTCGCAGTCCTTGCGATACTCCTGACCGGCCTTGAGCTCGGCGGCCTCGAGCACGCTGTCGGCGAGCCAACTGGCGTGGTCGAACCGCTTCTTCAATTCCGCCCGGACGTTTTCAAAGTCGATCGAAAACTTCGACCGCTTCGCGGAATGTTCGCTGTTGGCTTTCTTGAGCCCCTGATCAAACATCTGAAGAATCAACTGTCGCCGCTCGGCCATCTTCTCGTCGACCTGGCGGCGCAGCGCTTCGAGGCGGTAGTCAAAATCACGGGTTTGCCTCTCGAACTTCACCTTGGATTCGTCCGCCGACTCGCGGTGGTGCAATTCCAATTCAGCTTCCAGCCGGACGCACTCGCGCGATAGAAACAGCAGATCGCGCAGCGCGTTCCGCTGTAGATCGCGCGGTGTCGGGGCAAACTCTGGCGGGGAGTCCGGATCAGTGGTGAGTGTCGTCTCGGGCATGTGTTGGTTTTAGATTCTACTTGCAGTCACGGTCCACGCGAGCCAGCACCTGGGCCGCCTGATCCAACGACGAGACCGCGGTCCGGACGGCCATCTCAAGCGGTTCGATATAGAGCTCTTCGAATCGGTCCGCCACTTCGTCGGACCAGTCGCTTCGCGTGGACTGCCAACGCAGGACCAGGTCGCTGAGATTCTTGTTGATATTGCCGCGTGCTTCGTAGAGGCCCATTGTTCTCCCAGAAAGTTAGTGCGTATCCGGCGGTGCGGGTGTAGTGGACGGTTTAACTTCCGCGCCCGCGGCGGGATTGTCGCCTGCATTGCTTTCCCTGTTCGCCTCGTCCGCTTTGTCCGCCTCTTTCGCCTCATCCGCCGCCCGGTGCATTGCTCCATCTGCGGTTCCCGACGGCGCGCCGCTGGGCGTCATCTCCGCGGTGCTGCCCGCCATCTCGGGCGATGAATCCACATACGCTTCGAGCCGAGCGACAGCGCCATCGAGCATCGCCAGCGCCTTGGGCATATCGCCGGAGAGGATCGTCGAAAGGCGCTGGACGCCGCCTTTGAGCAACAGATGCTCGCGTTGCAGATCGCGACCATATCGCCGGGTAGCGGCGAGTTTGGTCTCAGCTTCCTGCAGGCGGTTGCGACATTGCTTGAGATACTTCTCCTCATCCGCGGTCGATTGCTGTCGGCCGAGGAAATCCTTGAAGATGCGCTTTTGTCTTACCAGATCGATCGCCCGCGAGACTTCCTCCGTCCACTTGCGCACCTGCGAGACCCAGAACGGCTCCTGCTCGGATTGAAGCCAGTTCATTTTGCGAAGGAACTCTCCTTCGCCATCGATCAGCGAGACGCTGGAGCTTTCGGTGAATTTCACCAGCGCCGCCCGGAACAGGCGGATTGAGTTTATGTCGTGAACTTGTGCGCCGGTTGCCATGGTCGTTATGCATCCTGATACGTCGTGGGGCTCACCGCTGTTTGAGATACTCTTCGATCAGGTGGGCTTTTTTCCCGAGGAACGATACGTGCTCGTGCGATTGCTCAAGGAACACCGCCATCGCTTTGGCGGTCTGTTCGAACGCCTCGGCGAACTTGCGCTGTTCCTGGTCGCGCCAGTTCTGTTCCAGTTGCCGCATCTTGCCGTGCAGGCCGGTCAGGAGGCCTTGGAGATCGTTATTGAAGCGGGCGAGGTCTTGTCCGAAGCGCCGCAGGTCGGCCGGATCGACATTGGCTTTGCTCATGCGTAAACCCTCCTCTGGTCTGTGGTTCTATGCCGCTGAGTATACTCTCCCAGGACGCCCGCGTGGAAATCGGGCGTTCAGTGGCAAAGATTTCTCGCAAGGATTTTACAGGTGCGGCGTTGTAAGGTTGGAAAGCTTAACAGGAGTAACGAATGAAACGATTCATGAATGCGGCATCGGCGACCGGACTCGCGGCGGCGATGCTGCTGGTCCTGGGCTCGTATAGCTCTGCCGCCGACACGGACAAGCCGGTTGGCACGTCGACAATCACCGG
>JACMML010000323.1 GCA_014379105.1 Phycisphaerae bacterium
GTGGGCATGGGCGTGCTGCCTCTGGTCTATAAATCCGGTGAAAATCGCACGTCGCTCGGTCTGACCGGACATGAGGTTTTTGATATCGAGCTCAATGAAACGCTGACGCCGGGCGTGGATGTGGTTGTCAAAGCCGGCGACAAGTCCTTTGTCACCACCTGCCGCATCGATACGCCGGTGGAGCTGGAGTATTATCGCAACGGCGGCATTCTTCAGACGGTGTTGCGGAAGATGATGGCGTGATGATGTTAAGTCGTAACACGCGGTCGCAGTCGGTGCTGTTGGCATGCGCCGGGCTGATGCTCGGCGGCTGTACTGGTGCGCAAAAAAGTCAATCCATAACGCGGGTTCCCATCGATCTTGCCGGCGGCAGTCTGCCGATCTTGCGCGTACAGGTGAATGGCAAGCCTGCGGTGTTTGTCGTCGATACCGGCGCCGAGAGCACGCTGATCCGCCCGGCCGCTGCACGCCGACTCGGGCTGACGATCCGCCAGACCGATGAAAAGACGTTTGACGCCCACATGGCGCTTCGCCGCGCCGCGGGTGTGACGTTCATCAAGTCCATCACAGCCGGCACTCTTGAATTGCGAAGCCAGCAGGCGTGGTGTCTCGATCTTCCGCTGCCGCCGGGGATTGACGGGTTGCTCAGTCGCAGCGCGTTCGCGGATGTGCTGATGACGATCGACTACCCAAACAAGGAGCTCATCGCCGGATCGGGATCGCTGCCGCCGGCCGACGGAATTGACGTCGTACCGGTGGGAATCCATGCCCAAAGCGCGGTGCGCGTGCCCGTAGATTTTGAAGGGGCGCAAACATGGTTCATGATCGACACCGGTTTTGCCGGCTCGCTATGCCTCGACACGGCCGCGCTCGGGCGACTTAAGACACGCAAGATCAGTGATGATCATCAATCCTCAGGCGTCAACTCCTCAATCAAGACCAGTCTGTACAGAATCCAGAGCCCCATCCGCATCGGCCGTCACGAGTTCCGCGATGTCGTGGCCGTCAGCTTCCCCGGTGCGCGCAACATGATCGGCAGCGGCCTGCTGCGCGAGCACAGCATGACGATCGATCAGCGCAATCGCCGGTTGCGACTCAGCAAATAATCCCCATTACTTCGGCGAGACACGCAGCAGTCGCGCGCCATGAGACCGGACCGGCAACGCCATTTCGCCGGTGAATTCGCCCAGTTCCGACTTCGTCCACAAATCGCGCACTTTGGCCGCGCCGGCGATTCCGATCCGATCCAATTTCACGACAACGGGCACGCCGTCAGTGTCTTTCACATTTTCCAGTTTCCGCGTGTTGAAAACGGCGACGTACTTATCTCTGGAATCCGGCGCATCGCTCGCCCAGGCGATCAGGCCGTTGTCGTTGGAGACTTCGTGCTGATTCGTTCCGTGCTGATTGACCGCGATCACTTCGTCGTTGGTCAGAAGCGAGAGTGTCCACGCGTCGTTTCGCGGCAGATGGCCGCCGAAGATCAGCGGGGAGCGGGCGATGATCCAGAGCGTCATGTGCGTGACCTGCTCGTCCGGCGTGAACTTCGTCCATGGATCGCGCTGCCCAACCCGCACCGCCCCCAGCGCCAACATATCCGCGTCCGGCCAATGACCGGGCCCGGCGAACTTTGCCCAATTCTTGCAGCGCTCGAACTGCTCGTAGAGGAGCTTCCAGTTGTCCCAGAAATCGTCGCTGATCCGCCACAGGTTCGCGTGCCGCGTGACGTGCTCGCCGGCGTCGAGCGGCGTCTCGCCGGGTGAGGTGCTGAGCACCATTTTCCGCCCCGTCTTATCGATCGCTTTGCGGATCGCCTCGATCTCGGGCTTGTGGTCATGGTACGGGCGGCTCAGGTCATCCACTTTTACAAAATCCACTCCCCAACTCGCGATCAGCGCGAATACCGAATCGTAATACGCCTGCGCGCCGGGCTTGGTCATATCGACGCCATACATGTCGGGATTCCACTTGCAGATGTCATTTGTGTTGGCGATATCGCGGGCGCGCACGTCGGTTCCGAGGATCGGCTTGTTCTCTCTAACGGCCTGGCGCGGAATCCCGCGCATCAGGTGGATGCCGAACTGAAGCCCCTTGCCGTGAACGTAATCCGCCAGCGGTTTAAAACCGTTGCCTCCGGCTGATGACGGAAACTTATTTACCGCCGGCAGCAGTCGGCCGTGCTCGTCCATCAGCACCGGCGCGCCTTCGACGTAATCGTGCCCCTTCGCGTTGGGCTCGTACCACTGGATATCCACGGTGATGAGATTCCACCCGTGCTTCAGCAATTTCTCGGCCATGTAGTCGGCGTTCTCTTTGGTCTGCGCCTCCGTGACGGCGGTGCCGAAACAGTCCCAGCTGTTCCATCCCATCGGCGGCGTAAGCGCCCACTCGTGATGCGGTTTTGCGTCGGCTAGAGCAGTGATTGATTCGTTTGCCATTGCGTAGGCCTGAGTGAGAAAGATCGTCAGCGCTGCCGCCAGCAGCTTTCGTGCGGGCCTGCTCGGTTTCATCCCAATAATATCTAAGCGGACGCCCCGCCTCAGGCAAGTTCAAATGACCCCTGAAAAACAAAGTGGACAGATCAAGCGTCCACATGGTAATATATGTGTTATGAAGTCCATGCCCGCGGCCGAGTTCAAACAGAAATGCCTTGCGGTGCTCGACCGCGTCGGTCCAGAAGGTCTTATGATCACCAAACGCGGCAAACCAGTCGCTGTGCTCCATCCGGTCAGTTCCGGTTCGGCCGCTCTGATCGGCTCACTTAAGGGTAAAATCACGATCAAAGGCAGTATTCTCTCTACAGGGGTGCATTGGGATGCTCAATCTTGATACGCACATTTTACTATTCGCATTGGCAGGAACGCTGACCCCCAGAGAAAAGAAGCTGTTGGAATCCGATGAATGGGGAATATGCGACATCGTCCTCTGGGAAATCACCAAGTTGCGGCAGCTCAATCGCATTGAGCTGAATCTTAATGATGCCGATCTGCGAGCAATACTCCGCGGTGTACGAGTCTGGCCAATCGATCTGGAGATTTGCCTTGCCACGTTGTCCCTGGACTTTAAAAGTGATCCCGCGGACGAACTAATCGCCGCTACCAGCATCGTCCATCACGCGCCGCTCGTAACGCGTGATCAGCGGCTTCGGAAATCAAAAGTCGTTCCGTTGGCACGTGCATAAGCAGACCAGCGAGCCCTATAGCTTCGCGATCACCGCTTCGGCAAAATCACTTGTAGATGCAGTCCCACCTAAATCCCGGGTAAGCGTATTCGGCTTACCGTCCGCAAGCACGCGGTTATACGAGGTCTTGATCTTCTCCGCGATCGCGGTCTCTCCGATGTGGTTGAGCATCATCACCCCGCTCATGATGAGCGCCAGCGGGTTCGCTAAACCTTTGCCGGCGATATCCGGCGCGCTGCCGTGAACGGCCTCGAAGACGGCGCTGTCAGCGCCGATATTGCTCCCCGGCACCACGCCCAGCCCGCCGACCAGCCCCGCGCACAGATCGCTGACGAGATCGCCGTACAAATTCTCCATCAGCAGCACGTCCATCTTCGTCGGGTCCTGCACCAGCTTCATGCAGCCGGCATCGATGATCACCTCGTCATAAGCAACCTCGGGATATTGCTCCTCATGCACACGGCGTGAGCAATTAAGAAACATGCCGTCCGTGAGCTTCATGATGTTGGCTTTATGAAACACCGTCACCTTGCGACGATGGCGCTGCATCGCGTAGTGGAACGCGTATTGGGCGATGCGCGTGCAGGCTTTTTCGGTCGCCACCTTCAGACTCGTGACAACACCGGGCGTGATCTCATTTTCAATCCCGGTGTAAAGCCCTTCGGTGTTCTCGCGGACGATCACCATGTCGACGCCTTCATAGCGCGTCTTGATCCCGGCCAGCGAGCGCACGGGGCGCACCGCCGCATAGAGACCGAGCTTCTGGCGGAGCTGCACGTTGACGCTCTTAAACCCCTTGCCCACCGGGGTCGTGACCGGTCCCTTCAGCGCGATCTTGTGCTGCCGGATCGCATCCAGCGTCACGTCCGGTAATACATTGTCATACCCATGGCGCTCGATCGCGTCAGCGCCGGCGGGTACGACGACCCATTCAACCTCCAGCCCGGCGGCTTCGATGACTCGACGCGCTGCGCTGGAAACTTCGGGTCCGATACCGTCTCCAGGGATCAGGACAATGGTGTGTTTTGGCATGTTTTGCTCGAAATAAATTAGCCCCTATGGACCTCTCAGGGATTCCCCTATGATGTACGCGCTTTGGTCCGTCGATTTAATGATCAACGGCGAGCCGGCGAGGACGTTTGGTCAGGACGTCCTTGCCGCTCGCCTATTTTGCATATCCGCGCGGGTGCTTTTGAAACCAGTTCCACGCACTACGAATAATGCCCTCGGGCTCGGTGTGCTTTGCTTCCCAGCCCAACAGGTCCTTCGCTTTCTGCGGATTCGCCCATAGCGCGATCGCATCACCCGCCCGGCGCGGGCCGTATTCCACGGGCACTTTTCGCCCGGTCACTTTTTCCACGGTTGCGATGATCTCCTTGACGCTGAACCCCCGGCCGGTGCCGAGATTGCACTGGATCGTCTGGTGTTCATCCAGCTTCATCATCGCCTTGATATGCGCGTCTGCAAGGTCTTCGACATGAATGTAATCCCGCACGTTGGTTCCGTCGGGTGTCGGGTAATCGGTTCCAAAAACGGTGATCTTTTCCTTAACGCCCAGAACCGTCTGTAGCACGACCGGAATCAGGTGTGTCTCGGGGTCATGATCTTCGCCGAGGGTTCCGTCCAGCGCACAGCCGCTGGCATTGAAGTAGCGCAACGCCGCGAACTTAAAGTCCTTCCGCGCCGCCGCCAGATCCTGAAGAATCTGCTCGACCATCCATTTGCTGCGCCCGTACGGGCTGACGGGCTTTTTCGATTCGTCTTCAGTGATCGGCACGTTGTCCGGATCGCCGTAGGTGGCGCACGTGCTCGAGAAAACGAACTTCTTCACACCGGCAGCGAGCATTGTCTCAAGAACGCCGATCGTCGTCGCGACATTGTTGTGATAATACATCAGCGGCTCGTGCACTGATTCGCCTACATACGCATACGCGGCAAAGTAGATGACGACATCAATGTGGTGCTCCGTCAGCGTCTTGCCGAACAACGCAACATCGTCCAGCTCGCCCCAAACAGCCGGGACCTTCAGAATGGCCGCAACCTCTTTGTGGCCGCGCACACCATTGTCATAGATCACCGGATTGTGCCCGGCGGATTTCAGCAGCTTTACGGTGTGCGACCCAATATAGCCCGCGCCACCTGCGACAAGAACATTCATTGAATAACCTCTGATAAATCAGTGGAGAGGAGAGGAATCGGCATCTTGTTTTTTCTCCTCACTTTCCACTCTCCACTTTCCACTACTTCGACCCTTCAGGCATCAGCCGTCCCCGGTCGCGCAAGTACGCGAACAGCCGGCGACGAACGATGAAGTATGGTTTTGTCAGCGTTCGATGCAACCTTACGGCCAAGCTCCGTCGCTCGACGATGCGACGCTCGGCATCGGTCATCTGGTCCGGACGCAGCCGATTCTTGTGCTTGAGGATGTGATAAACGTCCGTGCGGCGAAACGCCCGCAGCAGCGCCGTCGCCGGCCAGATGCCGCCGAGATTATGCACATCAAAGCTGATCTGGAAGTCGATCAAATGCGGCCGTCCGTCATCGCCCAGCAGAATATTCTCCGGCTTGTTCGTATCGACCAGCGCAATGCCGCGCAAGTAAAACGTGTCGATCAACCCTAGCAATTCGGCGAAAAACCCATCCGGCACCGCCATCCCCTTCTCAACCGGCCGCCCTTCCACATACGCGTGCATGAAGCCCGTTTCACCGACGCGGCCGATGACCGCAGGCACGTTCGGCAGGTCCGACAGCCTTCGATAAAATCGCAGTTCCCGCTCATTGATCAGCCGGCCAAGCCACTTCGTCGGCAGCCCGAGAAACGGCTCGGTGCGCGCCATCTTCAGCACGCCCTTCTGTCCGGTCTGCTCGCAACGATAGAACCCAGTGGCCGCAAAAAAATCGTGCTTGATAAATGTGGTGACACGAAAAACGCGCCCATCAATCGCAACCATCTCCGGCAGCGCCGCACGCCCGAGCGCGTGGAGGAAGTAGAGCTTCCCGCGCTGCTGATCGGCAGAGACCTGCCCGGTGACGTCCATGGACATCCGCGCGAGTATACGCGCGCCGCCACCGGCGTGATAGCTTGCTTTGTTGAGGTGTTATGGCATAATTTCCGCCTCGACATCTACCGGGCAGATAGCTCAGCTGGTAGAGCACAGCACTGAAAATGCTGGTGTCGCCGGTTCGATCCCGGCTCTGCCCATTTTAGATAACTCACGCCGAATGCTGCAATTGCGTACCGTCTGATGTTCAGGCGCGCGGCCCTGATGAGAACCCGTAATCCGGTACACTACCGGGTTACGCATCGGAGGCATCGCGATGCGTCATAAGAACAGACTCCCGTCCTATCGTCATCATAAACCAAGCGGGCAAGCCGTTGTCACCCTGAGCGGGCAGGATATCTATCTTGGTCCATTCAATTCCGAGGCATCACGCCACGAGTGCGACCGCGTGGTCGCCGAGTGGTTGGCCGCCGGTCGAACGCCGGCTTCATCGGACCATGAGAATTCACCCAGCGTGGCAACGCTCGTGAACGCGTTTCGAAAATCCGAGGACTATTGCACGTCACACGACCACGACTACGTGGCCGTCTGGAAATTGCTTGTGTCCCTCTACGGTCGCACACCCGCGAGGGATTTCGGACCGTTGGCCCTTAAAGCGGTCCGTCAACAGATGATTGAAAAGGGTTGGAACCGGAACACTATCAATCGCCGTGTGCACATTGCCCGGCGCGTTTTTCGCTGGGGCGTGGCAAACGAAATGCTCCCTGCAATCAACATCGAAGCATTGCAGGCGGTGGAAGGACTTCGCTACGGCAGGTCGGCAGCGCCGGAGCCCGAAGCAGTGGAACCCGTCAGTATCGAACATGTCGAAGCGTGCCTGCCCTTCATGCCAAAGATGATTCAGTCGATGGTCAAGTTGCAACTCTACTCCGGAATGCGGCCCGGCGAACTGGTCATCATGAAGACCGAAGACCTTGAGACGTCCGCGCCCACTTGGCGCTATCGCCCGTCCACTCACAAGACAGCGTACCGGGGACACCGGCGTGATGTGGTTCTTGGACCGAAAGCCCAATCGATCTTAAAGCCTCTTCTTAAGACTGACCTGCCAGCCTTCATTTTCAGTCCCGCCGAGTCGGAGAAGCAGCGGCGTGAAGCAATCCACATTTCCCGCAAAACGCCTCCGGCCCAAGGGAACGAAATCGGAAGCAATCGAGTTCGCGCGCCGCGGCGCTCGGCAGGCGACTGCTATGATGTTGCCGCCTACCGATATGCAATCTACCGCGCGGCGGATAAAGCTTTCCCCGTGCCGGAAGATTTGAGTCGGCTAAAAGGGGAAAGGGAGAAGGCATGGCGTCTTCGCCTAGGTGATCGATGGTGTGAAGTAACCCGCTGGCGCAACGAGCACCGTTGGCACCCTCACCAGCTTCGCCACACATTCGCCCACGAGACCCGACGGCAATTTGGATTAGAGCATACGCAGAGTGCGCTTGGCCATGCAAATGCAAAGATGACCGAACGTTATGCGCAGGTTGCGATAGAGAAAGCGATCGAGGTAGCAACTCGCACTGGATAGAAGGATCGTCAATTACCGCCAACTCTTCCAGTCTCACGCGTTAGTTCTAAAATGATTCGATGGCATCGAGTAAGCATGAAAAACCGAAAAGAACAA
>JACMML010000324.1 GCA_014379105.1 Phycisphaerae bacterium
GGCCGCGATGCCGGCGACCGTCGGGCGGGCTGTCTCATCAAATAACGCGCCCTTCTCATCGATCTTCAATCCTTGCGCCGCCAGTGAATCGACGACCCGTTGCAGGGCTTGCCGCGTCTTCGGCACGTCACTGTCTGGATTCGCCAACGTTGCCATGAGCTGCGCGACGATGTCCTGTGGCGACAGACCTATCGCGTTCACCGCTTCGGCGATCCATCGAACCACGGAGTCGTTGTTGTACGCTGCTGCGATGTCTGGATGCATGTCGAGAAAGGCGAGAATCTCCCGGCCGCGCAGGGGCACGAGAGGTTTGATGTTCTGATAGATGATGTTAGGAATCAGCGAATCCTTGGCATTCTCGGTGTTGATCAGCAGGGCCTGCAAAATGGGCATCGAGTCCTGTCCGGTGAGACGCCCGGCCGCGATTGCGAGTTGAAGTCGCACATCGGGTGAGGAATCGGTGGTCAACTCGATGAGCCGTTGATAAATGGCGTCGTTCGTCGTTCCCATTTCACCCACGGCGCGCACGCCCCAGTTGCGTACCGCCGGGTTCTGGCTGGCGAGAATTTCCTGGTGAAAAGCCGGTGATAGCTTGTTTTGGCCGACCAGCAGCCACAGCGCGTGCATGGCCGCGGGGGCTTCGGCGTCCGAAGCGGCGAGCTTTTCCAGTACTGGAACGAGCGCATCATCGAACTGTTCATTGAGTAGTCGCTGCGCGCTGCGACGCCACCATACGTTTGGATGTTCGAGCAACTTCACCAACTCGTCGCGAGGCGCCTTGCCCAGATCGAATGCCTTGGCTCGTGGCGTGTCGTTGTAACTGATTCGATAGATTCGTCCCTTGAGCCGATCCAGCCCCGGCGAGTCGCGATTGGCATCCTGGTAGCAGTGGTAACGGTCGTACCAATCCATGATGTAGATGCAGCCGTCGGGGCCGATCTTCTGTGAGACGGGCATGAACCATGCGTCATTGGCGCTCAGGAAATCCAGGTCGTTTGATTGGCGATACGTGGAGCCGTTGCGTTCGAGCTTGTCGACATTGATGCAGGAGCCGTGCAGGTTACCCATGAACAACTTGCCGCGGTATTCCTCCGGGTAGGCGTCGGCGTCATAAATAACCAGCCCCGCGTAAGCCGCCTTCTGGTGGCCTTCGGTGGTGATCGATGGCAGCGGCACCGTCAGCGGCGGATACGGCCCGCCTTGCCGCTGGTAGTAGCCGCTCTGCGCCATGTGCCAGAGATGATCGATGACGCAAGCCGAGATGAACCAGTCGCCGTTGCGGTTGAAATCCAAACCCCACGGATTGCTCGTTCCCTCGGCGAAAAGCTCGAAGCGTTTGGTGGGCGGATGGTACCGCCAGATGGCGCAGGTGAATTCGTAGGTTTTGTCACCGGCAGGGTCTTTGACGCGCGATGGGTTGAAGACGCCGTTCATGCCGTACAGCCAGCCGTCGGGGCCCCAGATGAGACTGTTGGGCAGCTCGTGCGTGTCATCCCGGCCGAAGCCGGTGAGGATGACTTCCTCGGTGTCGGCGA
>JACMML010000325.1 GCA_014379105.1 Phycisphaerae bacterium
CCGATCAGCGAGCGCGCGGCGCCCCGCCATGCTATGCTGGTTGCGGCGGAATAGACCGGGAGACGCCCATGCCGCTCGCCGCACGGATCGTCATCATCGCCAGCGTGACGCTGCTCTGCGCGGGCGCGGCATATCTCATGCTCGCACGCGGACCAGCGCTGCTGATCGACCTGTCGGCGGCGGCCTCGCGGGTGCTTTGTTTGTGAGCACGTGGCGTTCGCGTCGCGGAGCTTAAGCCGCGACGGAGACCTCCACCTGCTCGAAGCAGCGTTCCAAGAGGGTGTCGACAAACGCATCCATTTCAGTGATGTCGGCTGGCAATCGCAGTTCTGTGGGCGTCCCCGAATGCATGGTCGACAATGTCTCAACACGACCGGCCGCGTCGACGCGAATCAATCGAGCTGGCTCCTTCGGCGCGAGGATTTCTGCGCCGATCGAGGCGAGCTTCTGCTCCCATGGCCCCAGTACGGCGAACTCGTCGGAAAGCCGGAGCTTCACTCCAGCCGCGGCGGCGTGGTCCAAAAGCCGCGGAATTGCGCGCCAAGCCTCCTTCATCACCTTCGGATGAACGGCCAGGGCTTCGGTGCGGGATGAGGTCAGAAGCGGTGAGAGGAGCAGTTGAGGGATTTTGTGGCTGGCGGTGAAGTCGATGATTCCGGGGATGCTATCGAGGTTGCCAGGCATCATGATGGTCGCGATTGAGATCTGGTCACGCAATTTGGGATCACTGGCCGCGAGCCTGACCCCTTCCGAAATCCGCGCGAATGCCCCCGGTTTTCTGCGAATTTCGTCATGCTTTTCGCTGGCAGCGTCCAGGCTGATGAGAATCTTGGTTTTGTTGAGTTGTCGCAGCTCTTGAACGAAATCGACTAAATTATATCCGTTGGTGATCAGCGCCGTCGGCACCCTGCTTTGGATGCCTCTATCGAGAAATGCCTTCGCCATCGGCCAGCAATGCGTCTGCAGCGGTTCGTCGCCCACAATCGCTGCTGCCCCCAGCAAGCGTCGACGTTCGATCGACGCCAATGCCGCGACCAAATGCTCCGCAGTCAGAGAAGAGTCCGTGCGGCGCTCATCCCGCTTATTGACGATGCAGAAAGGGCATTCGAGAGGACATCCGCCAGGCAATACGGCGGTGAACAGAATGCCGGATAGAGGAGCGCCGACGAAGGCGGTCAACGCATTAAACACCATGTTTTTTTCTTTCTCTTTGGCTATGCGCCACCGGTGCTGAGGGAAATGAACAAATCGAATTCCTCTTCTCTAGCATGAGCAGCATTTGTTGAGGCTAGCCCGCGCAGGGATACCAACGGATTTCACATGGACAGGGATTTTTTTGCATCATTGGGCGTTTATGGCGCTCGGTGTGTGCTTGTGGGGGGCGCCGGCTGGAAGATCCAGGCTAACCTTATTTCTCTTGACTGGCGGCTGCAAAGTGGAGCGAACGCGGAAACAGCGATAGCATTATCCCGATCGGTAAGACCTCATACCCTATTTGCCTCAACGCTGCTGCTGCATTGAGATTTCGGCTGTGCTGGGCGTCTCGGTCGAGATTGAGCCGTCCCCGCGCCGCCATATACATGGCGCGATGCGCGTCATCGTAACGCGAGCCTGGGCTCCCTTGACGCACAACATATGAAAGGTCTTCCTCAATGGGGACTGCCTTCGTCGCAGGCCGCCCACGCTGAGAGTACGTCGCGACCCCCGCTTTGCTGCTCCTCTCCTGGCTCTCAGCGGTGGCATCAATCTGCCAAAGCGGAGGTATGAAATACTGAACTTGCAGGCCCTCCGGCTCTGCACTTTCCGGTCGCACGATCACGTCCCAATAGAGGTCCTTGCCGTGCACGGCTTCGCCAAATTCAGGCGGGTAGGTTCGAGGCAGAATATGATCACTGTCGAAGCGAAAAAATCCGCGCAACTCTCCTAGATTGTCGAATCTCTGTTGCGGGCGCCATGAGGCGACGAACTCATCGAACTTATGCTGCTTCAGAAACTGTCCTGTAGAAGAATCAATCAGCGGCGGTTTTCGGATGACGACACAACAACGTTTTGAAAGCGCTCTCCACGCTGTCCAATCGACTTTATGCTCTTGAATGGGATGTTTGTAGTCGTAGTTTTCTGGAAACAGCGCGAATGCCGTCATGGCAGTGGAAAGAAGGCCGATATTGTAAAGGAGATTGAAGCCGTCTTTTCCTGCTTCGAAGAGGGCTGAGTTGAAGACGAACATCAATATTCCCTTGTGGTCTTCTGATATGAACCTGCTCATTAGGCTATGGAACTGCCTGATGGCATCAACTGGATGCGTCCCAATCAGAATGCTTTTGGCCCCCGCAATGATCAGGGCGCCTTCGGTTTCTCCCGCCTCAGTAATAAATGTGCTCGCGCCGATCCGCTCTTCGTCGAGGAGACGGAACACCCTGATGTCCATTTCGCCGGCGCTCCAATCGCGGGAACGGCCCGAGGAGAGTTCGACGAGCAATTCCCGTATAAAGGATTCGGCGGTCAGGCAGGCGGCCCCACGCGATTCTTTCGCCGTGGCACCCTGGGACAGCCTTAGCGGTTCGGGCCACTCATAAATCAGCGCCGCGACGATGCGGCAGGCATCCTTGACCGTGGTGTCGACGCGGCCGGCGAGTTTGGCGTAAAGGCTCGGCACGGGGGACGGCGTCTTGCCGTAGAGAGTGGCGAGGGCGAGTTCGAGCCGCTCGCGTGCGGGGGTGGCGGATTTTTCTTCCGACGTTTGCTTGGCCTTTCGCCCTCGTGCCGAAGCGGAATAGCCCCAGGCCTGCAGCATGTCGCGCACGGTGCCGCCGGGGTTGATCTTCAGCGCGGTCTCGATGATGGCTTGCCGTTGTTTGCTGGTTTTGGCAGCCGCAAATCGATTCAGTCGGGCGGTCCATTCCTTCCGAGCTATCAAATCTCCCTGACGCCCTTTGGGCCGGCCATTCATCGAAAACCTCGATTTGCTTTTTAGTCGCGCCGGGAATGGTCGAAACGCTCCGGGAGGGCGTGAGGCCCGCGCATTCGACACGAAAGATGATGTCTCCTAATGAGTTAGCAAAATATACGATGGAAGGGAAGTTTTTCGTGCGTTTCAATTTGTCTGAAACATTTTTACATGAACTGTATGTTAATTCCTAATTGGTGTTTTTGGTTTTGCACTGAATATGATATTCTGTAATTAAGTTAATGCTAGGTCCCAGACGTGTGATCGCTGCAGGTTGAGCGAACCCGGATGACGAAAAGCGCAATAAATACAATGGCTACCTTAAGCAGAAATGCTGCCGCAGCAGTAGCCGCGGGCACGGAGAACTTTGGCGAAGAGGCCGGATAGGCTGACGATGTTCCGATCCGGTCGGGATGAAGGGTGCTATGCGCACTATTCACATCCACCGGATATTAGCCTTGGCGGCCATTTTGGCCACGGTCGGATCGTTTCTGATCGACCTGCGCGGGATAATGCCATGGAGCGCCACGGTGCCGATCGAGACCTCTGGCCCGGCGAAAACGGCATGCGATCCGGCCCTGTACGAACCGGTCTTGCGTGAATTGCGGGCCCAGCCCCGGCCGGCCGATGCTGGCCGCTTCAAGCTCCTGGGAGCGGACCCGTATTTCACCTATTACTACGATTACGACGCCGACGTGGTCGCATGCGTAGTGCAGCTGAAGCCGAAGGGCCCGCTCGTCGAGGGGTCGCGGCTCGAGGCACCCGATCACACAAGACGAAACGTCATCGTGATATGCGTCATTGTGATCGTATTGAGCGGTTCGGGGCTCCGGATCATTCAGATGGTCCGGGCAGGACAAGGCGACAAATAGGCGGGCGGGCGTCGGCAACGGCGTCCGCTCTGCTTCGTTTTGGACGGCAAATCGCCTTTCACCCCGCGCCTATTTCGTCATCAGCGCCCAATAATCCAAATCAAAAATCACGCCCTCGTCGGGCGTGTTCTCGTCGGACATC
>JACMML010000326.1 GCA_014379105.1 Phycisphaerae bacterium
CAATCACCACCAGCAGTTCGATTAAAGTAAAACCGGATCGGGAACGGGATTGGTTGCGAGTGCGAAGACATTTCATGATTTGTCCTTCTGTGAAAATCTCTAGATCCGCGGTGGCCGCCGAGCAAGACGAACACGACGCAGAGCAGAGTTCCCGAACCGCGCCATCCAGGAACGGCGGCGGTCGGTGATGACCAAGGGAACCATCACGCCAACGTGGCGGTGATGAATCGAGTGCAGCCGATGAAGGCTCAAGACAACTGGCACGCAGTTAGTAAGAGGTGCGCAGTCAGGTGAACCCCGGCCGTGCAGCGGCAGCCGGGATGTAGGATGAGGTCAGTGTTAGCAGAGCTCTTTGCATGACCATAACGCCGACACAGGCATTGGTAGGTTCTTAACAGCGAGGTTCTCAGCGAGGGAGCGGAGCTTACAAAGCTGTGCTGGAACCTTCCAACGCTTAGCCGATATTTTTCAGTTGGCAGACGCGGACACGGACAATTCGCTCCGAGCACCGCGCCGCAACCTTCGCTCCCTCGAATCCGTCAGTTGACGGCAGGTGCGATTATCGGTTGGATTTTACGAATAACATTCTGTTGGATTCGCTAGTCTGTTAAGTGACGCCCCACTCTCGCCGAGTTGACCGCTGACGGAAAACGCTTATGGCCTCGCAAGAACCGCTCTTCTGCCCAGGTCCGACGAGTCGCCGCAATTTTTTGCAAGCCGGATTGCTTGGCATGTCGGGGCTGGGTTTGAGCGCGTGGTCGCAGTTGCATGCTCGCGCGGCGGAAGGGGTGAGGCAGAGCGCTGAGACGTCTTGCATTTTCGTCTATTTGCACGGTGGCCCAAGTCATTTGGAGACGTATGACTTGAAGCCGGACGCTCCCGACGAGATTCGCGGGCCGTTCAAGCCGATCGCGACCAACGTGCCGGGGATGGAGATTTGCGAACTGCTGCCGCATCACGCGCGCGTGGCGGACAAGTTCACGCTGATTCGGTCATGCAGCCACGATTGCGTCTGTCACGACGACGGCGCGCAGATCATGTTGTCGGGCCGGCGCACGCCGTTCGTGAGACAGCCCGGTTTCACCATTCCTAATCAGTTCCCGGACGCGGGTGCGATCTACAAACGAGTGCGGCCGAACGGTCGGGATGGCTTGCCGAGTTACGTGGCGGTGCCGCATCGGCAGGAGTTTGCCGGGCCGGGGTATTTCGGCTCGAAGTTTGAACCGTTCCAGGTGCAGGTGAATCCGAACAGCCCGACGTTTCAGGTGCCGAACATCAGTCTGCCCGCCGAGCGGATTGACGCGATGCAGAACCGGCTGACCTTGATGCGCGGCTTCGATCGCATTCGCCGCGAAGCCGATGGTCGCGGGCAGATGGAAGCGATGGACAGCTACCAGCAAGAGGCGGTGCGGTTACTGACGGGTGATGCGGCTCGCAGCGCATTCGATCTCAGCCGCGCCGATCCGCGCGAGCGGGATCGGTATGGCCGCAGTCAGTTTGGCCAGAGTTTGTTTCTCGCTCGGCGGCTGGTCGAATCGGGAGTCGGCTTCGTACATGTCGAAGGTCGCGAGTTTGAAGACGCGGCGGGACGAACGCTCGGCAACTGGGATGATCACGCGGTCAACTTTCACATCTTCAACGCGATGCAAGGACGGCTGCCGTGGTTTGACC
>JACMML010000327.1 GCA_014379105.1 Phycisphaerae bacterium
CCTGGACGAAGATCTTGTGCTCGTAGAGCGCGATCAATTGCCCCAGCGTGTAGGGATTGATCTGTTTGACCAGGATGCTGTTGGTCGGGCGGTTGCCGGGGAACGTGCGGTGTTGCACAAGCTCCGGCGTGGCTTTGTCGCCCATTTCTTTAGCGACTGTTTCGCTGGATTTGCCGAACGCCAGCGCCTCGGTCTGGGCGAAGTAGTTGCTCATCAGCATCGCGTGATGCCGGCCGATGGGGTTGTGGGATTGGCAGACGCCGATGAAGTCGGCGGGGATCAGCTTCGTGCCCTGGTGGATCAATTGATAGAACGCGTGCTGCCCGTTCGTCCCCGGCTCGCCCCAGATGACCTGCCCGGTCTGGTAGTCGACGGGTTGGCCGTCGCGGTCGACGTACTTGCCGTTGGATTCCATGTCGCCTTGCTGAAAATATGCAGCGAAGCGATGCAGGTATTGGTCGTAGGGGAGGATGGCGTGGGTTTGTGCACCAAAGAAATTGTTGTACCACACGCCGAGGACAGCGAGGATCACCGGCATGTTTTGCTCGAGCGGGGCGGTGGCGAAATGATTGTCCATCGCGTGCGCGCCGGCCAGGAGTGTTGCGAAATTATCATAGCCGATCGAAAGCGCGATCGAGAGCCCGATCGCCGACCAGAGTGAATATCGTCCGCCGACCCAATCCCAGAAGCCGAACATGTTGGCGGTGTCGATGCCGAACTTGCCGACTTCGCTGGCATTGGTCGAGACCGCGACGAAGTGCTTGGCGACGGCGTTTTCATCGTGGGCCGTACGCAGCAACCAGTCGCGGGCGGTGTGGGCGTTGGCGAGGGTTTCCTGTGTGGTGAATGTCTTGCTGGCGACGATGAAAAGTGTGGTCTCGGGATTGAGTTTCTTCAACACCTCGGCGATGTGGGTGGCGTCGACGTTGCTGACGAAGTGGGCATGATAGCCGGGCAGCGCGAACGGCTTGAGCGCCTCGGTGACCATCACCGGCCCGAGGTCCGATCCGCCAATGCCGATGTTGACGATGTCGGTGATCGGGCGGCCGGTGAACCCCGTGTGCTGCCCGCCGTGGACGGCGATGCAGAATCGCTTCATCGATTCGAGCACCTTGTTCACCTCGGGCATAACGTCCTGCCCGTCAACCAGGATCGGGCGATTGGAACGGTTGCGGAGCGCGACGTGAAGGACCGCGCGGTTCTCGGTGATGTTGATCTTCTCACCGGCGAACATGCGCTGTCGCCAGGATTCGACATCGGCGGAGCGGACGAGATCGAAAAGGAGCCGGAGCGTTTCTTCGGTAACGCGGTTCTTGGAGTAATCGAGAAGGATGTCTTCGAACTCGACGCTGAAGTTCGCGAATCGGTCCGCGTCGGCCGCAAACAGGTCGCGCAGGTGCTGCTGGCGCATTCCCGCGTGATGGTCAACCAGCGCTCGCCACGCGGGGGATTGGATCAACTGACTCATCGCTCGTGCATCCTTCGTGTATGGATGCAAGGCAGTGTACGTGCTAGCGGCGAATCGCCAAGTCGAAGGTGCTGAACGGGGAAACTCTGGTTTCTCAATCCATGGACGCCACAGAGAATTCAACCGCGACTAGTTACAAAACTATCGGTAATCCGGATCTTTCCCATTGGGCGCGAGATCAGTCTTCGGATTCGGCATCGCATGGGCAATAGAATGCACGAACTTACGAGTTGTATACTCTGCATGTCCATCGCACATCCCAACGATCCCTTTGCCTGCGGAATTCGGGATATAGTTGAGGTTATTGGCCCGGCGATCCTGGGGGCTGGGTTCGAACTTCTTGTGATATACAGAGTCATGGCGGATCGCCAAAAGATTGATCCATTTTTCATTTCCAAATGGGCTCTTCTCAATCACAGCACAATTCGCATCTTCAATTGTGCGCTCGTCTTCTTCCATAATTAGGACCTTCTCAGACGTATTCTTTATCTTGGGCAGCTTGGTGCCACTTCCCGGACCAGAACCCGCCGCGTTTCTGCCCGGTGCGCTCGAATGTACCATCACGCCAAATGCCCAGTTCACGGCGTAGCTGAAGGAATAATCACCCAGCGAAGGATTGTTGAAGTTGCGCCGGCTCCAAGTTGGGTCTGAGGGACAGCGAAGAACCGCAACATTCGCAGGTTTGAGATTGAGGTAGGGTCCGATTCCGGCTCTTTTAATGGATCGAGCGTCGGTGTCTTCCAATCTCCCGCCCGAGTCGATTTGAGCACCGCCGGTCAATTGCCAACCCAGGAACTGCGCATCGGCGTACGCGTCTCCGGGCGCGGTTCCCATACTGAGCGGCGTCGGCAAATAGCCTTTGTTGGCAATGGAATACATCACCATGGCACTTGCGATCTGCTTGACGTTGCTCAAGCACTTCACTCGCTTTGCTGATTCTCTTGCTTTGTTCAAAGAAGGTAGCAGTATGGAAATCAACAAAGCGATGATTCCGATTACCACAAGCAACTCGACCAACGTAAAACCGCAGGTTCGCTTTTTCATAGAAACTTCCTCCGCATGACATGAGGCCCACTAAACCCCGATCAGTATAGCGATTGCGCTGATTTACATGCTAGGCGAATCCAGCAATTTACTTGTCAAAATCGGCAGACCTGAATTTGCAGATTTACTTTCGCGTCAACACTAATTGAAAGACGTCGCAACGCGCGTCACCAGTCGCTGCGGCAGCACGCGCGTTGTCGATTACTGTGCGAGGTACCAGAGGTACCAGAGGTGCATTTTGACACCCCTAACCCCATCCCCTACATTATCGGGCTCGATTTTTGTGAAAGGCCCGCGCTCATGGCAGAGTTGAAAATGATCTATGGTAATGACGCACCGATCGCACCGCTTTCAGGCAAAACGGTGGGGATTCTCGGTTACGGCTCGCAAGGACATGCCCATGCCCAGAACCTGCGGGATTCGGGCGCGAAGGTGATCGTTGCCAACCGCCGCGATTCGTCCAACGGCAAGCTGGCGATCGAGCACGGTTTCGAGCCGATGAGCGTCGAGGCCGCCGTGAAGGCCGCCGATCTGGTCATTGTTACTTTGCCTGATGAAGTCCAGCCGGAGGTCTACACCAAGTCGATCGCGCCGCATCTCGTGAAGGGTAAGACGCTGGGCGTCTCCCACGGCTTTAACGTGCATTTTAAGACCATCGTTCCACCGACGGATGTGGATGTCATCCTCGTCGCGCCCAAGGGCCCGGGGCATCTGGTTCGCTCCGAGTTCGTCAAAGGCGGCGGCGTGCCATGTCTGGCGTCGGTGTATCAGAACGCCTCGGGCAACGCCCGCGCCACCGCGCTTGCCTGGGCAAATGGCGTCGGCGGGGCTCGCTCGGGCATTATCGAAACCACTTTCAAAGACGAATGCGAAACCGATCTCTTCGGCGAGCAGGTCGTCCTCTGCGGCGGGCTTTGCGCCCTGATCAAAGCCGGCTTTGAAACTCTCACCGAAGCCGGCTACCCGCCGGAGATGGCGTACTTCGAGTGCGTCCACGAGGTCAAGCTCATCGTCGATCTCATCTACGCCGGCGGACTGGATTACATGCGCTACAGCATCTCCAATACCGCCGAGTGGGGCGACCTCATCACCGGCCCGCGCATCGTCACCGATGAGACCAAGAAAGAGATGAAGAAGATCCTCACCGAAATCCAGAACGGCACATTCGCCAAAAACTGGCGAGCCGAATATGAGGGCGGCATGAAGAACTTCAAGCGGCTGTACGATGCCGACAACAACCACCCGGTGGAAGTCACCGGCCGTCGGTTGCGCAAAATGATGACCTGGCTGAACGCTAAGGAACCGCCGAAGGCGTGAACATTAATCTTCTTAGCAGGGAGATTGCCCGATGATGGATTCGCCTGCCACTAAAGCTGAATTCTATCGCCGCTCGCGTACGATTCCGTGGGCGGCCGCGCTGATCTGCGCGGTGATCGCTGTCGGTTGCGTAATCTACTTTCTGGCAATCGCATCACCTCCCGAGCAGAAGGGGCGCAATACCAAATCCGACATGCGCTCAGTTTACGCCGGCATCGCAGGGGTGTTCGGCGTGGGCATGCTCGGTTGGGCGTTCGCGAGTACCCAGCGATGGGGCGTCCTGTCTGCACGCGGAAAGCTCACGGCGCTCACCAACGTTTCAGCCAGCGTGCTCAAAAAGAGTGGCGCGCGTCCTGTCCGCATCTCGTACGAAGTCGACGGCACGCAATACACCATCGCCCGGGATATGCCGGCGTCAATCGTTCAGGAAATTGTGGACAACCCTTCGGCCGCCCGAGTGATCTACGATCCACAATCACCCAAACGCGCCGAAGTCCTCTCGCCAAAAATCGCGAAGTTGCCCGACGCATAACCGGCATCACCGCAAGATGATGACCTGGCTGCGCGAAGGAACCGCCGAAGGCGTGATCTATCACACAGACGACGGTCGACGTCACTGCGGTGTGAGGCCGGGTGGTTTTTACCGCGGGAGTTGATCGCCGGTTGTTGGTTTGGCCGTCGTGATCAGCCACGCGCCGATCACCATTAAGACAATGCCCGACGCGAGAAACGCGTAATCCCACACCGAGACGCCCAGCCGTTGCACGACTTGGTGGACCTGAAGGATGTGATGGTCGATCACGCCTTCCACTAGATTGAATAATCCCCACCCGCCGAGCATGGCGCCAAGCAGGATGCGGCCGGACCAGGATCAGATCGGCGATCAGCTGCTGCGTCCAGAGGTACTTGTCGAACC
>JACMML010000328.1 GCA_014379105.1 Phycisphaerae bacterium
CGACCCGCCGTGTCCAGCGAGAAATCCAGCTTGTCAAAGAGCCCGACGGTGACCATCCACGTATTAACGGGATGGAACCCGTCCGATTGCTTCGGACCCACACGCAGGTGCAAATTGAGCTTGGCGGGCGCGAGAACGCGCATCACCAGACCATCGCAGGGCGTGTAAAAATGTCAATTCTATACAGGGTACGTACTGCCGATTAGAACGCATCAGCACGCCCGACATGTAACAACTTCCAACAATCAACCCAACTCGCCGGCCGCTCAGATATGGTTGAGAGCAGCTGGCGAAGGGGATAATAACTACAGTGCTGGCCTGTTCCAAGGAAAAAGTCGCCAGGAATGTTTCGATCTGGGCGATCACCAAACCCGCCAGTCTATTTCATACCCGTTTCGATACTTGCACGTCTACTTAAACAGTTAACATGAATAGGTTTATGGCGGAACTGCGATTGAGTGGAGGCCGCCCTGCCGAACATCGAAATGGCGTGGTCGCACACGGTGCGGACCGGTTGTACGGTCGTCAAAGCATTGGAGTTTTCAAAGAAACACAACTCCCAACATGTACCCTTCACACGCGCAGGCCGGTCCTTTCACACCACCGAATCAACATATAAATCGCCCACACGCGCGACCAGTACATGCCCGGCTGACCGGCGAGATAGGCGTCCCATAGCCGCGTGACCGTTCGGCCGTTCAGTCCGGCGTTGGCGGCGGCTTTTGGGTCGCGCATCAGTTCGTCCATTGCTTTGCCCAGGCCGGCTTTGATCCAGCGGTCGAACGGGATGACGAAGCCGGTCTTGGGTCTGTCAAATAGCTGGGGATCGAGCCCGGCCAAGCCCGTCTGGCGGAGCATTTGTTTGCGGCCGATGGGATCGAACCGGTCGCCGCTCGGCAATCGCGCCGCGGCGGCGGTGAGCGTGCAATCGACCAGCGGCAGGCGCGTCTCGATCGACACGGCCATGCTGGCGGCGTCGGCGTCGCGGAGTAGCCGCTCGCCGAGGAATAGCCGCTGCTCGAGGCAGGAGATCGCCGCCAGGGTATCGGCGCCGCGGATTTCCTCGCGCAGCCGCGATTCCATATCCGGCTGCAATCCGTGCGGCAGCGCCGGGATTCCGTCAGCGAGAAGCTGGCGTTGAAAGCCCGGTAGAAATAGTGCGTATGCCAACTGGTAAAGCGCCAGGACGTCGGTATCCGCCTCGACCATCGCCGGGAGTTTGGCCCAGCGCGTCTGCGGGCCGACGCCGGCGCGCGAGCCTGCGAGCAATCGGGAAAGTAGATTTGCGCTAAATTGCTTCACTGACCGGGGGACAAAGCCGGATCGTCTTGCCATTCTCAGCAGCCGCGGCACCTCCGCAAACGTGCGGTACCCGCCAAAGAGCTCGTCACCGCCGGTGCCGACCAGCGCGACGACGAGGCCGGCATCGCGAACGGCTTTACTCATGAAGTAACTATTGATGCCGTCGAAACTGGGTTGGTCCAGTGCATCGCACGCTTTATCGAGAGACGCCATGAACATCGATTCGGTCAGCACCAGCTCATGATGCTCGGTGCCGATCGCGCCGGCGATCTTGCGCGCCCAGACGCCTTCGTTGAATTCCGATTCGTCGAACGCCAGCGTGAAGGTGTTGATCGCGGTCTGGCTGGTGCGCTGGGCGTGGTTCGCGACGGCGCTGGAATCTACGCCACTGGACAGAAACACGCCCAGTGGCACGTCGGAGCAGAGGTGATCGCTGACAGAGTCGCCAAGGGCACTGGAGAAGCTCGCTGCATCGCCGTCGGCAGCCCCGGCGACCGGGACGCGCCAATAGGTCTTGCGCGTCTTGACCGCGCCCCCGCGCGCGAGCACCAGGTATTCGCCCGGCCAGAGGGTCTGGATTCCTTTGACGATGGTGTTGGGCGCGGTGACAAATCCGTTCCATACGATCGACGCGACCGAAGCCGGATCGACCGATGGCGAAGGGATCAGCCCGCTGGCCAGTAGCGTGCGCACTTCTGATGCGAACATCAGCGACCAGTCGCCGCCGCCGTCGCCGACGCCGACATCGCGCGCAAAGCAATAGTAGAGCGGCTTGATGCCGTGGGGGTCGCGGGCGAGGGTAAGCTCGCGCGATTGCGGGTCCCACAGCGCCAGTGCAAACATCCCCCGCAGTTCCGTGGCCGCTTCAATTCCGCCGAGGCCGAGCGTGCGCAGCAGCACGGCGGTGTCTCCGGTGGATTGGAACTGCTGACCAGAGCGCTCGAGGCTGCTTCGCAGATCGCGGTAGTTATAGATTTCGCCATTGAAGACGATCACCTGCCCGGTGACGGGATCGACCATCGGCTGGCTGGCACTAGCGGTGAGATCGAGGATCGACAGACGCCGGTGAATCAACATGCACCCGCGGCCCGAAGCGTCTGGCTCGCCGATCCATGTGCCCGAGCCGTCTGGGCCGCGATGATTCATCGCTATGCCCATGCGCTCCAGTGCCGCGCAGTGCGCGTCATTTACACGTCCGACGATGCCCGCGATGCCGCACATTTATCGCGGCCTCCCGATGACCGCATTGAATAGCTCCGCGAGCCCGGCCGCTTCGGTCGCGGCGTTGTGATTCTGCGCAACCAGACGCGCCCCGGCGGCGCCCATCGCGGCGAGCGTGGCGTCATCCGTATTGATCGCCCGCTCCATCGCGTCGGCCAACTGGTTTTCATCACCGGCGGAGATCAGCCAGCCGGTTTCATTCGTTCTGATCAGGTCGGGAATTCCCGCGACCGCCGTCGCGATCACCGGGCGGTGACGAGACAGCGATTCCATGATCACCACCGGCAACCCCTCGGCGAAGCTCGGCAGCACCATCACGCGCGATTCATCCAGCGCCAGCCGCACTTCCGCGCCGCTTTTGAAGCCGAGCAGGTGGACCTGCGACTGCAATTGGTGACGAGCGATCATCGACTCGATCTGCGGACGGAGTTCGCCGTCGCCGATGATGTCTAGTTGAAAATCGACGCCGCGCTTTTGCAGTATGGATGCCGCCTCGACGAGCAGGAGCTGGCCTTTCTGTTCGCTGAGCCGCCCGATGTTGACCAATCGCCGGGTCGCCGGCAGCGGCGCCGGCAATTGACCGAGAAAGCCGGCGTCGACGCCGCAGCGGACGATCTTGATCTTGTCCCAGTGCTCGTGCCCGACCCAGCGATAAAGCTGGCTGCGCCCGAAGCCCGAGATCGCCACCGTGAACGCGCTGCGGCGGATTTTTTCGCCCAGCGACAATGACACCGGCATATCAAATTCCTCAGGCCCGTGCGACGTGAAGCTGTAGCCCGGGCCGCCAAGGGCGCTTAGCAGCATTGCGACGGCGGTGGAGTTGGTGCCGAAATGGGCGTGGACGTGCGCGATGTTGTCGCGCTTTGTCCAGCCGAGCAGCACGCATGCCTCGGCGAGATAGATCAGATGAATCAAGAGCCCGCGGCCCGATGGTTTTGCGATGCGCCGGGCAAGTGCCAGCGATGAAAAGAACGCACCCGGCCGTGTAAAGAGCGCCGACAGCACCGCGATGATCATCGCGCCGGCGCCGCTGGACAGCACAGCGCGGGTCTGCAAGTGCTCGGCCTGGTCATCCGGGTCGGACAAGCGCGACGTGCTCTTGCGCAGCGTGTAGCGCCTGATCTGCAAGCCCAGTTTTTCCAGCTCGCGGATTTCGCGCCGGATGAACGTGTGGCTCGGCTGCGGGTATTGATTGACCAGGTACGCGATCGTCACGCCGGCTGTCCTCCGTTGGACTCGGCGGCTTTGTATTCGATGATGCGGCTCTTGTTTCCGGTGAGCCGGTTGAGCGTGTACTTGAGCTGGCCGAGCACTTGGGGGAATTTTCCGAGCACGATGAACAGCGAGTATAGACGCGCCGTTTTTTTCGGATAGCGACCGGCCGCGTATTGATAAACCCGCAGTGCTTGAATGGGATAGAGCGCGAGCAGGAGCAGCGACAATCCGTACGTCCACCACGCCGGCATGATCGCGAGCAATGGGATGCCGAGTCCCCAGACCCAGTTGCTGCGGACCTCCTTAACCCAATGCCGCTCCGGCGGCTGCCCGTGCAGGTGCGCGCCCTCGGCGTAGGCGTGGCCGGCGCGGAGGTTGCGCTTCCACCATTGGCCGAAGCGGGTCATCGCTGCGTCGTGGAGCGTCATCTCGGCGTCGATGCGCCAGACTTGCCAGCCGGCCTGGCGAAGACGCACGCACAGCTCCGGCTCTTCGCCGGCGATGATCGCGGGGTTGTATCCGTGCACCTGGCGCAGCGCTTCGGTGCGCATCAGCGCGTCGCCGCCGCAGGCCTTTGTCTCGCCGATGGGCGTATCCCACTCCAGGTCGCAGAGCTGGTTGTAGATCGATTTATCAGGGAATCGCTCCCGCCGCCGGCCGCACACCACCGCCGCCCGCGGGCGGGCGGTGAGTTCGGCGACCGCGCGGTCAAGCCAGTCGGGGCGTAGTTCGCAGTCGCCATCCAGAAACTGCACGAACTGCGTCTGCGGGCTCACGCGCATCAGTCGTTCAAATCCCTCGTTCCGCGCACGGGCGGCTGTGAAAGGGGTCGCCAGATCGAGCTCGACGACGTGCGCGCCCAGTGAGCGGGCGAGCTCGCGGCTGCCGTCGGTCGAGCCGGAATCGACATAGACGACGGTTGCGTCGCGCTGCGCAGACGCCGCTGCGAGGCAGGCGCGAAGCCTGTCGCCTTCATTGCGGCCGATCGCGACGATTCCAATCATGGGTTAGCTTGTGGTTACGGGGATTCGGCCGGATCCGAGCCGAGCCTGGGCAACGTCGCCAATAAAGTTTGCGATTTCTTTTCTTTGATCAGCGGAGGTTCGACGGTGACGATGCTGTTGGGCGGCACGTCTTTGGCGATCACCACGTTCGCACCGATGACCGAATCATGGCCGATGGTGATCGGGCCGACGATCACCGCGCCGCAGCCGATGTCGCAGCGGTCGCCGATGATGGGCTTCATCCAGCGCGGGTCGCCGCGACGCTTGACGCCGAAGGTGGTGTTCTGGCGGACGTGCACGTCGTTGCCGATCTCCAGCGCCCCCAGCGTCATGCCGCCTTGGTGCCAGATCCGCACGCGCCGCCCGACCCGCACGGTGTACGCCAGGCTTATGCCGCACGTCCATTCGACCAGTTTATAGAGAAGCTTGTAGACGATCGAAAACGGCAGCCGCAGCCAGCGGTTGCCGATGCCCATGCGCCAGTTGCCGTAACGGTGCACGCCGATCGCCCAGAATCCCTGGCTGAGCAGATCGCGTTCGTGGGTCTCAAAATCCTCGCGGAGCAATCCGAAGAACGACATGCCGCGCGGGTTCTGGTTCACCGCGCCCAGCTCGATATCCGATTCGGGGCGATCGTCCATTCCCGGCACCCGCGTCGATGGCGGCTGCGGGTGGAGTGCGGCGACGATGCGTTGTTCTTCTGTCAACATCATTTACACGGCAGATAATTGTACTTCAGAAAATCCCACCACAGCATCGGCGGATCATCGCGCCGCCGACCGCGCAGCCGCAACCACGCCCGGCCGATCGGATACGCCGTCAGCCACGTGAGATTCGCGGCGTGCATGCTGAGCGCGCCGCGGTTGTTTCGGAAATAGCGCGCGCGTGATTCGAACCAGTATTTTGGCCGTCTTTTGGTCGATCGCTTCGCGCCGGTCACGCCGGAACTCTGCCCGACCAAGTGAATAATGCGGCTGGCCGGCACGTACCAGCATTCGAAGCCTGCCCGGGCGGCGCGGAGGCAGAAATCCGTCTCCTCGTAGTACATGAAGTACCCCGCATCCAGCAGGCCGACTTTTTCAAAGACCTCACGCCGCACCATCATGCTCGCGCCGCTGACCCAGTCCATGCGCGTCGCTACATCGGGGATCGGCGGCGCGACGACATAGCTGTTCAGCGCCCGCGTCGCTGGGCCGAACTGCAGCGCGTCTTC
>JACMML010000329.1 GCA_014379105.1 Phycisphaerae bacterium
ATCACGTCGGCGACCAGCGGTGCCGATTCGACGACGATCGCGGTCGGTCGTGACGGTGACAACACCGTGGGCACGATCAACCTCAATGGCGGCACGCTGTCCAGTGCCCGCAGATTCGTTCGTGACGGAAGCGATGGTACGGGTGCGGGTATCGCCAACTTCAACTTCAACGGCGGCACGCTCCGAGCCCTGGCAAGCAACACTGACTGGATCGCATCGAGCACCGCGACCTACACGATGGATGTCGGCGGTGTGCCCACCGCGATCACCAATGCGAACCAGAAAGAGTTCTCGGCGGTCACCGTCATGCTCGGCGGTGCTAAGGTCGACACCAACGGGTTCGACGTCGGCATCAACAACGTCCTGGCTCACGACGCCACACTCGGTGTCACACCCGATGGCGGACTGCTTAAGACCGGTACAGGAACGCTGACACTGGGCGGTTCGAACACCTATACCGGCGGATCGACGATCACGACCGGAACTGTGAACGCGACCAACGCTTCCAGCTTCGGCACCGGTGCTGTTGCCGTCGGTGCTGCTGGCACGGCGTTTCTCAACAACGACCAGGCCGCCACAAGTTTCACGTACGCCAATAATTTCACCGGCAGCGGGTTGATCAAGGTACAGCCACGAGGGCTATCGCTCGGCGACACCACCGTCCTGACCGGCGACATGAGCGGATTCACCGGAACGCTCCAGGTTCTCCCCGGCTTCTTCAATAACGGCTATGTCAACCTCGGCCAGACCACTCAGGCAACCACGCCGGCGGCGGCGGCGACCATTCAGATCGATAATGGCGGGGCTTTGCTCTTGAACAAGACACTCGCCTACTACAGCAACTTCAGCGTCGCTGGCACCGGCAGTTCCGAGAATCTTGGCGCGATCCGATTCACCAGCAATGCAACCATCATCGGCAACGTTGCCTTACAGGCGGATACGACCCTGGCTGTCACCGCGAACGGCGGCGCGATCGGTGGCGTGATCTCGGGCAACTTCGGGATCACCAAGAAAGGCGGCAGCACCTTCGCGCTGATCAACACCTCGCCTCACACCTACACAGGTACGACGCGGATCGAAGAAGGCACATTGTCCGTCGGCAACGGTTCGTTCATCGGACCAACCGGCACCGGCTTGACCGGTGGCGATGGTACGTTGGGCACCGGCCCGACCCACATGGCCGGCGGCGGAACGCTGCGGTTCAATCGGACCACCGGTTCCCCGTACACCTACAACGGCAACATCACCGCCGATGCCACGCGCGGCATCATCAACAATCAGGGCACCGTCCCGATCACCCTCGGCGGCACCAACAAGATCGATAACTTCTTCCGCGTCTGGGGCGGCGGTGAGACGATCATCACCGGCAATACCCAGGTCGGCGACGAAACGTCCAATTCGTTCAACCAAGGCTGGACCAGCATCGGTATCCTTAATGGCAACCCTCCGCAGCCGGGCCCGGGCATCCTGACAATCGCCACCGGCGGTTCCTACTCGGGCATGGGAACCTCCGACGGTGGTATCCCCAACTCGCTGATCGGCGGAGCCATCACCGGCACTGCGTCGATCAACGTCAACGGTGGAACGCTGCTGTTCGGCGGACGCCAGGGCTACATCATCGGCCAGGGCAACAGTGGAACGCAGGCGACGATCGCCAATCTGAATGTGAACTCAGGATCAGCGACGTTCCAGGCTTCGACCATCACGTCGGCGACCAGCGGTGCCGATTCGACGACGATCGCGGTCGGTCGTGACGGTGACAACACCGTGGGCACGATCAACCTCAATGGCGGCACGCTGTCCAGTGCCCGCCGATTCGTGCGTGACGGCAGCGATGGCGCAGGTGCCGGTATCGCGAACTTTAACTTCAACGGCGGCACGCTCCGAGCCCTAGCCAGCAACACTGACTGGATCGCATCGAGCACAGCGACCTACACGATGGATGTGGGTGGTGTGCCGACCGCAATCACCAACGCGAACCAGAAAGAGTTCTCGGCGGTCACTGTCATGCTTGGTGGTGCCAAGGTCGACACCAATGGGTTCGATGTCGGCATCAACAACGTCCTCGTTCACGACGCCACACTCGGTGTCACACCCGATGGCGGACTGCTCAAGAGCGGCACAGGAACGCTCTCTGTCGGTGGCGTGAACACCTATACCGGTCCCACCTCTGTGACTGCTGGAAAGCTGTTAACGGTCAATGGGGTTAAGAATCGTGCGGCCGCTTCGATCTCTGGTAACGCGGTGTGGGAAGTTCCCATCAACGGACTCGCTCTGGGCGTGACGGCTGTCAGCTCGGTGACGATTCCGACCAGCGGCGCGAACTTCGCTGGCACGCTTGAGCTCCATGACAACGACCTTATTGTCGATTACACCGGTGGCTCGACGTCTTACGCATCTGTCCTCGCCAAGGTCAAGAGCGGGCTACCGCTTCTCGGCTTCGGCGGTAACGGCACGGGCATCACTTCGGCTGAGGTAATCGCTCAGGGCGCTGGCGGCGTCGGGCTGAACGGCACGATGCTCGGTGTCATCGATGGCGGAACAAGTGGCGGACAGGTTACATCCCTCTCCGGTTTCACTGTCCCGAATCCGACAACCTCCGTCCTCGTGAAATACACCTGGCGCGGTGACGCCAACCTGGATGGCGTGGTCAATGGTTCGGATTACGCGCTTGCTGACACCGGATTCTCCGGCGGCGGCACCGGATGGTTCTACGGAGACGTGAACTACGACGGCGTCATCAACGGAAGCGATTATGCCCTGATCGACACCGGCTTCAGCAGCCAGACAGGCCCTCTGCCCGAGCCTGCGATGCTGAGCCTGCTGGGTCTAGGCGCGATGAGTGTGCTGCGTCGGCGTCGCCGGGCTGTGTAACAAAAACGCCGGTTTTAACAGACCGGATTACAATCCTCCTCCGCAGCGGCGGCCGACAGAAATGTCGGTCGCCGCTATTTTTTGAAGGGCATAAGTTTTGGACCAACGCGCGATCGACGAAGCGCCGGAGCCACGGTTGAGTAAAGGAAGATCATCGCAATCAACGCGACCGGCCATGCGAGATGTGTTTGCAGCGACTGAACCACCGACGTCATATCGGGCGCAAAGCTGCGGTCCATCGGGAGCATATGTTGGGCCATGCCGACCACGCAGATCACGCTCAACAGCAGCCCGAGCAGCGTCAAGCCCACGCTCACGCCGCTCAGCAGCGAAGTCAGCACCGCGCCCCAGACGAGATAGCGGTTGTTCATCTGCGTGAGCAACGAGAAGAAGCAAACCCACGGCGTGATGGCCGCGAGCAGAAAACGCGGGTCGCGACGCCGATCGTGGACCGCTGCGGCGATGGAGCAGAGAAGCAGGGAGATGCCGAAGATGCCGAACATGAAGAATCGGATAGAGCACTCGTACCCGAAAAATCCGACAGGCGTTTCCATGTTGTCCGGCCAATTGAAATAGTCCCGCAGTATGGTTGGGATGCTGTACGTTCCGACGGCGGATGCGAGATTCGGGAACTTGTGCGTGCCGTATTCGAAGCCGACGGTATACCAGGCTGTGCGCGCGTCGAAGAGAGGCATCAACAGTAAAATCGCGGTGCCGAAAGACCCGGCAATAGCCGTCAGCCATCGTTTCCCTGGCAGGATGAAAACGAGGCACGCGATAGCAGCGGGAGCCAATGACGCCGCACGCCACGACAGCGACGCCGCAGACATCCACGCCCAGCCAAGCACCAATGCGATCGCGATCCACACCGCAACCGCCCGATTCCCACCGATGCGCCAAAATGATGCCACCGCGACGACGCCGACTGCCAACGTAATCTGCACCAGCCACAGACCGCCGCTGCCAATACCCATCCACGGCAGCGCAAGCACCGCTGCGGTCGCAAAGCAGCCGGCGAAGAACCGCAGCACCGCACCGAACCGCAACTGAAACAACGGCCACATCACGAGCAACGGCGCGACGAGCAGAATCTGACCTTTGAAGAAGGCGGCCGTCACGACGCAGACCGCGGCGAAGAACCAGCAATCAATCGACGCCAATAAGACTGCGCTAAGGAAGAATGGCATCAGCCAGACATCCCACTGCGGCCAGCAGTGCCCGTCCCAGATGATGGCGGGATTAAACCAGAACAACGTCGCGCCGCTCATGCCCGCCGCGGCGCCTGTCATGAAATCGAGCCGCGCCGATATATGCGTGACGGATCGGCGGACCCAAAGCCGGACCAACAGAAACACCAGCATACTCGACACCAACGACGCCACCGTGTTGGCAGTCAGCAGCGGGCGAGCTTGTTCGTAGTCGCCTCTCCAGGGCTCGTTTGGATGGTTATCGTGCAGCCAGCGGACCCAAGACGTGATTGCGGTCAGACGCAGCGGCGCGTAGTCGATGCCGTAGCGATCCATGTTGATCCGGCCGCTGGCGATTTTTTCGTATGTCTCAAAAATCCCGGCGCGGTGGGCGATCTCGCCGCGGGCGCGGGCTGCATAGAGGTCGGTATGATGGATGCTCGATGACCAATCAAACGCATTACGTCGCAGCGAAATGCCCAGCGGAATCGCCGCAACTGTCGAAATGGTCAGTATCAACAGCCCGGCGATCTGCCACCACGGGCGACGACGCCGGGCGGGCACGGCGGATGCGGGCTGCGATTCGGCGTCGGATTGATCAGGCATAGCTGCTGTCCCGGGCAGTGGTTTAAAGAAATATCCTCGGGCACAATATCATCCCGCGTTTTCGCGTGCGCCTTGGCGGGATTTGCAAGACAGGCATACCCGGTTCATTGGATTTTCGGAGTTTGCGGAGATACAACAGTCTTTAGTCCCTACACGTTTCAAGGAGCCATGGATGGCCCGAATTGCCGTTTTGTTTTCGATGATCGCGATCGCGACTGGACTCGCTGGGTGTCAATCACTCGAGCAGGTTCGCGCGCCGCTGCCACAGCCCAACTTTGCCGGGCCGTTCGTCGAGCCGCCGACGCGAACAGCGCTGGTCATCCCCCCTGCCCCAACGGGTAAACTCCCCGGCCCAGTCCAGCAGATCAAAGCACCGCCCGGATGGACGCCGCTGGCGACTGCGGAAAAACGACAATGGAAATGGATCGTCATCCATCACTCCGCCACGCCCACTGGCGGGATGCGGGCGTTTGACAAGGCGCACCGCGCCAAGGGATGGGACGAGCTTGGCTATCACTTCGTCATCGGCAACGGAACCGATACCGCCGACGGCTTGGTGGAAGTGGGCGGACGCTGGCCGGTGCAGAAGCACGGGGCGCACGCAAAGACCCCGGACAACGAATATAATGATCACGGGATCGGTATTTGCCTGGTCGGCAACTTCGATGAAACCCGGCCGAGTGCGAAGCAAGTGGCGTCGCTGAGCAAACTGATTGCGTTTCTCGCCGATCGCTACCGCGTCAGCGACAGCCGGATCATCGGCCACAGCATGACCGGCAAGAAGACCGATTGCCCCGGCACGAACATGGATATTAAGCAGATTCTGAGATTGGTGGCTCGCCAGCGCTCTTCGGTCGCGGACAGCGCGCCGCAGCCCGATATGCAGCTGATCGAGTCCGCAGCCCGCTGATCGCCGGGTTTGTTCGGTTTATCACGCGCGAAGCTGTGCTGATTGCACCACCGCTTAATTTAACTGTTGAAGTCTGATC
>JACMML010000330.1 GCA_014379105.1 Phycisphaerae bacterium
GAGCGAAGTGAAGGGCTGCTACTTCGCCGGTGATGGCGCGGTGCGCGACAAGGACGGATACTTCAGGATCATGGGCCGCATCGACGACGTGCTGAACGTCTCGGGGCATCGATTAGGCACCGCCGAGATCGAGTCCGCCCTCGTCTCGCATCCATCTGTTGCCGAGGCCGCGGTCGTCGGCATCCCGCACGAAATGAAAGGCCAAGGCATCGCCGCGTTCGTCACGCTGCGCACGGGTCAGACGGCGTCGGAAGACCTGAAAAAGCAGTTGATCCAGACGGTGCGCCAACAGATCGGCGCGCTGGCGACGCCGGATCAGATTCGTTTCACCGAGTCGCTGCCCAAAACCCGCTCAGGCAAGATCATGCGGCGATTGCTCAAGGAAGTCGCATCGGGCAACAAGGTCATGGGTGACACGACGACGCTGGAAGATTTCAGCGTGCTCGCGAAGCTGCAGGCGAGTGATGAAGGGTAATCCTTTGCATGCAATCAATTCCCGACCCACCACGGCGTAATCCACTTGCTGGGGTTCCCGCAAGCGTCGCCGCTGATCGAAAATTGGAGTTCGCCGATGCCCAGGTAGATCGCGTGGGGACAACTACGCACCCCGATCAATAAAAAAATCATTCCAAAACCAATCAATCCTGCAATCGCCAGCAACCGTTTGGATCGGTTTGCAACCACTGCCCGAATTCCAAACCAGATGGAGAGGAGAAACGTCACCACGCCGTAGCACAGCAGAGGAAATACGCGCTCCGGATGAAACAATGACAACAAGGGAAGGGTGGCCGCGAATGCGGACGCACATGCAAGACACGATCGGTCCGGAGACAATGAGCGGTATAGCGCACTCCACTGTCTTGGCGGAGAAGGAGTCTGATAATCCAACACAACGGGTACGTCACTCCGATGCGCTGCGGGATCGCTCACAAAACCTCCGCCGCCCGCGCGTTTTCTTCAACTTGCCCGATATCTTTGCACCCCGGGATCACGCATGTCACGATCGGGTTCTTCAGACACCATGCCAGCGCCCATCGCGCCATCGGCACACCGGTGGGGACTTCTTCTTTTGCGATTTTCTGCACCTCGGCCAGTTTGCGGTCCACTTCTTCGCGCTTGTGCCCTTCGCGCACATCGCCGGGCGGAAACGTCGCGCCGGGCTTATATTTACCTGACAGGTAGCCGCTGGCCAGCGGCACGCGCGCCAGCACGCCGAGGTTTTGCTGAGCGCAGATCGGGAATGTGGTGTCTTCGGGCGCGCGGTCGAGGCGGTTGTAGATGATCTGGATCGTTTCGATCCCGCGCGCCTGCGAGGCCTCCACCTGTTTCACATTGCGGTTGTTGCTCACGCTGTTACCAAGGTGCCGGATCTTCCCCTGCTGCTTGGCGCGGTGCATTGCGTCCATCACATCGTCGTCAAAGAACTGGTTGTCGCCCCACGAGTGGTACTGAAGAATATCGACGTAATCCGTCCGCAGCGCCTTGAGCGAATCTTCCAATTGCTGCAGGCAATCCTCCGGCCGACGTGGCTCGGTGCGGTCGAGATAGCCGTGATATTTATGTCCGAACTTGGTGGCGATGATCCAGTCGCCGCGGTCGTGCGCGACGGCCGGGCCGATCAATGATTCTGAGAGGTGATCGCCGTAGCACTCGGCGGTGTCGATGAGATTAATCCCCAGTTCTTTTCCTCTGGCGAACATCGCATCGACTTCGTCCTGCTGGAACGTCTTATTCCATTCGCCGCCGAACTGCCACGTGCCGATGCCGATGACGGAGACGTTAAGGCCGGTCGCGCCGAGCGTGCGGTATTTCATAGACACGGATGATAGCCGCCTAGTCGCGGCCTTTCAGCACCTCGTCCACCGTCGTCGTAATTGTATTGAATGCACCGGCGCCCACCTTCGGGTCCTGGATCGTGCCGCGCACGCGAATCTGCATGAAATCCTCGCGGGCGCCCTTGATCAACTGCCCGAAGATCGGCACCGAGTCAGCCGCTTCGTTGACGACATACAGCGTCATCTGCACCTGTTTGGTGCCGAAATCGATCCATCCGCTTCCCTCCATCGCACTCGTCGCGGAGCGCAGGTCTATGGTCTCGAGAATCACGCGCTGGCCTTCAACGTTGTACCGAAGCCCCGCCTGGCGGATCGGCGATTCCAGCGGGAGCGACAGATTGGCCATCTGCATCAGGCCGAAAACGATCGGCACGCGGTACATATTCTTACCGGCCACCTTCACATCGCCGCTGCCGCGCGCGGATGTGGGATCGGCCCACTTTCCTTCCAGCGACAGGCTCGCGTCGAGGCGTCCGTCGATCGGCTTGTCGGTGTCGCCGGTGAGTTCGGCGACTTTGGCGTTGCGGAGAACCAGCGCCAAACCGAAGCGCGGATCTTTTTCCGACAAGATCGAATCAATCTGCCCGCTGATCTGCCCGTCGGCGATGCGGCCGTCGATGCGGGTCAGTTGCAGGACGTCTTTGTCCGCCTGTTTGGCGATATTCGCCGTCAGCTTCGCCACATCGCGGCCGGCGAGCTTGAGCGAGTCGAAGGAGATGTCGCCGGCAATTTCGCGGACCGCGCCGTCGCGCGCGGCGCCGGCGATCTTGAGAACGCCGTTGACGTCGGTCATCGGCACGCCGGCATCCATTGACGCATTCTGCAGCCACATCGTGCCAACGAACTCCACGTCCGTCACGGGCTGCGAATTGCCCGCGGCCGGTTGAACGGCTAGGCGCGTGAGATCGAAAGCAATCGTCCCTTTCAGGTCCACCGATTGGAACATGCGCTGTACGACCGGCGGCAACGCTTTTCGGAGTTCGTCAGTCACCTTCAACTCGCGTCCGGCGATCGCCAGATCGGTCCTGCCGGTCTTTGGGTCGATATAACCGCTGGCCCGCAGCAGTGCAGCATCCGCCTGGACGACAAAGTCCTTCAGCACCACCCCGCGCGCGTCGGCCACCACTTCGCCGCGGGCTTTGGTGAGTTTGAGCGGGAATGCCACCGGCTTAAACGACAGCTCGCGCGGCCGCAGCACCAGGCGCATACCATCTGGTGAAGCGCCGGAGTAGTCGATATCCAGATCAACCGTCCCCTCCGGCTGCAGCGATGTGATCGCGGTGCGGGTTTTTTCCGGCAGCGCCGCGATCAGCTTCTGGTCGATCTTCAGCCCGCGCACGCGCGACGACACGCTGCCGTCGGGCTCATCGCCGGTGAGATCGAATGCCGCGTTGGCTTCGATCGTCGCATCCCCATGGCGGGCGCTGGCGGAGGTGAGCGTCAGCGCCGTCGGGCTTATCCGCGCGTCGGCCTGGAGATCGGTCAACTCCACCTGTCCGCCGGCGAGGCGCAATGCGCCCCGGCGCACCTGTAGCGCCGCGTTGAGCGTCGTCTCGTCCGTCTCCGGATCCGGGCAATGAATGCGGCCATCCAGATCGATGTCGCCGCTGAGTTGCACCTTCTTCAGCCACTTGCGCTTCTGCTCCGGCAAGGCGGCGATAATCTGGTCATCCAGCGGCACGGCTTTGGCGATCAGCTTGAGATCCGGCTGCACCAGCGGCTCACCGGTCACCTTGTCGCGGCGGGTCCAGTCGATCTTGCCCGACATTTCCACCTGCCCCGTGCCGCGGGCCATCGTGGCGCGCTGCAGGTCGATGTAGTCGTCATAGACAACCAGCTTCGCATTCAGGTCCTTCAGCGGAAGTGGAAACGCCGCGAACATTCCCGAGGCCTTGCGGATGTCGATCGTCGTGGTGATCGTCCAGGGGACATCAATCCCGATCGGCACTTTAATGACGCAATCAAAATCCCCCGAGAATGTCGGGAGCAGACCGGTCTTGCCCGGATCAAAGCTCTTAACGGTCTTGCGCGTCTGCGGCGGCATCGATTCGATCAGCTTGGGCTCGCTCACCAGCCCGCGGCCGCTCACGAGGAGCTCGGTGCCAGCGGTCTTGTCGAGCGGGGAAATCTTGCCGGAGAACTCGATCGTCGCGTTCTCATTCTTACCCCCGGTGTAGCCACGGCCGCGGATTGAGACGATCTCCAGCATCTCTTCGCCGGTCACCGGGTCGTTGCCGAAGCGAAGGCTGCCGTTAGCATGCTCGATCGGATACGGAAACCGATCAAACGTGAACGCCGCGTCATGCACCTGCAATTCGCCGTCCATTTTCGGCCGTCCACCGGCGGCGGTGCGGGAGACGTCCAGCCAGAAACTGCACGCGCCCCTTGGTCGGAATCGGTAATAGATTTCCTGCACGGGCCACGGCATCGAGGAGATGTAGCGCGGCGAATCGGGGATAAAGATGTTCTCACTGTTGAGCGACTGCACGCGCATCTTGAACGGCGCCGCCGGCGCGTAGCCATGGGCGTCGCCGGAAAACTTAAACCGATTGTTTTCAATTCGGCCAACCAGCGATTCCACATGGATCAGGTCTTCGGTGAAGACGAACGTTCCGTCCACCTCGTCCAGTTGCAGCGGTCCGGGCATCATCGCGCCACTGATCAGCCGCGCCACGCCCGACGAGCCGAGCACCGGCAGCGAGAGACGCGTATAGGCGCGTTTCCATCGATCGATCCGCACCTTCTCCTGGTCATCCATCCACTTGCTCGGCGGGATCACCAGCCGCACGCCATCCAGATCAGTCTCCACCTTGAAGCCGGCTTTGCCGTCGTCCTTGCGGAAATAGCTGATGCGCGTCTCACCGATCCGGCCGGCTAGTGAGTGGTCTTCCCAGAATTTGCGAACCACCGCCGGAAGGATCGTCTTGATCTCATCCACGAACTCTACGTCGCGCAGCACCACGCCCAGTTGATCCCCGCCGGGCGTGAGCCAGCCCTCGGCGATCGGGAACACCCCACTCGTGCCGCCGCGGCTCTGCAGCCGAAACCGGTAAAGATTTTGCGGATCGGGCGTAAGCTGGCCTTCCATGGTCAGCGTGCCGACATCCGTCTTGCGGCGGTGATGGATTTGCGCGTAATCGATTCGTGCGCTGCGGAGCAGCACCTGGGGGAGCAGCATCGACCCGTCAAGCCCGTCCGACTGTGTCGCCGACATCGCGGCCGACGTAGGCGATCGCAGGCGTTGAAAATTCCACAGGCCGTCGTCCATGTTTTCAACGACATAGGCGTGCGGCTCCATCGCGAGGATGCGCGTGGCCTCGATCTTCCCGAAAAGCAGCGCGCGCGGGGAATAGTTGATCTGAAGAGAGCGGGCTTCGAACAGGCGGGACTCGCCGCGCGGGGTGTCGTGGGCATCGATGCGGATGTCATCAAGTCGGAGGCCTTCAAAGATCGAGAGGGTCGCCCGCCCGACATACACTCGGCCGCCGCTGAGATCGGTCAGGTATCGCTCGGAAATGCTTCGGACGCGCTCCGAATCGGTCACGTAGACGTACCCGCTGATCAAAAGCACAAGGAACACCAGCAGCAACAGCGTGATGATGGTTCGCAATCGCGACCGGCGAATGACCGGCTCGTCTGGCGTCAACGCCGCACCGGCGGCGCCGACTTGCGGCTCGGCAGACTGGAGGTCGGCCGGATCGGAATCAGATTGTGCGGTTACGGCCAGGTTCATTCCTCTACAGATTTATTCCGCAGTAGCGGCTGGGATCGAAGGACGCCTCTCCGTCAGCCGGACCACGCCAACGGCCGCCAATACTGCTATCGGCACGTCGGCGGGGATGCGATAACGCAACGATCCGATCGTCATCGCGTGCACCGCCGTGAAGTATATCGCCGGCAGCAGCAGATACAGCTTTGCCGACCGATTGATCCTGCGAGACCTCAACCCCGCGATCGCCAGCAGGAACAGCGGTGCGACAAAACCGAGCCCTGCGATCACATACAGCCGATTCGAGCCATATTCGGCGCTCAATGGCATCGGCGACCATGTCCGGGCGATCTTGAGCCCCGCCAGTTGCATGGCCCGCTTCGGATTTTCCCGGGCGTATTGCACCGCCATCAGTCCCAGATAACGCGATCGCTGAACCTCATCCATGCTCTTCAGCTCCGGCCAGTTGCGGAAAAAGCCCTGGTTGCTCGACCCGTCGGCCCGCGGGTTGAGCCCGTCGTAGAGCGTGATCCCGCCATTGGTCGTGGTGAAAACTGGCGTGCCGATACGCTGAAGGTTCCGCAATCCCCACGGCAGCAGACATAGCGCGGTGAGCAGGATCACACCCGCACCGGCCGGCAATTGCCAGAACGATCGCGCCGGCGATCGCGATTGTGCGATGACCCGCACCAGCTGCGCCGCCGCCGCCAACAACGCCGGCAGCAGGATCGCGCTTGGCCGCACGTAGATCGAGAGCACCAGCAGGAGCGCGCCGGTTACGAAACGTGGACGTCCGCTCCCCAGCAGCAAATACATGCCCCAAACGAGCGTCGCAGTAAACAGCGTTTCGCTCAGTAGCGTGGCGCTGAAAAAGATCAGATACGGATGAATAGCAACCAGCGCCGAGCCGATCAGTCCCACGCCGCTGCCCGCAAGACGCCGGCCAATCAGGAACGCAGCCAGCACCGTGGATGTGTCGAGCAGCGCCTGAATCACGCGGACGATCACGATCTTGCCGCCGCATGCCGCGATCAACATCGGGTAGCCGGGCATGCGAAACGCGTAGAGCGTGTCGCCAAAGGTCCGGTCAAACAGCACGATGCCGCGGCCGTCGAGGATATTGCGGGCGATCTGCAGGTACTCTGCCTGATCCGGCAATGATTCGAGCGACGCGTCCGTTGCCGGGCGGCTTAGTCCCCAGCCCAGGCGGATCACCAGCGCGAGCACGCAGATGACGACCAGCATCGTCCGGTAAGGGCGAGTCGCGTTCGGGCGGTCCTCGAGTTGCGTGTCTTCAAGCGCGGTCATACGCCAGCGCGCGAGGCTACCGCGCTGCCGCATTGGTCACAAATCGTGTAGATTCGCTCACGTGAGCAGCAGCCGCTCGGAAATCCAGGAAAAGTTGGAACGCCTCAACCGCGGCCTCACCGGCATCGCCACACCCGCGGCAGACCGCGTGCGCGGGGATCTGGCGGCGGCGATCTACCACTGCGGGCGCGGCGCGGGAACAGTCGAAGCGGCGATATCCGAAGCAGGCACGCGTCCCTCCGCGCGATTACCAATTATCGGCATCATCGGCGGCACCGGAACCGGCAAGAGCACAATCGTCAATCGCCTGCTCGGTTCCGAACTCTCGGCCACCAGTTTTCGACGCACGTTTACCGCCGGTCCGGTGCTGATCACCCGCGACGCACTCCCCGGCGGATTCGCGGCGCTGATCCATATGGATGCCGATGCGCGCCCGGCGCGCGGGCAAAGCGACCGCGTAACCATCATCAGGTCTGACGAGCCGATATTGGGCGAACTCGCGCTGGTCGACACGCCTGATATCGACGGCGAACTCGTCGAGCACCACGCGGTGGCCGACCGCATTTTCCGTTGGTGCGACGCGATCGTCTTTCTGGTCTCGCCGGAAAAGTACCAGATGCCCGAATTGCAGCCGTATTACCGGCTTGCGCAGCGCTACGTCTTGCCGGCGCTCTACGTGATGAACAAGGCTGACAGCGCGGCCGTCGTCGAGGATTATGAGCAACTGCTCGTCCGCACCGGAACGCCATCGCCAACGGTTCTAGCGGTCGCGCGCGATGACGCCACCTGGCAGCCGGACCCAAGCCGCACACTGGATGCCGCGACAATCCGCACGCTACAGATCAATCCGTCCGACGCCGGCCTGCACGCGCGCGTCGCCGATGTTGTCGGCCGTGTGAATGATCAACTGCTACAGCCGCTGCTGGAGCGGCGATCGCGCATCGACCGGATCATCAATCATCTCAACGCGCTCACCAGCGACGCGGTCGAGATGGATGTGCACCCGATCACCCAGCAACTGCAGCGGCGGATGCGCGAAAAAAGCGTGCTCTACCTGATCGGCCCGCAGCGCGTTCTCGACCGCATCCGCTCCGTGCCGTCGATGATCGTCCGTATGCCGGTGGCCTTGTCGTCCAGGCCGTCCAGCGGGCCGGAGGCCACGTA
>JACMML010000331.1 GCA_014379105.1 Phycisphaerae bacterium
ATCACCAGTCCAAGATGGCGGTAACCGGTTGCCCGATCCGTTCCGATCTGGTCACCCTGCCCAGCCGCTCCGAAGCGGCCGCGCGGCTGGGCATTGACGCGAATCAGAACACGCTGACCGTCACCGGAGCCAGCCAGGGCGCTCAGACCGTCAACGAGGCCGTCCTGGAATCGCTCAAATCGATCCAACTGCAAGGCTGGAACATTCTCCACTTGGCGGGAAAGGACCATGCGCTGACGGTGCGGGCGGAATATCGCGAGTTGGGCATCGCCGCAGTGGTTATCGATTTCACCCCGGCAATGAACGACGTCTGGGCCGTCAGCGATCTGGTTATCAGTCGCTCGGGCGCCAGCAGCTGCGCCGAACTCACCTCATCTGGCATCGCATCGATCCTGATGCCCTATCCGTTCCACAAGGACATGCACCAGCGCGCCAATGCCCAGGTTCTCGCCGATGCCGGAGCCGCCATGATGATTGACGACCAGAAGGACCGTAAGAAAAACGCTGCGACGCTTAAACCAATTCTGACCAACCTGCTCAGCGACGCCAATCGCCGCCGCGACATGGCCGCCAAGGCGCGCGCGCTGTCGCACCCCGACGCCGCGGAACAGGTCGCGGGGATCATCCGATCGATGGTCGGCCTCTGATCCATTGCACTAAGCCGGGTAATTTGATCTGATTTTTCACGCGCCGCACGGCTGTAATTTGATGCAACGGCGATATGATCGCATCAGGTGCTCGACACTGGTCGAGGTGGCAAGGCTGCCAGGCGTGTATGGGCTGACGTCTGATAGGCGAAAGTCATGATGGATTCTGTACACGTCGGCCGATGAATGGAATCGACCTGGGTGGTGTTTTGGAGAGATGCTCACGTCGGGCAATTTTCCAAAATACGGTCACAGGATCGGCAATCGGAATAAACCATGTCCGTCATACCCACGTCTGCCCTTTCCGGGACGGTCCTGTCCCCCATCTATCGTGAAATCCAGACCCCCCGTCTCGCTCGGCCAATCTCCCGCTTTACCGGTCTGCACGTCCACTTTGTCGGCGTCGGCGGTTCGGGGATGAGCGGGCTGGCCCGGATGCTGATCGACTGTGGCGCACTGGTCACCGGCTCGGACCGCCGCGGCAACCGTCAGACCGCCGAACTGATGCAGATGGGCGCGCAGATTAGCTTCGAGCAGCGCGGCGAGCTGCTCAGCCCGACAACCGACCTCGTCGTCCGCACCGCAGCGGTCAAAGACGACCACACGGAAATGAAGGCCGCCGACGAACTGGGGCTGCAATCAATCAAATACGCCCAACTGCTCGGCGAAGTGATGCGCGAGCGTCACGGCGTGGCGATCGCCGGCACGCACGGTAAATCAACGACCACCGCGATGACCGCGTTCGCGCTGCTAAAGTGCGGCCTGGATCCCAGCTTCGTGGTCGGCGGGATCGTGCCGCAGCTTGGCGGGGTTGGAAGCCGATCCGGCAGCGGCGAGGCGTTCGTCGCCGAAGCGTGCGAGTATGACCGCAGCTTTCATAACCTCGCGCCCCGCGTCGCGGTGATCACAAACATCGAAGAAGACCACCTCGATTGCTATAAGGATATTTACGAGATCATCGAGAGCTTCCGGAAGTTCTCGCACCTGGTCCCCAGCGACGGCCTGATCATCGCCAACGGCCGGGATGCGAACGTCGCCAAGGCGGTCATGGATACAGCGGCGACGATCGAATCGGTCTCGCTCGGCGACGACACGATCTGGTCCACGCACCGCCGCGGGATCGTCGCCGGCTGTCATCAAGGCCAGGTCTGGTACCGCGGCCGCCCGGTGACGACGTTGCGACTGAGCGTCGCCGGCGAGCACAACCTGTTGAACGCCACAATGGCGCTCGCCGCCGCTCACGCATGCGGCGCCGACATCAACGAAGCCGCTGAGGCGCTTGGACAATTCAAAGGTGTTGATCGACGCATGACCGCAATGGGCTCCGTCAACGGCGCAACGGTCGTTGACGATTACGCACATCATCCGACCGAAGTCCGCACGACGCTGCAGGCACTCCGCGAGCGTTACGCGCCGCGCCGGCTGATCTGCGTCTTCCAGCCGCATCAGCATAGCCGAACCCGGCACCTGCTCGAGGACTTTGCCACCAGCTTCTCGGCCGCGGATGAAGTCGTGATGCCGGACATCTATTTCGTCCGCGACAGCGAAGAAGAACGCCGCAGCGTCCGCGCCGCTGACCTGGTTCACCTGATAAACGCCGGGGGCCACAACGCACTTCACATCCCGTCGTTCGGCGATATCGTGGCGCACCTGCGGGCGACCGTGCGCTCCGGCGACCTCGTTGTCACGATGGGCGCTGGAAACGTGAACGAGATCGCCAATGATCTGGTCGATCTCTAATTACGAACGATCATTTTTGATCGTACGTCTGCATAATTGATGTGTCCGCCGGACTTGTGAGGGTCATGCAACTCGTCAGTAATCAACCATTTGCCGGCCTTGAGGAGTTCGTCGTCGAGAACGAGCCGCTCGCCCGCTTCACGTGGTACAAGATCGGCGGCCCGGCACGCTACCTCATCCGTCCGCGCAGCGTCGAAGAACTCCAGGAGGCCGCGCGGCGGTGCGTGGAAGCCAATATCCCGATCTATGTCCTGGGGCTCGGTGCAAATTTGCTGGTCGCAGATCGGGGTGTCGACGGCGCGGTCTTTAGATTCAGCGAAGAATACTGGCGACAGATCGCGTTCAACGGCACAACCCTGACCGCCGGCAGCGGCGTCGACATGCAGAAGCTTCTGGTCCGCACGATTCGCGAAGGCCTCTCCGGAATCGAAAGCCTCGCCGGCATTCCCGGTACCGTCGGCGGCGGCGTGCGCATGAATTGCGGCGGGAAATTTGGCGATATCGGCTCGGTCGTCTCCACCGTCACCGTTATGGATCCACACGGGCAGGTCTTCACGCGGACCAAGGAAGATCTCGTCTTCGACTACCGCAAGACCAACATCGTCGCACCGTTTATTCTTGGCGCCACAATCGAACTCGAAGAAGAAGACCCGCATCAGATCATGGCGCGCACCAAAGAGATATGGATGTACAAGCGCAATACCCAGCCGCTGAATACCAAGAATTGCGGCTGCATCTTCAAAAATCCACGCGGCCTCAGCGCCGGCGCGCTGATCGACCAGAGCGGGCTTAAAGCCCTGCGCGTCGGGCAGGCCGAAGTCAGCTCCAAGCACGCAAACTTTATCGTCGCCCATCCCGGCTGCACCAGCGAAGACGTGCTCAAGCTCGTTCACATCATCAAAGAGCGGGTGTTCGAGAAGAGCCAGGTCGTGCTCGAGAGCGAAGTGAAGATCTGGCCGATTTAAGGGAGTGAAAAGCGATGAGTGCTGAGCGACGAGTACTGCAATGCACTCATCACTCGTCGCTTTTACTACTAAGCTATGCGCATCACAGTCCTTTGCGGCGGGCCATCAGCGGAGCGCGAGATCTCGCTCATAAGCGGCCGCGCCGTCGCCAGCGCGCTGCGCGAAGCGGGACACGATGTGTTCGTCTCGGATATCGCCCCGGACAATCTCGCCGGCCTGGATCACCCGGCCGATGTCATTTTCCCAGTTCTCCATGGCGAGTTCGGGGAGAGCGGCGAGCTGCAGGAAATTCTTGAACAGCGCGGACTCGTATTCGTCGGCAGCGGCAGCCGTGCTTCGCGACTGGGGATGAACAAGGTGGAAACCAAGATCGTCTGGGAAAAAGCTGGCTTGCCGACGCCGGCGTACCATGTCATCCAGCGCGGCGATCCGATCCCCGACATTCCCGATTCGTGCGTCGTCAAAGCCATCAGCAGCGGCAGCAGCATCGACGTCTTGCTTTGCCGCGCACCGGCGGAGTTGCCCGCCCAGGCTCGGCAGGCAATCGAGACGCTGCTGACCCGCCATGAGGCGGTGCTGGTCGAGCAATTCATCGATGGGATCGAACTCACCGTCGGGCTGCTGCAAGGTTTGGCGCTGCCGCCGATCCGGATCGTGCCCAAGCGAGAGTTTTTTGACTACGACGCCAAGTACACCGCAAGCGGCACCGAGCACAGGTTTGATACCGGTCTTCCCGAGGCGGTCGTCGTTCAGTGCCAGGAACTGGCGCGGCGCGCGTACGACGTCGTCGGCGCCCGCGACCTCGGCCGAGTCGACATCATGCTCGACGCCGCCCACCGGCCGTTCCTGCTGGAGATCAATACCATCCCGGGTTTCACCCCAATGAGCCTGCTCCCCGAGGCGGCGGCGCGGACGGGCATCAGTTTTGTGCAACTCGTCGATCGGCTTGCAAACATTGCTTACAACAGGGGTTGCGATTCGTAACCAGCTTATGATGAAACGTCACGACAATGACCGATAATTGATTTAGCGAACTGCGCCCATCATGCGCCGTCGCGACCACTACTATGGCCAAAAAAACGGCAAAAGACCTGAAGCCGATTATTACCAAACGCACCCCGCGACCGCCGATGAGCGCTGAAGCGAAGCTGCGCATTCGCAAGATTGCTACGCACATGCTCTGCGCCGCGCTCTTCATCGGCGCGTGCGGCGGCGCGTTTCACGTTTCTCAGAAATACGTCGATCGGATCGCGCGTACACCGACTCCGCCGACGGTTGTTCTTAAAGACCAGCCAGTCTGGATGAGCCAAGCACTGGCCGAGCAGATTCTCGCCTCCGTCCGCCCGGCGACCCCGTTCGCGCCAAATGATCACCAGATGCTGGCCGACCGGGCACTGATTCTCGGCAGCAATCCCTGGGTGAAATCGGTTCATGCGGTCCGGCGGCAATACGTCAACGCGCCCGGCGACACAATCGAGATCGACTGCGAGTTCCGCGCCCCAGTCGCGCTGGTGAAATGGCAGGATGCGTACTGGTACGTCGACGCCGATGCCGTGCGCCTGCCCGAGCGCTTGAGCGGCGAGCAAGTGGCGCAACTGATTCGGCCAGGGATTTCGCCGATGTTCCACATCATCGATGGCGTTGGTTCCGCACCGCTTCCGCCGGGAAAAGCGTGGCCGGGCGGCGATGTTAAAGCGGGCATCGAGTTGATCGCACTACTGGCGAATAAACCCTACGGCGACCAGATCATCAAGATCGACGTCAGCAACTTCGGCGGCCGAGTCAATGCGAACGAATCGCAGCTCAATCTCATCACGCGCTACGGCACTGAAGTCCGCTGGGGCCAGGCGCCGTCGTCCAAGGCGTTCTTTGTCGAGCAAAATGTTGACCGCAAGTTGGATTATCTAAGCCAGGCCCGCAAACAGACCGGCCGGGTGGATATGAACCAAGCATGGATCGACCTGCGCTTCGATAATCCCACCGTCCCGGACAACCGCCCGCGTGCGGCGATTACGCCTTAGCGCCGCAGATCACTGATTCACCGCGACGGCCGCTGGTAATGATCAATTGCAAGTCTTAGTCTCCGGGTCGTGAGCGCGTCGCAAAAAAACAACGACAACCGCGAATTGGCCGCATGGGTTATCTGGGTTATTGCGCAGTTGATAATCCTGTCGCTGTTAGCAGCCCGCGTGCCGCTTTCAGCCGGGTTTCCCAAACCAGTTGAGAACGCAGCGCCGATCGCCGTGACGGTGACGCAATTGATCCTGGCGATATCGCTCGCACCGCGATTACTTGCAAACTGGCGAGCGGTTGCGATGTGCTCCGCGGCCACGATTCCAATTACCACGTTTGCAACAATCCTTGCCGGCGCCACGGCGCAGTCAGCGATTGCACCTGCGGCACTGGTCATTTTATGGCTGGCTACCCTGCATGCATTGAACCGGGTGCGCGGCTTGGCGGTTCAGATCATCATTCGGTCGCTTTTGCTCTTATTGGCGGTCGGTGGACCCATTCTGTGGTATGTCGATGTGGAATACGGAAGAAATCAATTCGCGGTAACACGTGTTTTGAGCGCGCTGTCACCCACGATGGGCGTGATCACCACATGCCTCCACCCTCAGTATTTCTGGTGGATTTCACTGTTTCCGGCCGCGATTGCGATGAGTCTATGCATTGTCACGCGAACCTATCGACAGCCCGCATCAATGGTCCACTGATCACCCGACCGACAAGTTATCCACCGTTGCCAATGCAATTTTCGGAATAGATTGTTGATAAGTCGGTGGATAAACCCCCTTTCAAGTCTGTGAGACGCGGACTTTCCCCTAACTTAAATTTATTTCGTCCGATATCGCAATTCTTAATTGCCTGAGTGGGAGTACGTGGTAGAACATCCCTGTCAAAAGTGATTTGTGGGTTTGGATGCCAAATGTCTCCATGGTTTCCGCTGATAGGCGAGCATGAGTTGACGATCGATGAAAAAGGTCGGCTCCTTGTGCCCGTTGAGGTTCGAAAACGGTTGGAAGCGTTTGGCGAGAGCGACGTTTTGGTTTTGATGAACATGGGTGGACGTGCTTTTCTCTACCCGGAGAAATCTCATCTGGCACGTGTCGGCCATGTCAAAGTCGGGATCATTCCGTCGCTGAGCGAGCAGCAGTTACTGCGAGCGTTGTTCGGGCCGGCAAGTCGGTTGCAGTGGGATAAGCAGGGACGCATCCTCCTGTCGCCGAAAACCGTCGGATCCTTCAAACTCGATCGCGAGATCATGCTCGTCTGTGCCGGCGATCATCTTGAGCTGTGGAACCGCCCGGACTGGGAGGCCGAACAGCAGAAGTTGGCCGAGATGATGCCGGACCTGATCGCCGCAATGGCCGACCGTCTCGGACCGGCCGGAGCGTAAGTCACGCAGCGTAAGTCACTCTCGGAACGACAGTTACTCTCGGGAACCCGCGGGTTCTCTGTACGAACAAGGGACGGAATCAAATCAGGAGCTCTGGGATTAAGAGCTAAAGATCTGTCCATCCAAGGCATCGTCACCACCGGCCAGGACGGCCCGTGATGGCGAGGTCACTTCCAGCACTGGAACAAGCCAGTGCGAAATTGACAGGTAAGCCTGCATCAATGGCGTGTAGGATCACGCTCTCGGTGCATATGAATCAGACGATGTTGCGGTGAGGTCATGCCATGGACGGCGTCCGCGTTCGCGCGCGGGGGAACGGATTCCCGGCTTCACTGATCGTCGCCTTTGTATCGACCAGCAAAAGCGAAGTCCATAAGGGGCTTCCCGATATAAATCGGGACCACTTGGGAATTCGATCTGTTCCCATACAAACTCCGAACATAGTACGGTTTTGCCTTCAGTTTGCAACTAAATTCCACGATTGCCGTATCCGGCGGTGCGTCGGGTCGCCCGGTTCGCTAAGTTGCGTTCGGATACGCGCAAATGGACATTCCCACAACCGGCCACGATCCTGTTCTCCTTCCTGAAATCCTTGAACATCTTGCACTCAAGCCCGGCGCGGTGGCGGTCGATTGCACGACTGGCCGTGGAGGGCATACGCAGGCGCTTGCCAGCGCGGTCGGGGCATCCGGCACGATCCTCGCGCTGGACTATGACCCACGCAATCTGGAGTTCGCGAAGCAGCGCCTTGAAGGGCTGCCGGTCAGGTTCTTTCACGCCAATTTTTCGGAACTGGACGCCGCCTTAGCGGCCGCCGGGATCAGCGAGGTCGATGGCATTCTTGCGGACCTCGGCATCAGCACCAACCAGCTATTCGAGCGGGAATACGGTCTGTCATTTTCCGTCGATCAGCCCCTGAACATGCGCCTCGATCCGCGCGGCCGGACCAGCGCCAAGACGATCATCAACTCGTGGCCGGAGGAAAAGATCGCAAACCTGCTGTTTCAACTCGCCGACGAGCGATTTTCTCGGCGTATCGCCAGAAAGATTGTCGAAGCGCGAAAACAATCGCCGATCAATACCACTGAACACCTGGCCGAGCTGGTGCGGAGCGTGGTTCCGCATGTGCGAAGCAAAGGCCGATCGGTCGAGATCGACCCCGCAACCCGGACCTTCCTTGCATTGCGCATGGCGGTAAACGGGGAGATGGAAAACCTGGAGCGACTTTTGAAAATCGCTCCGAAGTTTCTCAAATCCGGCGGACGGATCGCGATCATCAGCTTCCATTCGACGGAAGATCGGCTGGTGAAGCAGGCGTTTCGGTCGGCGGAGCAGACCGGTGTGCTAAAGGTCATCACCTCCAAGCCCCTCGTCCCCTCCGACGCCGAAATTTCCGCCAACCCGCGGTCCAGGTCGGCCAAGTTACGCGTCGCGCAAAAACCCTGATCGGAAAGGGATGAGCGGCGAGCGACGAGCGACGAGTGCCTCTGAATACTCATCGTTCATCGCTCATCGCTTTTCACTAACGCTATGACCCGAGAAACCAAGATCGGCCTGCTCGTCGGCCTGGCATTTATCATCGTCGTTGGCATCCTGCTTTCGGAGCACCTGACGACAAGCGTAGAACGCCCCACCGCACAACTCGCCGACGCGGGCAAAACGGTGCGTGAAGGCGTCTCGGCACCGGGCGCGAATTCGTCGCTCGACGCCCCGCCGGTCCGCATGGCTGAGCCGATGAATGTTGTTCCCCCCGCGTCGGTCGTACCGACCGCGCGTGAGATCCGTTCGGCAGACACCGGCGCAAGCCACGTGGCGATCGGCGGCCCGAGCAGCCAGTCGCCGATCGTGATCGATAACCGCAGCACTGCTCCGGCCGGCGACGAAATGGTCAGCCCGATCGTGCAGAATAATGACGTACCGGCATCCACCGAAGGACCGATCGTAACCCGCACGCCGACCGATCCTTTCGCCAACGATCCGCTGCGCCAGATCGCCCGCAACAGCGGCGAACCACTTGTTCCCCTCGACACGAACGTCAACAAACCGCTTCAGAAGTCTGAAACCACGCTGGCCGCCAATAACGTGTGCGAGTATCAGGCACAGGCCGGCGACACGCTCTCGCGCATCGCGGCGCTCCTGCCCGGCGGCAACACCAAGGCCAATCGCGACGCGGTCGTCAAACTCAATCCGGTCCTGCAGAAAGACCCAAACAAAGTCGTCTCCGGCCGTAAGTATCTTCTTCCGACCGAGGTCGGCGTCTCCACTCCCGCGCCCGTACCAGCGCCGCTCGTGCAGCAGCCGACGCTCGTCCAGAAAACGATTGATCCGAAGCCGGCGGCAAAGACCGAGGCCACGACGTTCCGCACGTATACCGTTCAGAAAGGCGACAGCCTCAGCAAGATCGCGGTCGAGCAACTCGGCTCCAACTCGCAAATTGCGACGATACGGGAACTGAATCAAGCCGTGCTCAAGAACAGCGACGTCGTTCGCGTCGATATGAAGCTGAAGCTGCCGGTGAACAATTAAGTGGAGAGTGGAGAGTGAAGAGTTGAGAGATAGACTTCCATCAGCCTCTTTTCACTCTCCACTCTCCACTTTTCACTCTCCACTATTTAAAAACAAATGCTCAAGCTCCTCCTGTGCATCTTCTCCGCGGTCGTGATATCAGGGGCGCTGCTGCACCTGAAGCACCAGAAGATGGAATTGAGCTACAAGACCAATCAGGCCCATCGGCGGCTGCAGAATCTTCAGATCGAGCTTTGGAATCAACAGTTGCAGGTGGCGATCTACACCGCCCCCAATGCGATCGAGCGCACCGTCGGCTCGCACAAGCTCGGACTCGTCCCAACCCACCGGCCGGCGGGCGCTTCCCCCGCCGAACACGCCAGCGACGCCGAATAATTTCGTCCTTCCCGCATGTTCGTGGGGCCTAAATGCCGTGTCGCCGAACAATTCATCGTCGAAACAAGAACTTGCCGATCTGTATATCAGCGTCATCCAAGACGCATCTATGTCGTACGACAATCGATATTGTCCGTTCTTAAATCGCAACGATTCCCGATGCGCCCAGCGCTTTCAGGTGAGTCACCTGCAGTTCGCGTTTCAGCATTGCTTTGAACAGTATAAATCCTGCCCGACCTACCTTGAATTGCTGGTCGAGCGGCGTGTCCGACAGGGAACGATGGCGCATGGGCAAACGGCAACAAATCTTGTCCCCGTCACGATCTGCGGCAAAGCCATGTCCCGCTGAGAAGTTCCCCGCCGAACTCGCGCCGTTCCTCGTATATCTCTCCAGCGAGCGCGGCCTGTCGCGCAACACGCTGGATGCCTATCGCCGGGATCTTGCGGACCTCATTCGTGAGTTGAGCCCGCGCGGACTCTCGCTCACCAGCGCGTCAGCCAGCGACTTTCGGCAATACCTGCAATCACAGACCCGCAAAAAGCAATCCACCAAGACCGTCGCACGTCGCCTCGCATCCATTCGCGTGTTTCTGCGATATCTGGAGGTGATGGGACAGGACAAGCAGGCGATCCTCCAGCAACTCGAGCGGCCGAAGCCGGAACGCGATCTTCCGAAGATACTGAACATCGAGCAAGTCGCACGGCTGATCAACGCGCCCGAGCCGGGGAGCAAGCTCTACTTCCGCGACGTCGCAATCCTCGAACTCCTCTATGCCGCCGGCCTGCGTGCGACGGAGCTCTGTACGATGGGAGTGCGCGATGCGAACCTGCACGTCGGCGCGGTGCGCGTGCTCGGCAAGGGGATGAAAGAACGCATCGTCCCGATCGGACGTGCCGCGACGAACGCGATCGGACAGTATTTGTTGGAAAGTCGACCGCTACTTCTAACCACGTTTAGCCGGCGGGCTCGTCCGCCGACAAGTGGTGTCGAACGGCGGACAAGCCCGCCGGCTAAACGCGATTCCGAGCTCCTTTTTCTCTCCCGCTCGGGAAAACCGTTTGACCGAATCAGCCTGTGGATGCTGGTCGAAAAATACGCCCGAAAGGTCGACATCCTCAGCGAAGTCAGCCCCCACGTACTGCGTCACTGCTTCGCCAGCCACCTCCTCGGCGGCGGCGCTGACCTGCGCGTCGTACAGGAACTGCTCGGCCACAGTGATATCGCAACGACGCAGATCTATACGCACGTAGATACCAAGCGATTGCGTGAGGTTCACAAGCGGTATCATCCGCGCAAATAATTCGCCACAAATCTCACAAGCGTTATCCGGCTCAACGGCCCCCGAGATTTAGCACATCCGGCGACTGGTAAATCCGACGCAAATCCGCTTCCGGCGTTTTTTGCGGCCCCTGTGCACCCGTCCACGAGGCGAAGAAACTCCAATGCGCTCCCAAACGACGCATGCGCGGCACGTCCGCGGTCCCGCCGATCTCGGTCAGCGCGATCATCTTTTTTCCGTCGAAATGCCGCAGCGCGTCGGCCCACTTGCCGATCAGCGGATCATTTGCGCGCTTCGGATACGCGTCCATGCCGATCATGTCCACGACGTCGTCGCCTGGGTACCAGTCGTGGTCGTTCCATGTGTAGACCCAGATCAGGTTGTGCAATTGATGGTGATTCGTGAGACGGTCATGCAGCAGCCGCCAGAGTCGCTTGAGATTGTCCGGTCCCCGCGCGCCCCACCAGAACCATTTTCCATCGGATTCGTGTAACGGCCGCCAGAGAACGGGTACGCCGGCGGCGTCCAGTTTCTTCAGTTCCGCGGCGATGACATCGATATCGCGGATCAACAGCGCATACGCCGGCGAATCAGGTTGATCGAGCGCGGCCGCGAAGTCGAATGTCGTCGCCTCGGTGTAGAAGCCGCGATACCACGACGCGTCCACGCGCTTGCCGCTTTTGGTGACGAAATTCCGCTGATTGATCAGATCAGTCGGCGCATTCCAGTGCCAGAGATAGGTGACGATGTGCCCCGCGGCCGCCGCGGCGATGAGGCGCTCGGTCTCGTTTCTCGGGTTCGAACCGTGCTCACGGCGGGATGGGGAGTATTCCATCAGATCGCCGCCCATCACCATCGGCGTCATGCCAGTCACCGATTCCACGTGCTTGCGGTCGGCGTCCTTGATCACACCCGTAAACGTGCCGCGCCCGTAGTTCTGCGCAAGTCGCTCCATCAGGGCGCATGCGGCCGGCGTTGCCAGCGGATCGGCGAGCTTCGCAGCTACCGCTTTAGGCGGCGCGAGCGGGCCGGATGGGACGAGCTTGATCGAGTCAATATCGTAGTTCCCCCACCCGCGACCGAGCTTAAGCACGTTCTTACCCTGCGCGATTTCCACTTTACCCGCGTTGTGTTCCGAAAAATCGCGCGGGGACGCCGGCAATGTGCCGTCATATCCCACGTCGTTGAGAATCAGTTCATATCCCTTGGCACCCGACGCCGAATACCGGATTTGTAGGTCATAGATGCCGGGATGGGGCGCCTCAAAGGTCCACTCGATCTCACCGGTGCTGTTCTTAAACCCCGCAGCGTACCCCGCCCCGCTAAAGCCCGGCCGGGTGGTGGCGAGGGTGAGATCCTGAAGCTTGCCTTGGTCGGCGCGGAGCGTGATAGGGTCAATTGACGCACAGCCAAGCAGTTGCGGAAGCGACATTAGTAATACCAGCAAGCAATTTATCCTCATCAGCACCTCAAAAAGCCCCGCCTCGGATAATACCGCCCTGGGCCGCGAACGTTGGCCGGTATTGAGGGGCTATGACCACGATCATTGCCTAATTCCGCCGGGATTGCTAAGTTACTCGGCTCGCAAGTTTCCAGAACAAAGACCGAGGAACGATATGTCATTAGATTCATCACTGAAAAGCGCCAGCGCCCTGGTTCGTCACCGTAACGTCCTGACCCGCGGCGAGCGCCTGCTTCGCCTCAAAGAGCAGGGTAAATGGGACGAAGGCAAGCCGGTATTCGGGCTGCCCAAGGTGGGCAATCGCAAGCTGATCGTCGGCGGCAAAGAGAAAAAGGAAGAAGTGGTCGATGGCGCCGCACCGGCCGCCAAAGGCGCGAAGGGCGCCGCCGCCGCTCCGGCTGCCAAGGGCGCCAA
>JACMML010000332.1 GCA_014379105.1 Phycisphaerae bacterium
CGGCTAATCATCGCAACCCAATATCTCGCTCAGATCGACCCGCGCGTTCACGCTTCGATCTTCGGCAACGTGGGCAACATCCTCGCTTTCCGCGTCGGTCAACAAGATGCGGAAATCTTGCAACGAGAATACGGGTCTGAATATCCTCCCCACACCTTTAGCTCGCGGCCAAATTTTGAGGTCGTCGCCAAAGTCTTGCATGAGGGGGTTCATGCCGAACCCTTCATTGCCCGTATCGAGCCGTATCCGTACAAACCGTTCGGTACCAGGGAAAAGGCAATCGCCCGTTCGCGGCAAAAGTACGCCGTTCCGCGTCACGTCGTTGAATCTCGGATCGAAAGGTGGTTCGCCAATGGACAACAGCCATGGAAGCACACGCGGCGGCAGCGGATCGCCCAGAATCGTCGAAGGCACCCTCCAATCAAGCCACGCAGCCGCGACATCGGTAAGACTGCGGCATAACAAGTCGCTGCTCCAGGTCGTTAGCGACAACTTGGGCGGACTCCGGCACACGACGCCCGAGGTAAAAGCCTGAACGTGGAAGACGCTTATGTCCATAGCTGCGATTCGATCCAGATCATCAGCCGCCTCAACATCGATGTGCAGCCGATCGTTGAGCTTGTCTGGAAGATCAACAAACGATATTGGCGCCGTGGATACCGCCTGCTCGGATTCCGAAGCACAACGGGTTACGGAACGAATCAGTACACTCACCACTACGAATTGTACGGTAGCCTGATTCTTTCGATTGACCTCGGGAAGGGTCAGGCGACGCCGGCAACCAACGACCACATCGAGGAAGGCCATTACTATTACACCTTCTTCGTCTGCCGTCCCGGCGTCCTCGGACTTTGGCACCGTTACGCGGGCCCTGTTCAGTTCGAAAAGACCGTGCCGAGCCTCGATTGGCGTCAGCAGCAGGTCGCGAAGCACCATGAGATGAACTCGACCGTGCGGAAGGAAGAATATGATGCGATCCAGCACGCTAACCGCATGACTGAGGCGGAAAGAAAACGTGACAGTCTTCGCGACAAGAAACATACCGACCCCGAAAAAGAGCACGCCGTTCAGAAAGCGAGGGATCGCCAAAGACGTGCAGATCGCGATCAACGGTTCGAGACGGATCTGGAAACATTGCGCAACAGTGCCCGATATAAAAATGCTCCAAAAGCGGAACAGTTGGCGCTGGAGCGTACGCTTCGGTACGACCACAGCTTAAGGGAAGAAGATGATTTGAAGCCGTAGTTCATGGTGGGTTTTGTCTTGGGCACCGTGTCCGCTGCAATCCAGGCATACACAAGAAAAAACCGCCCCAAATTGGAGCGGCGTAGAGTCAAAATTACCTGTCCCGATCAGGAGCATTTGCTGCACGAGCATCGTTAAGCACGCCCGGCAGCCATCCATTTACTCGCTCCGCAAGCTGCTTGTCCTCAAGTTTGCCTGCGGCAGCATCCAGGAAGAGCGTGGCAAGCATATCGACCAGTTCGGATTTCTTGCGGATTTCATACGCGGCTCGACTGGTTGAGCCATGTAGTTCAGCAAGAAGCTCCGCGAGTTGCAGCTTTTGGTAGCCGCCAAGCCACGCCGGGTCTGGCAGCCACGTTTGCCGCAATTCGAGCTTCAATTCACTTGCTAGTCGGCAGACGAGGGCCGTCGGCCGCTGCAGGTGAGCCGTCAACAAATTGACGGTGAGCAAGTCGATCAACTGATTGAGGCGAGCATCAGGCAACCCGCACAATGCTTGAAACGCGGACTCTTCGTCAGTCCACGAGTCCGGCGGGAATGGATTGAGGTCTCCATACCTTTCCTGCAGCCGCTTCCACGGTTCCGATACAAAGCCATCCGTCTCGGCATTAAGGGTGACGGCGTTTGCTTCGTGCCGCACCGCCAAAGCTTCGGATCGGACGCCGGTATGAAGAACCAGCACCAGCACCCGCTTCCGCAAACCCGGTGCTTTTAATAGTGCCTCGCGAACCGCGAGCGTTTGGTGGGTAAAGATGCAGGCCAACTGCCGATCATTCAAATCGTCAGCCGTCCGAACCTTTGCTTCATTGGACGCATCGCCATTTGCGTGACCCGCGTTCTCGCCATTCGGACGGTGCGAGGTCTGCCGGGGAATCCGATACTCCCGGCGAACTTCACCGTTCGGATAGAGCATGAGAAAGACCGTCGCAGTCGATTTGGTCGCTTCGGAATGGTACTCCGGAGCGGCCTCCTCGATTTGCTGTATCTCTCCCTCCAATGTCTCGAACTTTGCATCGAGGGCGGCGATGGCGTCATGATCATCGTCCTTCGTTGCTTCAACCTTTTCTTCGAGTTTTTGGCGTCTAAGTGCGAGTTTTTCAAGCTTTCGCAACGTATCGGCATCAAACTCCCGATCTGGTACGCCCATCTTGAGGGGCAATGAATGGATGTCTTCATAAGGTCCGGCAACCACGTCTCCGTGCAATACACCTTCGCCGACGGCGCAGTTAGCGGCGTTGCCAAGTATGTCCGCCTTTCATCAGTAATTAATCCGAGCGGCGTCACGCGCTGCTACAACTACCCTTCCAGTGGAATCGGCGCGGCCCTTAACCGGCTGGACAACATCGACGCGGTGGATGATGCCGGTTCGAATCAACTCGCTCACTACGTCTACCTTGGGGCGAACACGATTGTGGAAGAGTCGCACCCGATTCTGGGATATTCAGACCATATCCTGGACTACAACAGCACCGGCAATTACGAGGGTTGGGACCGGTTCATGCGCGTCATCAATCAGCGATGGCATAACACAGTCGACAACTACAATTATGACCAGTTCCAATACACATACGACCGCAATTCCAACATTATCGCCAAGCAATACGACTCTTATGAATCGCACTACGACATCTACGACGAAGCCTACACCTATGACGGGCTGGATCGTCTGACCAAGGTAAACCGTGGCAACCTCTCTTCCGGCACCATCACCGACGTGAACGCGCTCTACAGCGAATTGTGGACCCTGGATGCCCTCGGCAACTGGATCAGCTACAGCAAAGATACTGACGGTTATGGCGGTGCTGCCGCCGTCACGCAAACTCGCTCACTCAATAGTGCCAACGAGATCACCAATATCAGCGACAGCGGTTGGACCGACCCGCAGTACGATGCGTCCGGCAACATGAGCCGCGCTCCCAAGAGCGACAGCGTCTCCACGGCGCTCGGCCAGACTTATGACGGCTGGAACCAGCAGGTGGGCGTGGATGCCAATAACGACGGCGATCTCAACGACTCCGGCGATTACCGCTATGCCTACGACGGCCTGGGACGGCGGATCAGGAAGTTCCAGGACACAGCCACCGACAGCAACAATAACGCCGGGACGACCGAGCATTTCTACTACAATGACAACTACCAGGTGATGGAGGTCTACGCCGGCACGGTGGCCAGCGGCACCGAGACGGTGGATAACGACGTGAAGGAGCGGTACCTGTGGAGTATCTCCTACATCGACGCACTGGTCGTGGCGGAATTCGATACCAATACCGACGGCACGACCGACAATCAACTGTGGCCGCTGTACGATGCGAACTATAACGTCACGACGATCATCGATATTCTCGCCGGCGCCGGCGGCGCGGAACGCTACCTCTACAGCCCGTACGGCCAGCGGACGATCATGGATGGCTCGTACGGCAGCCGCTCGACATCAAGCTACGGCTGGACGCAGGGCCACCAGGGCCTGCGGCTGGATGGAGAGACGGGGAACTATTACAACCGGGCGCGGTATCTGAGTTCGTCGCTGGGGGTGTTCGGGCAACGGGATCCGCTGGGGACGGCGTATCAGGATGGGTTGAACCTGTATCAGTACGAAGGGAGTAATCCACTTACCGCAACCGATCCGAGCGGGATGTATATTTCACCCTACCATTATTGGTGGACATATGGAGAAATGAAAAAGGCGGGATGTTCTTCAAAATTGGCAGATTGGACAGCTTGGGCCAATGTGAACATGGATTTCCAGCCGGGCGATGAGGACCACAATGCTTACAGCCCTAAGTGGACCGTTACACGGCGACACGCAATGAGAGGCAAAAAAGATGATAGCACAACACAGTCACCAGAAGAAGCTGAGCAAGAATGGCAGAAGAATATAGATGATATGATGACGCAGGCTACGAATAGTTGCGATACCGACGCACTTGGGGAAGCACTTCACGCGGCGCAAGACCGATTCACCCGTGCGCATTCGCCGTTCCAAGAATGGACCAACGCGAAAGGAGTAGAACTAGCCATTCATGTCCTTAAAGACGCCACGCCGACATGGTCAGAGTGGGTACGAGCATCCTTAGCAACGCGAAATCTTGTTAAGCAGTTCGCAGAAAACTGTTGTAAATGCGATAACGGTCCTGGCGGACCTCCCCCGCCAAAAAAGCCGCCGATCTACACTGGTCGAAGAGGAGGAATGTGACACGTGTGGCACAAATGACTATGGCACCAAAATGGTTTATATATTTCGCGACACTGTTGATTGGCGGTTGTGTAACACGGCAGGTGCCGGAGAAATACGTCTTAGGAGAACCGTCAGATGGTCATTTACCAACCACGTTGCCAATTAACGACATCGTTTCCCGACCGCTAGCTGGCTCAGGACCGATAGTTATCGACCATAGTGAAAATGCCGTTCGAGTTGCAGCAGTTACCCGAGGAAGTATTGGTTATTGGCGGGAGTCAATTCGTTGTTCGCTCCGGGGCGTTGAATTTACCGAAAGTAAAATTTCTAGACTTACTCCCGGATGGGAAGAACTCAGCATCGAAACACGCTGGACGAAGCCATCTGAAACTTATCGTCATACAAGTTGTCAGATAGAAATAATAGTGACGAGTAGGGTTGCAGATGGAATAACGGTAATAACTGTGCATCGTAACGAACGATGGTGGTCCAAAACAAGCCGTGAATTTCATTCCGGTATTATTTTCAATCGGCCAGCTTATGGTACTGATAGGGGTCTGCAGGGCAGTTTCGAGAAACAATTGGTATTTTATGTTGGCGAATCTGCGAACCGTGACTTTGAGTATAAAGTAGTTGATTATTTCAAAACACCTTTGTGGGAATCCGTGAAGCATAATATGAAAGTTTTAATAAAGTGCGTTAGTCGGGGATGCCCATGATGATCATGACCATGTTTTAATGGGACGATTAAAATGCGACGTGAACGAATACGCGATTAAAGATTACTAGAAAGGATGCTGGTTGACTGTGCGTCGGCGCTGTCGCTAGCGCGAATAAGACTGATAACGACGTAAAGGAGTTAACTAATACCCGTCAATAGGCGTATTAATCAACGGCTCGCTTCGCTCGCTAACGTGTTCCCATCCCCCCGGACGCGTGGGCGTCGCCGCGAGGGCTTCCCGAGCGGGCCGAGGGCGTGAGGTGACGAACAGCCCGAGGCTGTACGGGGTAGGCGGATCGCGGCGAATGCCCAGAATGCCAAGCAAAACAAAGGCAAAACCAGAATGCAGGGTATCCCTGGCGTAGAGATACCCTGGGGACAGGCACAGGGATACCCAAAGCGGGTTGTGTCTCATATCAGACACGGGGTAAACTTACTCCCAGCCGGGATTTTGAAGGAAGAAGGCTCGAACTTCGTCCCGGAAACTCCGCTTCAGTTCAGTCATGCGAGTTTCACCAGACTTCAGCGCGGCGTGCCAGGCCGCCGCGCTGAAGGGATGGGCAAAAGAGCCTTGTGCTGCAACGAGTTGCCACGCTCCGCGTGAAGACGAATGCAGAACACGCTCACTCACGTTCGCTTTGATATTTACAAGTAACAGGAAAATCAGTACGTTCCGCGCGGCACCGCGCGGGCCGTTTTTGTATGGCAAACATATGGATTGCAGGGAGTGGATAAATTTACCCTTCGCGCCGAAATCATTTCGCGCTAGAGTGCTCATATATGAGCAACAGATATTTCATCTATGTCCGCAAGTCGACCGATGATGCGTCGCGCCAGATCCGCTCGATCGACGATCAGCTTGCTGAGCTGCGTGAACTGGCCGGCAGGGAGAATCTCACGGTCGTCGAGGAACTCCAGGAACGACAGACCGCGAAGAAGCCGGGCCGTCCGGTCTTCAACCGCATGATCGAGCGCATCGAAGCCGGTGAAGCCTCCGGCATCCTTGCGTGGCATCCCGATCGGCTCTCCCGCAACAGTCTCGACAGCGGACGCATCATCTATCTCCTCGATGCCGGGAAGATTCTCGATCTGAAATTTTCGACAGTACCGTTCGAGAACACCGCGTCGGGAAAGCTTCTCATCGGCATGTTGTTCAATCAGTCGAAGTATTATGTGGACAACCTCTCGGAGAACATCCGTCGCGGTCAGCGGCAGAAGGTCAAGCGTGGCATCATCCCGATGCTCACACCGCTTGGATATCTCAATGACCGGGCTAATCGCACGATCGTCGTTGATCCCGTCCGCGGTCCGCTCATTCGCAAGTGCTTCGAATTGTATGCGACCGGCGAGTACAACTTGGACGTGCTGCAATCGACGATGGCGGAGCTTGGACTTCGTCGGCGTTCGAGTGAGAAGTATCCGCTAGAGCGACCGCTCTCTCGCTCCCAGTTCCACCGCCTGCTCTCTAACCCCACCTACTACGGCGTCATCTGCTTCTCTAAGACGATCTCCGAAGGTACGCATGCTCCGCTTGTTACCAAAGCACTCTTTGATCGCGTGCAGGCGGTTACTGCGAGCGGGAGGAAGTCCCGTACCAAAGCGAAACTCAAACCGTACCCGTATCGCGGTATCTTCCGCTGTGGCGAATGCGGCTGCCTCATCACGACCGAGACCCAGAAGGGCCACAACTACCTGCGTTGCACGAAGCGCGTGAAGAAGGATTGCTCGCAGCCGTACCTGCGTGAAGATGCCATCGACAGCCGCATCTGTAATGAACTTGCGTCGATGATCGTTCCGCCCTCAGTTCTCGATTTTGTTATCCAAGAGCTAGGCACGGAGGAGGTCACCGAGGCCGAAACGATCCGTCAGACCTTGAATCGCCTGAACGACGCTCTAACGGATGCGGAGAGCCGTTCCGGCCGCCTCATGGACGGCTATGTCGCGGGAGACATCCCGCTCGACGAGTTCCGTAACCGGAAGGAACGGCTCGTTCACGAGAAGCAGGAATTGAAGGAGAGAATCGAGCAGGAACGCCGGTTCAGGAAGAATCGGTTCGAACCGGCGATCAAGTGGCTCAAAACGTTGAAAACACTGGATGAAATGGCTGATCCAATTACCAAGACGGGTTTACGGCTCGACTTTTTCAAAAAGGTCGGTTCGAACCCGGTTTTATCAAACCGGGAACTCCGCTACGCGCCACGCGGAGCGTGGCAACTCGTTGCAGCACAAGGCTCTTTTGCCCATCCCTTCAGCGCGGCGGCTTGGCACGCCGCGCTGAAGTCTGGTGAAAATCGCATGACTGAACTGAAGCGGAGAGGGGGGGATTCGAACCCCCGAAACCATTTCTGGTTTACAGCATTTCCAGTGCTGCTGATTCAGCCGCTCTCACACCTCTCCGGGTGGGTGGGGCAGTATATGCGATGCGGGGGCTATCTCAAACGCGGGTTGTGCCGCCCTGTTGCGCTGCCCAGGTGGGGTCAGGACAGGCGGGGCTCTTCGAGGGGGACCGGGCAGACGTCGCGGCGTTTGCAGGTGGGGCATTGGCGGGCTTCCCACAGCGCGTTGAACTGGGTCGATACCTGGTCGATCAACGTCGTATCGGAGGTCCAGATCCCCATCTCGAAATTGCGACGGCCATCGGCTTTGGCGCCCAGGCCGGCGCCGGTGAGGTTGGCGGAGCCGAGGTAGAGCTGGGTCGCGTCGATGATGATTGCTTTGCTGTGCAGACGCGGACAGCGCCGGATCGTCAGGCCGACCGGTAGGGCGCGCTTCAGCTCCAGCAACGCCGCTTCACTGGGGACGCCGGCGTGCAGGATGCGGATCTCCACGCCTTTATCCGCCAGCTTGCGGAATATCTCGACGATGGATTTAGCCCGGCCGCGCATTGCGGTGGGCACGAGCATCGCTTTGAAGTCCGCGGTCATGATGTCGATCGACACCCGGGCCTGGCACATGCCCTGCTGGACGACGGTGGTGAAATGGGCGGCGTCGATGATGAGTTGCATGTCCTCTAGGTGATCGACCAGACCAGTCGATTCTGTTCATCGAGAACCTTGGAGTTGATCAACAAAATCGGGGCGTCTGAATAATCCAGACGCCCCGAGCACTTTCTCCAACTCGTTTGTCCGCGGCTCTACGCCCGGGCTTCGAGGTTACAGCACCACGCCACCCTGGCTGGAGAATCCGGTGTCGATCAACGCGTAGTCGCTGCCGTTGATCGAGTTGTCGTAGTTGACGTCGCCGTAGAACCAACCGATGCCGCCGCCGGAGAATCCGGTGTCGGCTAAGGCGTAGTCGCTGCCATTGACGACTCCGTCAAGGTTGGCATCGCCGCGCCACGTATATTTCACCACAGCCGACGTGGACGGGTTGGTGACCGCGACGCCGGAAAGATTCGCAACGGCACCCGAATTCGAAGCGCCATTCACCACCGCAAGCATCGTGCCGTTGAATCCCACTCCGCCGGCGCCCTGGGCATCGATCTCGGCGGAGGTGATCCCGGTCGTGCCGGCGCCGCCGAGGATGGTCAAGCCGCTCTTCACCCAGTCGAGGACCTGGGTGAACGTCGTCATACCGTTGGTGTAATCCACGACAAGGTCGTTGTTGTGCACCTCAACCTTGCTGCCGGCGCCGATCGCCAGCTTGTTGGTCGAAAGCACGATCGTATCGCGCGGCGTCACCGGACGTGCCTCGAGGGTCACATCAGCCCCGCCCGACAAATCAAGGCTGCCGACGTGAACGGCATTTGCGGGAATCGCATCGTCCGCCGGGTCGATCAGCAGTTGCGAATCGGTACCGGCGAAAGTGATGAGAGGCAGGTCCGCACCCGGATCGGCGATGATCGTGGCGGTGCCGGTGATTTCCAGTGCTTTGGTACCCGAGTTCCACGTCGCCGAGCTGCCCGAAGCGACGCTGAGCCAAGTGGGGAGAGTCGCAGCGGCCTGATGAATGTTGATATCGTCGATGCCGACCCATTCATCGAAACCAGTACCGGCGGTGTAGTCGATGGTCGAAATCTGGATCTGCACAAGCGCCTGGCCGATCGCTCCTGCCGGCAGGGTCGCCATGAAGTCGGTGAACATGCTTTCGCCAACGTCTGTCGCGTCGGCGATGGTCCCAAGCGAGATAAACGCGCCGCTGTTCCCGACGCGGTAGGAGACGTTAATTGGCTGTACAGCATTGTCCAATGTTTCGATATCGCGGGCTTTGAATTCCACGACCGCACCGGAAATCCCTTGTGTGTTCAGGTCGATGATTAACTGAGGCTGCGTCGCCCCGTTGACCCCACCCGAGCCTTGAAGCCCGATTGTCGGATTCACCAGCGCGTTGAACTCACCTACTCCTCCGGTGATGAGGTTCGTATTGCTGCCGAGGTCGGCGAGCACTGAGGGGCTGCTGGCATTCCGTGCGGCGTCGGTGTTATAGCCGGTGATGTCCAGAACATTGTCCCAACCGGCCGCGGAGGTGATGACCAGGTCGGTAGTCGACCAGTCCTGCAAGAAGGCGCCGCCGCTCAGGGCAAACCCGTTGTTATCTAAGATTTTGACGGTAGACGTCAGCGCCGTGCCCAGTCCGGGATTCGGCGCAGTCGTGCCACTGACGCCCGTCAGGGTGATCGTAAATTGCTCGGCGGTTTCATTGAGCGCGTCTGTTGAGGTGACGACGGAGATATTCTTCGATATTTCGCCGTCCGCGAACGTGATTGTGCCGCTTGGCGCGGTGTAGTCGGCCGAGTTAGTGGAGCCGTCGGTCAGGGAGTACGCGACCGTTGCCGGCCCGGTGGACCCGCCTTGTCGTAGCACGGTAACAGCGGCGGTGCCGCCTTCTCGCGCACGCACCGTGGGGGAACCGATGGAGAAGACGCCCGCGTCCGGCGGTGTGACGCCAAAGCTGAAGTCGTCCACGGCAATGCCGTCATCGCTTCCGGTCTGATCGGCGTCATTCCAGCGGATCACCAGCTTGTCGCCCGGCGCCCAGCCGAGGTTGACGAGATCCAGCGTCTTGGCGCTCCTATAGATTGCATTGTTGCCATCGCGGCTTGTGGTTGCGGTTTCAAACGTTCCGGTTCGGGTCAGGTCGGCCGCCGTTACGGTAGTCCATGTAGTGGTGGCGGAAATGTTCAATCCTGCCCCGCCAACCGCATATTCAAACACCATCGGAATGCTGCCATCCACCGTCCCGGCGCGCCACGTCTCAGCGATGAAGTTGATCGAGATATTGTTCAGTGTCGTGCTGCCGCTGGTATTGACAAAAGTCGCGCCGATGCGGTCGGCGTTCGATCCGCTGGCGAGAAGGCCGAAGGCGCGGTCGGTATCACTATCCGCGCCATAGCTGTAGGCGGCGCCGCTTGCGAGCGTGGACAGCGTGGCAGCAAATCGCGGGGTGAGTCCGAGATCGGGCGTTGTTGCCGATCCCGTGATGCGGTCAAACGCCCATCCGTTCAACGCGGCGTTTTTGTTCGAGTAGATATTCGACGAAACGACGTCAAGCGGACCAGTGACCCCGGCCGCGAACGCGCCTGGGTTGCTTCCAACACCGATCCCCACACCGGTGTTGTCCGTGTTGACGGTCGTCAAATTGTCAAAATTCTGGGTGTAAAGGCTCGTGCCGTCGAAGCTGATGCTGGTCGGCGCGGCGGCGGGGGTCGCGGCGTTGGCGGTGTTGCTGTACGGTCCGGGGCCAAAGCCGTTTGTCCCCTTCAGGCGGAAGAAGTATTTCGCGCCCGGCTCGAGCCCGGTTACAGAGAAATTAGTGGCATTCGCAAGCGGGTTTGCGGTAGCGATGGTCGAGAACGTGGATTGAAGCGAGTATTCCAGGATATAGCTGGTCTCACCCGTACTATCGACCCACGTCAGGTCGATCTGACTGCTGGAAACCGGCGTTGCAGCTAAGCTCCCCGGTGCCGAAGGCACGCCCGAGAGCGTGGTCGCGTTTGCCTCATTGCTGTTGCCGCTGGTAAGCCCATTGGTCGCACGAACTCGATAATAATAAGTCGTGCTCGCGTTGAGCAACGTGTCGGAGTAATTGATCGTCCCCGTCCCGGCACCGGCGCCGATGCCAGTGATCGTCGTCACGCCGGTGGTGAAGTCGGAGGATGTTGATCGGTCAAGCGTGAAGCTGGTTTCGTCAGTGCTGTTGTCGGTCCATGACAAGTCAATCTGACTGTTGGAGATCGTGGTGGCGCTGAGAGCGGACGGAGCAGCGGGGGCGCTGCCGGTGAAAGGCGTGCTGGTGACGCCGATATTGTCGACGCCGACCATCGCATCGGCACCAGACGCATCATTCGTTATGACGCGCACTTGCACCTGCGACTGATTATTAACGGCCGCGGGTAACGTAACCGAGACGTTCACAGTTTGATTGCCGGCTGTAGCGAATCCGCTGGCCGCGCCAGCCGGGACATTTGTGAAGTTACCCGTTGTGCCGACACGGTACTGCAGCGCGTAGAGCTGGTTCACCGTGGTTGAATCCAATTCTTTGAGCGCATAACTGATCTGGACGTTATCTCGTCCAGTAGTGTTAAGGTGAAACTGAAGGTACGGTGAATCAGCCGTTCCCGAGCCCTGCAAAGCGACTGTGTCGTTCGCGATCTCATGTACCCCACCACTGCCGTTGCCGGTTGTTGAATTAAAAATCAGGCTCACGGTGGTTGACTCAGCCACTGTGATTTGGGGGTCCGTTGCCGTACTATTCGTGAGGCCGTCCCCGAGGTAGCCGATGATGCTGGGTACGCTGGTCCAATTGTTGGTGGCCTGCATCAGGGCGTCGGTGCCAGTCCAGTTCTGGCTGAAATCCGAGGAGCCCAGATTGTGGTACGTCGCATCAAGGTGCCGACGCTGTTCAAGTTGCTCCAAAACCGTGTTAACGGAAGACCGGAGCATTGCTCGGCGGTTCTGGGGGCTCGATCGGATCGACTTGAGGCTAGCTTTTTTAGAAAACATCATTTTCCCTTTCATCCTGCATTCAAAAACATCCACTACAACAACTTCTTCGCGCCAGCGCGCAGCGTAAATGCCGCGCAGAGGCGTACTTGCAACGTGTTATGCTCGCTTCAGACTCGGATTATTAACAAGGCTTTCCGAAAAGAGGGGAGGCGCTCTGTTTGCCCGAGGCGATCCACTCCTACGATTTACAGAACATGCATTACGGCGGTTCACTTTATCTTAGCCTAAAGTGAAGAATTTGTTAAGAACAAAAACTTTAATTGCGCGCCCACGGGTCGCGCCGCACCCAGAAAAACGAGGTAAGGGGTTACATTCCTGGGAGCGAGCCGGGGGGCAGGCCGAGCCCGGCGCCCACTTTGGACATCTCTTCCTGAATGCCTGATGCGGCATGCGACTGCGCCGATGCGATGGCGGCGACGAGGATGTCTTCGAGCAACTCGGTGTCGGCGGGATCGATTCGCGACTTGTCGATGCGAATCTTCACGACCTCCATGCGACCATTCACCACAGCCGTGACAGCGCCCGCAGCAGCGTCGCCGGTGAATTGACGGCGCGCCAGGTCCTCTTGCGCCTGCTTCATCTTGTCCTGCATCTCCTTGGCACGGGCCATCAGACCGGGGAGATTGCCCAGATTTTTCAGTGCATCAAGCATGCGAGAACTTTAGGGGCAAACGGGCAATTGTCGAGCGATTTCACTCGACTTTGACGATCCGCGCCCCAAATTCCTCGGCCAGCGATTTGATCAGCGGGTTGGATTTCAATAACTCAACGCGAAGCTCCTCCGTGATCGCGATGCCCGTATTCGCCGGTGTGGATTCCAGAGGCGCGGCCGCGGCTCGCGCCTCACGCGGTGCGATTGCGACTGGTCGGGACGAGCGTGACTCTGAAGAAGGCAACTCCGACGAAATCAGCTCAGGTTCGCGATCGGAGATCGACAGCTTCAACCCGATCGGCTCGCCGAGCATCTCGCTCAGGACCTGCTGAAGTGATTCGCGCTTGCCGGCGCGATCAAGCATGCGGGCGCTGGCTTCGTAATGACGCGGATATTCAAGCGTGACGGTGCCGGCCTCGAGCGAGACAATTTTGCCGCCTTCGAGAAACCCGACGACAGTCGGCGCTGATTGCGCCGCCGCGGTGTGGAACTGCGTCAGCAGCCGTGAGAAATCCTGCCGATCGATCACGTCAATGTTCGCGGGCGTGATGGGTCTCGTCGCATCCGCGCTCACCTCAAGATCCGCCAACTCCGACGTTTTGGCCGCCAGCGGCTTAGCTGACGCCGAAGGTGTCGCTGTCTTGGATTTGCGAAACGCCGCGAAGACCGATGTCGACCCACCGCCTTCCCACACGCGGCCGACGGCGGGGAGGTCGTCATTTTCATCTGCGGGGGGAGGGGGATTGGGGACTGGGGAC
>JACMML010000333.1 GCA_014379105.1 Phycisphaerae bacterium
CAGCACGGCTACGTCCAAAAGCAGATTCTGTTTGTTTCGCTTGGTCCGCTCCACCACCGGCTGGCCGAATAGTCCGAGTTGCATAAAATGCAGTACAGCGCGATTCGCCGTCCGCGTCAAGATGTTTTCAACAGGGCAGCTTCCAGCCCATGTTTCCTTCCTCAACTAAAAACACGGGCTGGAAGCCCGTGCCACTGAAATAGGGATAGCGGCCGCCGGAGTAAAGACGGCGCTCGGTTGCTCATTGAATGTGATACCCAAAACGCCCGTTTAGCGCCGTAACTTGCTGCGGGAGGACCCCCCAGCACGCGATGCAACAAATGCGACACGTCCGCATTTCTAGTTGCATCAGAACAGGCAATACCGCTGCGCCAGCGGCAACCGCTCGGCTGGGGCGCAGGTGAGGTGGATGCCGTCGGCGGTGACGCGGTAGGTTTCGGGATCCACCGTGATCGCCGGCAGCGCGTCGTTGAGGCGCATGTCTTTCTTGCCGATGGACCGGCACGACGACACCGCCACCAGCGGGCGCATGGTGCGGTAGGATTTGACGCCGCCGGTGTCGATGCTTGCCTGGCTCACAAATGTCATACAAGCCGAGCCGCGGGCGGCGCCGAGGCTGCCGAACTGCGGCCGCATGTAGACCGGTTGCGGGGTGGGAATGCTCGCATTGGGGTCGCCCATCTGCGCCCAGGCGATTATTCCGCCTTTGAGCACCATCTCCGGTTTACTGCCGAAAAATCCGGGCTTCCAGAGCACCAGGTCCGCGAGTTTGCCCACCTCGACCGAGCCGATGTGCGATGACATGCCGTGCGCGATCGCGGGATTGATCGTGTATTTGGCGACGTAGCGCTTGATGCGGTGATTATCATGCCCGGCGGCGTCTTCAATCAGCGTGCCGCGCTGGTCGCGCATCTTGCTGGCGGTCTGCCAGGTGCGCGTGACGACCTCACCGATGCGGCCCATCGCCTGGCTGTCGGAACTGATGATGCTGATCGCGCCCATGTCGTGCAGAATATCCTCGGCCGCGATCGTCTCGCCGCGGATGCGACTCTCGGCGAACGCAACGTCTTCGGGCAGCGATTTATCGAGATGATGGCAGACCATCAGCATGTCGAGGTGTTCATCAATCGTGTTGACTGTGAACGGCCGGGTGGGATTCGTGGAGGAAGGAATGACGTTGGGCTCGGAGCAGACGCGAATGATGTCCGGCGCGTGCCCACCGCCGGCGCCTTCGGTGTGATAGGAGTGGATCGTGCGGCCTTTGAAAGCGGCGATGGAGCTTTCGACAAAGCCGCTTTCATTGAGCGTGTCGGTGTGGATTGTCACCTGCACGTCGTACTTGTCGGCGACGCCAAGGCACGAATCGATCGCAGCCGGCGTGGTGCCCCAGTCCTCGTGCAGCTTGAGGCCCATCGCGCCGGCTTTGATCTGGTCCTCAAGCCCGCGCGGCCCGGCGTCGTTGCCTTTGCCGGTGAAGCCGAAGTTGAGCGGCAGTTCGTCGGTGGCCTCAATCATCATGCGCAGATTGAACGCACCCGGCGTGCAGGTGGTGGCGCTGGTGCCAGTCGCCGGCCCGGTGCCGCCGCCGACCATCGTCGTGAGCCCGGCGGCGATCGCTTCGTGCGCCTGCTGCGGGCAGATGAAATGGATGTGCGTATCAATCCCGCCGGCGGTGACGATAAGCCCTTCGCCGGCGATGGTTTCGGTAGTGACGCCAAACACCATGCCCGGCGTAACCCCGGCCATCACGTCGGGATTCCCCGCCTTACCGATCCCCGTGATCCGGCCGTTCTTAATGCCGATGTCGGCTTTATAGATGCCCGTGTAATCGACGATCAACGCGTTGGTGATCAAGAGATCGAGCGCGTCATTATCGGGGACATTGGTGGCCTGTCCCATCCCCTCGCGCAGCACTTTGCCGCCGCCGAATTTGCACTCGTCGCCGTAATGCGTGAGATCGCGCTCGACTTGGAGAATCAGCGACGTGTCACCAAGCCGCACCCGATCGCCGGTGGTCGGCCCGTACATATCAGCGTAGACGTTGCGGGGAATTTTGTATGGCATAAATTTAATTGGCCACAGAGGCACGGAGACACAGAGAAGGACAATGCAGAGTGAACCCCAGATTGCGCAGATTTGAATGCGTATTCAGAATTTCTCTGCGTAATCGGCGTAACCTGCGGTTACTTTTTCTTTGTATTCCCTTCTCTGTGTCTCCGTGCCTCTGTGGCTAATCCTCTTTTGAAGCAAAACCATTACCGCCGGTGACGACCTTGTTGCCGGCGATTTCGACGAGCGTGATTGTTTTGGATTCGCCTGGCTCGAAGCGCACCGCGGTGCCGGCGGGGATATCGAGGCGTTTGCCGCTGGCGAGTGCACGGTCGAACTTGAGGTGTGGATTGGTCTCGCCGAAGTGGTAGTGGCTGCCGACCTGGATCGGGCGGTCGCCGAGGTTGGTGACATCGAGCGTCACCGTATCGCGCCCCGCGGAGAGTTCTATTTCGCCGGCCGCCACCTGGTAATCGCCGGGGATCGGTTCATGAACATCAATACCGAAGGCGGACCGCGACGGAACCGGCAGGAAGCTGCCGTACAGCGCCAGCGTCAGATCGCCATCCTCGGCGACGATCGGGTGGTGCACCGTCACGAGCTTGGTGCCGTCGGGGAACGTGCCTTCCACCTGCACGTCGTAGATCATCTCCGACACGCCGCTCATCACCTGCCGCCGCCCGAGCAGTTGGCGGCCAAGGTTCATGCAGTCGGCGACACGTTTTCCGTCGCGGATGAATTCCAATACCTGAGTCGCGATCAGCGCAACTGCCTCGGGATAATTCAGCCGCACGCCGCGGGCCAACCGCTTTTGAGCGAGAAAGCCGGCGTTATGCAGCATCAATTTATCGATATCACGCGGGGACAGATGCATGTGGACTTTCTCCCATCGTTCACCACTTCCGGGCCCACGGGTCTTCGCCGAGCACGTCCGCAAGCCGGGATATTACCCGGCGCAGAAATTCCTGCACCACCTGCACACGCGGGCCGAGCACGCGCATTACCACGCCGTCTTCGATACGTGTTGTCGACGCCAGCATCTGGGCGCGAACGCCTGATGGAACGGCGCGCGCCGTCTGCTCACATATGTCGATCAGCGGTGCGAATGCCGGGCCGATCATCACCAGCACCGCGTAGCAATCGAAGCGGCCCATACGGAGCGGTCCGTCGACCGCGCCGTCGCGATCATCCAGCAACAACGACTCGCGAAAACGCAGGCGGCCATCGACGTGGATATCCGTGCGGGTGGATAACGACTCAAATTCCCATCGCTCCTCACGCGCCCAGCGGCCACTCGTCAGCCAATCAAGCCATAAAAGACTGGACGATGGGGATGCCAGATCAAAATGCTGGCGCTGTCGGTAGCTCGCGCCCGCGTAGCAGCAGAGCGGATCGGGAAGGACGACGAGCACGCCGTTGTCGTCAATGTCCGCCGTCAGAGATTGACTGCAATGCCGACCATCACTGCGGTAGATTTTGCTTGCCGATTGCGTCGTCAGCACGCACGCCGCGTCAGCACCGACTTTCACACGCACGGGCACGTCATCGCCGGCAACTAATCCGCCGCCGAAGCTGCTCATCACCACGCGCGCGGCGCGGCCGATGTGGTCGGGGGACATCAATTTCAGCGGAGATCGGGAATAGAGCGTTGTCAGCGTTGATATGCCGCGAACGGATTCGCAGACGACGTCGCCGCAATAGGCCGCCGACAAACTCGGCTCGGCGATCGTCACAGCAGACCTGTGATCATCAGGAGACCAAGCACCGCAATGGCCCCGCCGGCGGTGCGAATGGGATTGATCCGAGCTTCGGGCAGAACTGTCGCGAGGCCCACACCGATCGCGTGCAGCATTGCGGTGGCGATGAGCAAACCGGCGGCATAAACACTGGCGTCTTGCCCGGAACCGTACTCACTGAAGTGAGCATGCCCATGAAACATCGCGAACACCGCGATCAGCGCCGCCGACGCCCAGAGCGGGCCGGATTTTCGGATGGCGATCGCAGCGCCCATCACGATCACGGAAGCAGCGATGCCCAATTCGATGCCGGGCAGTGCAAGCCGCGCCAGCGCGATTCCGCCGCCGAGGATCATCCCGCTCAGGAACATCGCCGGCAGCAGCCATGCGAATTTTTTCGTTCCGAGTACCGCGAGCATGCCCACCGCGACGGCCGCGAGAAGGTGATCGAGCCCGGTGATGGGGTGCAGGAATCCGGCGATAACTCCGTGCTCGGCGTGGCCCGCGTGTGCCAATAAGACGTTCACGTGCAGCATGATCGGAGCCTCCGTAATGACGGCAGATTACACCTTCAGGTGCTGCGAAACCACTTCCTCCGACAGCTCCGCCGTCACACCGCTGGCGACGACTCGGCCGCGGTTGAGGACGTAAAAGCTATTGGCGATTTCGCGCACGAAATCAAGATACTGCTCGACCAGAACGATCGCCATGTTCCGCTCCTTCGCGAGCTTCTGCAGCACCTCGCCGATGAGCTGAATGATGTTGGGCTGAATACCTTCGGTCGGCTCATCCAGCAGAAGCACCTTGGGATCGCCGGCCAGCGCGCGGCCGATCGCGAGTTGCTGCTGCTGACCGCCGGAGAGATCGCCGCCATTGCGTTTGCGGAAATTGGCGAGGATCGGGAAGGTCTCGTAGATCATCTCGGGGATGACGCGCTTCCGGTCCGCCCGCGCCTCAAGTCCGACAGTGAGATTCTCTTCAACCGTGAGCTTGGGGAAAATCATCCGTCCCTGCGGAACCAGCGCGAGCCCGGCGCGGGCGCGCTTATTGGCGGGCAATCCCAGCACGGGCTGGCCGCCGAGACTGATCGATCCGCTGGACGAGCTTTCCACGCCCATGATGTTCTTCAGCAGCGTCGTCTTGCCCACGCCGTTGCGTCCCATGACGCACGTGATCTGCCCGGCCGGCATCGACATATTGATGCCGTACAGCGCCTGCACGGCGCCGTAGTGAAAATTGAGGTCTTGAATCTCCAGCATACGAACTTGTCCTTCTAGCGACCCAGATACGCCTCAATCACGTCTTCGTTAGACGACACTTCATCCAGCGACCCCTCGGCCAGCCGCTTGCCTTCGTTTAACACGGTCACGCGCGAGTTGAGCCGGCGGACGAATTCCATGTCGTGCTCGATGACGATGATCGTGTGCGAGCCTTTCAGCTCCAGCAGCAGCTCGGCGGTCATCTCCGTCTCGCGATCGGTCAGCCCGGCCGCGGGTTCGTCCACCAGCAGCAGCTTGGGCTCGGCGATCACCAGCTTGCTGATCGCCAGCCATTGACGCTGACCGTGACTCAGGCTGCGCGCCGGGGTATTGATCTGATCAAACAGGTGCACACGCTTGAGGATCGTCTCGATCTTGTCGCGATTCTCGCTGTTGGCGCGGCCGCCCATATACCGGAGCATCGTCGCGAGTTTGATCAGCCCGATCGTCGCGACGCCGTTGGCGTTGGTATTTTTACGCCGCTCGGTCATCCAGTCATCCGTGCCGATCTGCAGGCAAGGATTGGGCAGCGCGAGCAACATGTTGTCCCAGACGCTGAGCGAATCGAAAACATTGGGAATCTGAAACTTTCGCCCGACGCCGCGCTGGGCGATCTGCGTGTCGGTCAGGTGCGTGATCTCTTCGCCGGCAAAAAACACCCGGCCGGTGGTGGGCTTGGTCAGGCCGCTGATGACATCGCACATCGTCGTCTTGCCCGCGCCATTCGGTCCGACGACGACCCGCAATTCGTTATGCCCGATGCCCAGCGCGTCAATATCCAGCGCCTTAAACCCGTCGAACACGGCCGTCACGCCTTCGAGAAAGAGCACGTAGCGCCGCCACCAGTGCTGGCTGTTTTTTGGACCTTCGTCGGCGTAATCGTATTGATGGATGTCGTCGGAGAAGACGGAAATATCAGTCATGTCGTACTCCCCTTGGCGATCTTGGCGACCGGGATCACTTCAAACCCCTGCCCTTTGCCGCCATTGCGCGCCCTGAAGCCATTGATCACTTTCGGCATGCTCATGACACCGCCGGGGAAGAAGAGCGGGACGATGATGAAGAGCCCGCCGAGCACGAAATACCAGTAATCCGAGGCGACCGATGTCATGAAGTCGTACAGCAGGCTGACAAAGATCGCGCCGATGACCGCGCCCCACAGCGATCCGCGCCCACCGACCGCGACCCACGCGACGACCAGGATCGATGCCAGCGGTGCGATCTGCTGCGGCGTGATGATCCCCTTCTGCGGCACGTAGAGCATGCCGCCAATACCCGCAAACGCCGCCGCAACGACGAACGCAGTGGCTTTGTACGCCCAGGTTTGATAGCCGACGAAGCGCAGGCGCGTCTCGTCGTCGCGCACCGCGACCAGCACCCGGCCGAAGCCGCTGGTGGTCAACAGCTTGGCGATCAGGATCACCAGCAGCAGCGTGACGACCGACGCCATGTACAGCCAGAACCGAGTCTGCTCAAACGCCCCGGCCGAGGCGTCCGATGCGATCTTGTAGCCCAGAATCGTATCGAATTTTGTCAGCCCGTTCGTGCCGCCGAGCTTGAGATCGTTCTTCTGGAAGATCAGCCACGCCGCGACGGTGATCGCCTGGGTGAGGATCGAGAAATAGACACCCTTCACACGGCTGCGGAATGTCGTGACGCCGATGAACAGCGCCAGCAGGCCGGGCAGAAGCATGCCCATCAGCACGGCGATCGGGAACGAATGGAAGATCGGCAAAAACCACGGCGGCGTGCGGTTGGCGACCGCGGACATCACGTAGCTCAGGCATTCGGGAATTCCGTCGGCGCTGTGCGGGCCGTGGTTGATCAGGTAGAGACCCATCGCGTACCCGCCGATGGCGAAGAACAGGAACTGACACAGGCTCAGCACGCCGATATAGCCCCAGATCAGGTCCAGGCCGATCGCGAAGATCGCGAACTTGGTGATTTATCCGAGCTTATTGACGAACTCCAGACTCATCAGGCCCATGCCGTAAAGCGCCGGAACGACCATCAGCCCGAGAAAAAACAGGATGCCGCCGAGCATCAGATCGCCGCGGCGCGTGGTGCGTGTGAGAAACGGCGCAGAAGTGCGATCCGCCTGGTCCGCCATGCGGCCTTTATCGGGGAAAAGCCCCGCGGGCTTGCGCTGCATAAATCCGATGACCAACAGCAGCGCCGCCACTTGCGCCCAGGTGCTGTCGAAGATGCGCAGCGGCTTTTCGATCAGCACGATGGGTTCGAGGAGCTTTTCGATGAAGCCCAGACTTAAGCCCGACACGATCACGCCCGCAAGCTTGCCGACGCCGCCGACGACGACGGTGAGAAATGATTTGACGATGTATGTCTGCCCCATCTCCGGCGTGGGGTTTGATGTCAGAACGATCCCGTACCCCGCGAGCCCGGCCAGCCCGGCGCCAAATGCGAACGTCAGCATATCGACCATGCGCGTGTTGACGCCCAGCGACTGCGCCATCTCACGGTTCTGCACCGTCGCGCGAATCATCAGCCCGAGGCGCGTGTAGCGGAACAGCAGAATGACGCTGATGACGCAAAACGCGGTGAGCGAGATCAGGAACAGGCGCTGGTACGGCAAAACCACGTCCTGAAAAATCTCCCAGTTGCCCCCTGCCCAGGCGGGGAGACGGATGCCGAGATTGTCACCCTTCCACAGGCGCACCGCCTGGATCAGCACGTAGCTGACGCCGATGGTCGCCAGCAGCGAATCGAGCGGGCGCTTGTAAAGGTGTTTGACGATCGTGAGTTCTACGACCAGCCCGACGCCCGCCGCGATGAGGAACGACAGCGGAAATGCGATGACGTAATACCAGTCAAACCACCCGGCCGGCAGGAGCGGGCCGATGAATTCGCAGCACGCCCACGTGGTGACCGCGCCGATCATCATCATCTCGCCGTGCGCCATGTTGATGACGCCCATCAGTCCGAATGTGATCGCCAGACCCAGCGCCAGCAGCACGAAGATCGAGCCGGCGGACAGGCCGAAGAAAACGTTGCTGATCCAGTTGGAGATCGACAGATGCCGCTCGATCTTCTCGATCGCGGTCTGGTAGATCGCGGCATCGGTCGCTGATATTCCCGGCGCGGCAGCCTGCTCTTTCAGAAGGTCCAGTGCGCGAATGCTTTTCAGTTCCCCGAGCCGCGCGACGGCCGCGATCTTCTGCTGCGGTGTTGCGGCGGTATCGAAGCCGGAGGCGATGATGAGTTGCACGCTCTGCTCGGCCTCGAGGCGCACGGCGTCGTCCGAGTCTTTTGACGCGATCTCGCGCAGCTCCGGCATCGCGTCGGCCTGGCGCTTGTTCCCCAGATCGCGAGCGGCATTGCGACGCAACCCGGGATCGTCCATTTTCAGCCCGAGCACGCGCAGCGCGTTGAGGATCTGCGTGCGGACCGCGCGTTGCGGCGTGAAATCCTTATCTTTCAACTCCTCCAGGGCAACGACTTCCATCGGCACCCCGACAGCATTCCCCGCGGCGTCGACCGGTGCGAACAGGTCATATACTTCGGCGACTTTGCCCTTCACAGGATCATCCCGGACAACCGGCACGAAAACGAACTGCGATTTGTATTCGTAGACGCTGCGGTCGCGAATGTGCTCCAGCAGGTGCAACACGCGCGCGTCCCGCATGGCCTGCAATTTTGATAACGCCTCAAGGCCGGGCTCGCGCTCCTTGAGCGCGGGGATGAGACTGCGAATTGTGTCTTCAATGGAAGCCGGCTGCGTGGCTGGCGTGATTGACGTTGGCGGGACAGCAGGCGTTTGAGCGTAAATCTCGGCCTGGAAAAGCGTCGCGCAGACACACCCGAGCAATACGACCAACATCACCCATCGCCTCGTCGCGATTACAACCATTCGCATTGCTCCCGTCATCGATCACGCATGAGGCTTCAAGCAGGCGTTACTAAATTTGTGGCACGGGCTTCCAGCCCGTGTTCGTTCAAAAGAACATGGGCTGGAAGCCCATGCCACTAGTCTAAGAACGACGCCCTCGTCTCTACAAAAGGCCGGCTCTCGGGGTTAGCCAAGAGCCGACCGGATTACCTGTATCGCGACACATCAGGAATTGCGCGATTACTTCTTCGGTCCGCCCGACGGCTTCATGGCCGCCAGCTCAGCGGGGGTGTGCAGCAGCTTGCTGTACGAATCCGGCTCGACCAGGCCGTCGCTCTTCCAGACGATCTTGAAGTTGCCGTCCTTCAGGATTTCGCCGATGTAGACGGGCTTGTACGTGTGCTGGTTGGTGGCGTGCATCTTCTTCTTGCCACCGGGGGCGTCGAATTCCATGCCGTAGACCGCGGCGCGGACCTTATCGACGTCGAACGATCCGGCCTTCTCGGCGGCGGTCTTCCAGACGTAGACGCCGTAGTAGGCGGCTTCGATCGGGTCATCCGTCACGCGATCCTTGCCACCGGGCAGACCCTTGGCGGCGCAGTAAGCCTTGAACGCCGCGACAAACTTCTTGTTCTCCGCGGTGTCGATGCTCTGGAAATAGTTCCACGCGGCGAGGTGGCCGGTGAGCTTGGCGGTGTCCATCGCGCGAAGTTCGTCTTCGGCGACCGAGAACGCAACGATCGGGCAATCATCGGCGGTGAGGCCTTGATTGGCGAACTCGGTATAGAACGGCACGTTCGAATCGCCATTGATCGTCGAGAGCACAACCGCTTTACCGCCGGCGGCAAACGCCTTGATCTTGCTGACGATCGTCTGGTAGTCCTGGTGATGGAAGGGTGTGTACTCTTCCATGATGTTGGCTTCAGGCACGCCGGCCTTGAGCAGGTACGCCTTTAGCACCTTGTTCGCGGTGCGTGGGAAGACGTAATCGGTGCCCAGGAGATAAAACTTCTTGGCGCCGAGTTCCTTGATCGCGTATTCGGCAGCGGGAACCAACTGCTGGTTCGGGCTCGCGGCGGTGTAGAACACGTTGAGCGACTGCTCTTCGCCTTCATACTGCACCGGGTAGAACAACAGGGCGTTGTTCGATTCATAAACCGGCAACACCGACTTGCGGCTCACCGAGGTCCAGCAGCCGAAGGTCACGGCGACCTTGTCCTGCGTCACGAGTTGTTTCGCTTTTTCAGCGAACAGATCCCAGTTGGAGGCAGGATCAACAATGACAGGCTCGATCTTCTTGCCGAGAACCCCGCCCTTGGCGTTGATTTCTTCGGCGGCCATCACCACGACGTCTTTGAGCGACGTTTCGGA
>JACMML010000334.1 GCA_014379105.1 Phycisphaerae bacterium
GCCTCAAAGAGATGACCAAAATTCATCTCGCCGCCGGAGCGACATCCGTTTATCACGTCACAAATCCTTCCATCGAAGTCCGCTCATTAACCGAGTTGAACTTGCTTGACAACATTTCATTTGAGCCGCAACGGGCAACCGTTTTCACCGTCCACGTGATGGGCGGGTGTCGAATGAGCGGTGACGTGCGCGCTTCAGTCGTCAATCCGGACTTTAGTCTGCGCGAAACGACGAACGCCTGGGTGGTGGACGCTTCGGTGTTCCCGACCGGATTAGGGGCCAACCCGCAGGTGACGATCTATGCGCTCGCGCTGTGGGCCGCGCAAGGTATTTGCGAGCAACACAGCAAACCATTCACGCTGCATCAGCAAGACGAAAGGACATGGCCATGGCAGGGACTATGATTCCGGTCTTCAATCTGTTCGCCCATCCCAAGCAGGTGATTGAGATTGACGAAGAGTCGCTTGAATACCTTGATGGCAAAGGGGCGCACATCCTCTTCGCCGTTGCCGAAGCGGTCATCGGCAGCGACTTCAAAGACAAAGCCCCTAATTTTATTGCGCTCATTGATGACTACCTTGCTTATCAACGGCGTGAGTCTCGCGAGGCGCTGCGCCAAGGCTTGTTACTAATCGAAACCAATCTGGTCGCGCTGGTCTTCGCGGGTCAGCTAAGGGGTTTCTCGCACCTCTCTATCCCGGATCGGCAGAAAGTGCTCGCCCGCCTCAAGGACAGTCGCGTCCAACTCTTTCGCAATCTTTACGCGGCGTTCGTTAATATCTCAGCCTCCGCCTATTACGCGAGCGAAGCGACATGGAGGGAAATTCAGTACGACGGCGTCAGCGTAGATCATCCCTCGCTTCTCTCAATTCCGCGATGGCGGCCCGGCGATACCAGGCCCGTCGAATTATAGCGATTTACTTCACCGGACTTGCCTTTGAGATCCGGCTGCGCAAGTCAGAAGCCTCGCGTCAACAAACATCCACAGCGAACGCGGATGGGTGTCTTTCACAAACGACGTCGATCAGGAATTCGACATCTTCGAAAAGGAGCTCAATTATGTCTAAGAATCTTAAGGTGTGTTATGAGAGGATTTTGCCGCGTGATCTGCAGCTTTCCCTGCCGCGTGGTAACTCCGAGGCGGCACGCATGACCAGAGCGGCGATTGTGATTTCAAAGCGCTGGGCAAACGGGTCAACTTTGCGAGTGCGTTTTATGGGCGGTGATGCCGCTCAGCACGACATCGTCAAGCAATTCGCTCCCCAGTGGAGCAAGCATGCCAATCTTAAGTTGAATTTCAACAACGCACCTGACGCGGAAATCCGCATCGCCTTTCAGGCCGGCGACGGAGCATGGTCATACATCGGTAAGGACTGTTTGGATATTCCGCGTGATCAACCGACGATGAATTTGGGTTGGCAGGATGAGGGCGTCATTCTACACGAATTCGGACACGCCATAGGATTGATCCACGAACATCAAAACCCGCAGGGAGGCATCAAGTGGAACAAAGAGAATGTGCAGCGTGACCTCTCAGGCCCACCGAATTTCTGGGACCCGGCGACCATCGAGCACAACATGTTCGCCAAGTACGCACAGGATCAAATCAACGGAACCGCGCTGGATAAAAAGTCGATTATGCTGTACGCCATCCCAAAGACATGGACCACGGATGGCTTTCAGTCTGAGCCTAACGAGGTATTGTCAGCCACCGACCAGACCTTCATCGGCTCCACCGGGGTGTATCCGGGTTTAGGGCAACCGAGTACGGGACCCGTGGAGCTTGCTGTTGCCGAGATGACGGCGACATCGGCTCAGATCGGTAAGAACGGAGAAGAGGATCTGTATAAATTCACCGCGGCCCAGGCCGGACGATATACGGTCGAAACCGAAGGCTCTACGGATGTGGTCATGTCGCTGTATGGTCCCGATAGTCAAACAAAACTTATTACTCAGGATGATGACAGCGGAAACAACCAAAATGCGAGAATTATCGCTGACCTTACGCCGGGCGCTTACTACGTCCAAGTCCGACATTTCAACGCCGTTGATGGGATCGGCTCATACAGCATCATGGTGAGTAAATCAGGAGCCGGTAATTCTCAAGCGGTGGGACAATCGCGCGGCGCGGCGCGGCCCAGCAAAGGCTCAAGAAAGTAGCTCTTCGGCAAATCACCGAACTAGGCCCCCGGCGATGCAAAACAAGCACGCCGGGGGCCTACAGCGTCCGACAATCTTTAGATTGTCGTTGCGCGATTGAGTGAAATCAAGCTTCGAGGCTTGGCACGGCCGCGATAATCTGAAGATTGTCGGACATAATTTCGCTTATTTAGTGAGCATGACGACTTCGCCGTCGACGACGCGGGCTAGATAATCGCCGTTGCGCATCACCCAGGCGATGCGCTGTCCGAGCCGCGCCTTGGCGGCCCACACGCTGCGCTTTTTGGTGTTTTGCTCGACGAGAATAATATTGCCACTGAGCTTGACGTAGCGCATACCCGAGCGCGCGAATCGGGAAACGCCGCGACCGCCGCCGAAAAGCTTTTCCGCAGCGACAGCAATCGTCGCCGCGCTCGGCGTGTCAGGCTCCCGGCTCTGTGGTGAGGTCGGGTGTTTTGTGACCGTCGCCATCGTGAGGTGAATCGTGAAGCGGCTTGTCTTTGAGCAATGCACGCACCGCGTCAATTAAGTCTCTGCCGCTGAAAGGTTTGGAAACGTAGGCGTCAAATCCGGCTTCAAGCGCTTGGCGGCGATCCCCATCCGCCGCAAACCCGGTTAGTGCGATGCACGGCACCGATTGTGTACGCGTATCGGCGCGCAGCTCCC
>JACMML010000035.1 GCA_014379105.1 Phycisphaerae bacterium
GTGGCAAACTTTAAGCTGGATGACGCGCGGCACCGGCGGCTCGATCTGTCGCACGAGATGATCTGCACGATCGACCCGGACGACGCCAAGGATTACGACGACGCGATCAGCCTCAACCGGCTCGACGACGGCACCTGGGAACTGGGCGTACACATCGCCGATGTCAGCTATTTTGTAAAAGACGAATCGCCGCTGGATGTCGAGGCCAAAGAGCGCGGCAACAGCACGTATTTCCCCGGGCATGTGATTCCAATGCTGCCGGAGATACTTTCCAACGGCATCTGCTCACTACAGGAAGGCGTGCCGCGGCTGTGCAAAAGCGCGTTCATCGTGTTTGACGAGCGCGCTCATCCGATCCGCTCACGATTCGCGAACACAATCATCCATAGCCGCAAGCGCCTGCGCTATCGCGAGGCGCAGGCGATCATCGACGGGGCGGATTCGATTCCGCATCCGGACGGGGACAAGAAGCGAAGCGACTACGAGCCGCAGATCGTCCAGTTGCTGGCGGATATGAATGCGCTATCGAAGCGCATCCAGGCGCGTCGTCATGCGGCCGGGCAATTGGTGCTGAATCTGCCGCAGATGCAGCTGGTTTTGAACGACATGGGCAAGGTGACCGACGCGGTGCCGGAAGACACGAGCTTCACGCACACGCTGATCGAGATGTTCATGGTCGAAGCCAACGAGGCCGTCGCGCGGCTGCTCGATGTGCTGGATGTGCCGTTCCTGCGTCGCACGCACCCGGAGCCGGACCCGAAGTCCGGCGAGCGGTTGAAGCATTTCGTGCAGGCGTGCGGCCATGTGATGTCCGCCGAGGTGGATCGGCACGCGATTCAGGCGCTATTAAGCAAAGTGAAAGACAAGCCCGAGGCGTTTGCGATTAATCTCGCCGTCCTGCGCAGTCTCACGCGGGCGGAATATTCGCCAAAAGTGATCGGCCACTTCGCGCTGGCGAGCACGCACTATTGCCATTTCACCAGCCCGATCCGCCGATATGCGGATCTGACGATCCACCGTCTGCTCGATGCCTTTTTCGAGGCCATCGATGCGGACTTCAGCAACGGGCCGGTCGGGCGATCCAAGGGCAAGCTGCACATGCAGGATATTCCCTCGCTGGCTGACTGCACCGAGATGGGCAAGCACATCAGCTACACCGAGCGCCGCTCCGAGGCCGCCGAGCGGGAGCTGCGGCAGATCAAGATCCTGGAGCTGATGCAAAACCACGTCGGCGAGGAGTTCACCGGCGTTGTCACGGGCGTCACTAATTTCGGCATCTTCATCCAGTTGCAGCAATATCTGATCGAAGGGCTGATCCGGTATCCCAACCTGCTCAACGATCGCTGGGACGTCGACGAAAAGGCCGGCATTATTAAAGGCCAGCGCACCGGACAGCGGATTCGCATCGGCGATGTCGCGCGGGTGGTCATCGCGCGCGTGGATCTGGCTCGGCGCGAGCTGGACCTGAGCGTCCGCGAAATCCTCACCCGCGGCGCCGGGCAAGGCGCCGGCGAAGCCAAGAAGAACGAGAAGAGCAAGAAACACGCCCAGCAGCAGGCCACGCCGCGCCACCCGGTGCACCGCGGGCCCGATGGGGCGACCAAGCGCAACCAGCGCACCAAACAGCGCGATCGCCGTAAAGGCGGCGGGCGAGAGCGGTGAGCGCGTGCAAGAAATTGCGGCAAACTGCCACAAATGCTCGGGTTAAAGCCCGATAACCGGATTGCTTTGGGCAAAACCACGCGTCTGGTCTATACTGCCTTTGCTTTGCGATTCTGAATAATTGTGGCACGGGCTTCCAGCCCGTGATTTGTTTGATGAAACACGGGCCCGAAGCCCGTGCCACTATGAGGAATTCAAACCTCGGTCCACCGTGCGTGACGCACCCTTCGTTTGCCGGAGTTCGTGATGGCTGGCGCATTGCCTCATGTTGTTCATGTAATCTCGAGTGTCGATCCCCGCGCCGGCGGCACGACGACGCAGTTGGTCTCGCTGGTCAAGGCCCAGGTCGAGTTGGGTATGACCGTCAGCGTCATCAGCACCTACGCCAACGATTTTGATCCATCCGCCGCCGAGATCATGCAGGCCGGCGGCGCTTATCTCGAGCTGGTCGGCCCGTGCACCGCGGTGATGGCGTGGCATCCCAAGATTTCCCGCGTGCTGCGCGACGTCGTCGCCAACTCCAATCTGCTGCACATTCACGGGCTGTGGGAAGAGATCCAGCACCGGGCCGCGGTGATCGCGCGCGAATCCAATATTCCGTACCTGTTCAGTCTGCACGGCACGCTCGAGCCGTGGTCGATGCAGCAATCGCGCCTGAAGAAGCAGATCTACATGGCCGTGCGGATGAAGAAGAATCTCGCCGAGGCGTCGGCGCTGCATTACAGCGACAGCCTGGAGCAGGAGCTGACGCGCGACTGGCGGCTTTCGACGCCGGCGATCATTCAGGGATATGCGGTTGACCTGTCTCCGTTCGAGCGCATGCCGAGCCAGGGGATGTTCCGCCGCGCTTTCCCTGCCGTCGGCGACACGCCGTATGCACTTTTCCTCGGCCGGCTGCACCCGCGCAAAGGGCTGGATATCCTGATGCAGGCGTTCGCCGCCGGCGCGCTCCAGAACACCATGCTTGTCATCGCCGGCCCGACCGGTCAGGACGGCTATCTCGAAGAGCTAAAGAGGATCGCCGAGGAATTTAAGATCACCGATCGCGTCATCTTCACCGGCATGGTCGAGGGCAACATCCGCTCGGCCGCTTTTGCCGACGCGACGGTATCGGTGATGCCCAGCCACTCCGACAATTTCGGCACCGCCGCGATCGAATCGCTCGCCTGCGGCACGCCGGTCATCATCAGCGATCACGTCGCGATGTCTCGCCAGATCGCGCTCAACAGCGTCGGCGAAGTGGTCGCGGTGGCGTTGAGTCCGATCTCGGATGCGATCAACAAGTGGATGAGCGACCCCGCCAAGTCCGCCCAGACCGGCGCGCTCGGCCGCGACTGGGCCTTCAGAAACTTCGATTCCAAAGCCTCCGCCCTGGCCTGGGCGCAACACTACGACGACATCCTCACCGGCCAAATCGGCCTCCGCGGCGGCCGCGCGATGACGGCTTGAATTTGGCTATACTTGAATTGGCCACAGAGGCACGGAGACACAGAGAAGAATTCGAAGAGAGTTTTATCCACAGATTGCGCAGATTAAGAAATCCGCTTTTTTATTTAAGATCTGCGTCATCTGCGCAATCTGACTTCGACGAGCTCAGTCGAGTCGCGGTTAACTGTCTTTCTCCTCTCCGTGCCTCTGTGTCTCTGTGGCCAATTCCTCCCCCGTCTGCGTTTCCATTCTGAACGAGTGCTCAGTTCCCGCGAGCAGTCGTCGGATATTTGTCCGGTGTTTCCAGACGATCATCACCGCGACCAGAATCGCGAAAATCAGCAGCGGCAGTTGGGTCGTGAAGACCGGCCATTGCTTCCACACGCCGAACAGCACGTAGACGATCGGGAATGCTCCGGCGCCGATGATTGAGCCGATGCTGACGGTCCGTGTGATCGCGTACACCGCGATGAACAACCCGACCACGAGCAAACCCGGCAGCGTATAAAACGGCCATAAGCCCAGCAGCACACCGGCGCTGGTGGCGACGCCTTTGCCGCCTTTGAATTTCAGATAGACCGGAAACAGATGGCCGGCGATCGATCCCGCGCCGACCAGCATCCACATCAGGTACGGCTTGTCGTTATCCGCCAAATGCCGCACCAGCCACGCGGCCAGCAGCATCGGGAGCAGGCCTTTGAGGAGATCGAGTGTGAAGACGAGCGCGAAATATTTGCCGCCCAGCAGTCGCCCGACGTTCGTCGCCCCGATGTTCCCACTGCCGGCGGTGCGTGGGTCGATGCCTTTGAGTCGGCCGATGATGAGCCCGAACGGCACCGAGCCGAGAAAATAGCTCGCGATCGCCAGCACGGCGAGTTTTGTCTCGATGGACATTGGGGAAGTTGTATCGGCAAGTCGTTGAGTGGGCGAGTGGGAGAGCGGATGACAGGGTGACAAGGTGATTTGGTGAACCATTCCTTGTCACCCTCTCACCCTGTCACCCTATCACCTTGTCATCTTCAAACCGCGTCACTCGACAAGCCGTCGATTCTCAATGCTCGTCAGTTCATCGATCTCATCACCGACCCACCTGTCGTCTCCGATGCCGCCGTCGATGATGTCGCGGATCGGCGGTTCACCTGCAATGCCGGAGTAGATCAGGTCGTCGCCGCGGCCGCCAAAAAGATGGTCTGTGCCGGCTTCGCCGTAGAGGATGTCGTTGCGTGCGCCGCCGCGGATGAGATCGCGGCCAACGCCGCCGAAGATGCGGTCCTGGCCGTCGCCGGTGGTGAGCGTGTCGTCGCCGGCGCCGCCGGTGACCGTGTTATTGCCGTAGAGGTCGTAGACAAGATCGTCGCCCGCGCCGGCGTCAATCCGGTCGTCGCGGCCGACGAAGCGTGGCGCGCGGGCCTCGTCGATTGCGCCGCCGTCCACGCCGGGGTCCAAATTGAGATCGCCATAGATCAAGTCGTCGCCGGCGCCGGTGGCGATCGTGTCGTTGCCGCCGAAGCTGTAGATGCGGTCACGCCCCGGGCCGGTGGTGATGCGGTCGTTGTTGATGCTGCCCTGGACGTTGGACTCGGTCACGCCGGTGAGATCGACGGTGGTGGTCAGGCCTTTGACGATCACGTCGGCGTTATGGCCGGCAAGGCGAACGTTCACCGCCTTGGCGCTGCTAAGGCCGATATCCCAATGCCCGCTGCGGCCGGTGACGGTGATGTTCCCGCGGCCGTTGTCGCCGCCGGTGACCTGACCGCCGCCAGGACCGGCGTCGACGGTGTAACCGTGCCGGCCGGCGGTGCCGAGGAAAATATAATCAGCGCCGCCACCGGCGTTGATCTGGGAATAGCCGTCGGGCGCGTCGGACCTAAATCGGAACTCTGTCGAGATCCGGTCGTCGGCGTCGCCGGTGGTGATGTAATCGGCGCCAGTGCCTCCGGAGACGGTGGTGGGGACGTCGAGCGAGGAGTCAAAGACATTGGTCCCGTCATTGAGCGTAGCCTCGATCAACCGCACGGCGCCGGCGCCGTAGTCGGTCGATTGCCCGTTATAGGTGACGCGCGTGCCGCCGTTGCGGGCGGCGATTTGGATATTGGTGTTGGACGCGTCGGTGGGGTTCTGGAAGAACGTCAACTTGCCGGTGGCTGGCGACAACGCGAACGGGCGGATCGGGGCGAACTTGGTCAATTGCCTGTTCGCGATCGGCTCGATGAGGTAGTTGCCATCGGACAAGCGGGCGAGCAGCTCCGCGCCGGCAAAGGCGTTGACGACCCGCGCTACGCCGCCGCTGCCCAGGCGGGTATCGCGCGAGCCGTCGGCGTGCAGACCGATCAAGAACACGGTGGCGTTTGCGAATTCGCCGGCGCGGTCTTTGATCAGCAGCGTCACGCTGCCGTCAGTTGCGGGCAAGACGCCGTCGATGTACTGCTCGGCCGTGGCGCTCAGACCGGCGACGGTGCCATTTGTGCCGAACGTCGGGTCAACTCTTCCGCGCTCGTTGAGGCGCGTGATCGACGCGGTCGTGCGGCTGCGTGCGATCAGCACACGGCCTTGCGAATCAAGGGTGGCGGCGAACTTCTCGAACCGCGGGAAATCCGCCAGCCGGAGCGTGTACGTGCCGCCTTTGGCGTATGACGGATCGAGCGTGCCGTCGGCGGCGTAGCGCGTCACGGTAAACCGCTTCCCGACCGACGTTGTACTGACGATCAGCCGGCCGTGCGCATCGACACCGAAGAAGTTGGTGATGGCGAATTGCCGCTGTACGTTCGCGACTGTCGCAACGCCGCCGTTGCCATAGGCGTCATCGAATTGGCCGGCGGGCGTGAGTTTGAACGCGTAGGCGGCGTCGATACCCGCGGCGGGCGGTCTGGCTTCGGAATAATACTGCGCGCCCGCCGCCACAAAGACGGTGCCGTCGGCCATGACCGCGAGTTCAACGCCGCCGCCGTGATAGCGCTCGCCGATGGTTACCGGCAGCTTTCGCCGCGTCATGCCTTTGTGCCCGAAGGCGCGGTCGGGCGTGCCGTCGACGCGGTAGCGGGAGACGTAGACGAAATTGTCATCGGTCGCGCGCGCAATCAGCGTTCGACCTTCTGCGTCCGTCACAGATGTTTTGGAAATAACGTCCGCGCCCGTCCCCAGCACGTCGGTGTCCGAAGGGAGAGTCGGCGTCGCGAAGGCCGGGTCCGGTGTGCCGTCAGCGCGGTAACGCTGCAGCGTGTCCACCCGGCTGTCGTTACGCCCGTCGTACACCCCGCGGGTCACAATAACGCCGCGGCCGGTGAGTCCGATGAAATTATAGCTGTAGCTCAATCCGCCAGATTCGTCCGGCGGGGCGATCGAACCGTCGTAGCCGAACGTCACGTCCGGTGCGAGCGTGACGAAGAGGCGGCGCAATTCCAACGCTTCAAACGATGCAGATGACCTCATCAAAACCCTTTGGTGCAACGACCGCAATCATAGTCGCCGCCGAGGGGGAGAGATGACAGGGTGAGTGGGTAGGATGACAAGGTGATAGGGTGGCAGGAATGGTTCACCTTGTTACCACGTCGTCCGCTCTCACGCGTCGCGCTTCGGCAATTTCACGGTCTTCACACGCGTAATCCCCGGGCGCGCTTTCAGGCGATTAATCAGGCCGTCGTCGGGCTTGGAATCTACTTTCAGCACCATTAGCGCGCGCGCCTCTCCGCTGGCGGGGATATGGCGGCTGATGACCATGTCGGCGATGTTGACGCCGGCGTCGCCGAAGCTGGTGCCGACTACGCCGATGACGCCGGGCTTGTCTTCGTTTTCGATGATGACCATGTCCCCCTCGGGGACCATGTCGACGACGAAATTATCGAACCGCAGCACGCGCGGGAGTCCGTCGGCGTAGACCGTGCCGAGGATGCGGTGGCTTTCACCATTTTCACCATTGGCACCCGCGCTCTGCACGCGTACGCCGATGATGTCGCCGACTAATCCCTGCGGCGGCTCGGGCTCGTGGATCTTGACCATCTCGATACCGCGCTCCTGGGCGATATGCTCGACATTGATGACGTTGACCGGGTCGCTCAGGTGAGACTTCAGCAGCTCGACCGTCGCGAGGCGCAGAAAGGTGTTCAGGTACTTGGGCGCACGCGGGCCCGAGGCGCGGAGCGTGATGGTCTTGAAGCCGCCTTCGGCATAACCGGCCAGCAACGAGCCGATGCGCGACGCCAGCTTGGCCAGCGGCGCTTCGTCCGGCGGAAGATCGAGTTTTACGCCGCCGGCGTTGACGGCGCCGCGAATCTCGCCGGTCTGCAGGAACGCGACCATCGCGCGGCACGCCTCGACGCTGACGGCCGTCTGCGCTTCGTCGGTGCTAGCGCCCAGGTGCGGCGTGAGGACGACATTCTCGCAACTGAAGAGCGGATGATCCTTCGCCGGCGGCTCGGTCTGGAAGACGTCCAGCGCCGCGCCGGCGATTTTCCCGGCGTTCAGCGCCTCGGCGATCGCGATCTCATCGACCACTTCGCCGCGCGAATCGTTGATCACCAATAAATTGGGCTTGGCGACATTAAACAGGCGCTCGCGATTCAGCAGGTGGCGCGTCTGCTCGCCGCCGGGGACGTGGAAGGTGATGACATCGATCTGCCTGAGGAATTCGTCAAAATCCTTGATCATCTTCACGCGGCCATCCAGCGCGGTCTCGTTGGGGAAATACGGGTCGTAGCCGACGATTTTCATCTCCATCGCAATTGCCCGGCTCGCGACGGTCTGCCCGATTCTCCCGAGCCCGACGACGCCCAGCGTCTTGCCGGCGAGCTGCGTGCCCTGGTAAATGCTGCGTTTTTTCCATTCCAACTCGCCGGACCGCAGCCCGTGGTTGGCCGCGGGAATTTTACGAGCCAGGCTGAACATCAGCGCCAGCGCGTGCTCGGCGGTCGATAGCGTCGAGGCCGCCGCGGTATTGAGGACCAAAATGCCCTTGGACGTCGCGGCTTCGAGATCGATATTGTCCACGCCCACACCCGCCCGGGCGATCGCGCGCAGCTTGCCGGGATTGGCGAGCACCTTGGCGGTGGCTTTGACGCCGGAGCGGACGATCAGCCCGTCATAATTCGGCACCTCGGCCGCGAGCTGATCTTCCTTCAGCCCGATCTTCACGTCGTACGAGACGCCGGACTGGGTCAAGAATTCCAAACCTTCTTCAGCGAGCTTGTCGGCAACCAGGATATTCATCGTGTTCTTTCGGGAAAACAGGGAGGGGAGATAGTACGGAGGTGAATTCTGCTATGCAAACGCCAGTCACGGTATGGCGCAATTCATTCGATTTCGCAGGGCGCCTTCGGCTCTTTGACCGACTGCAAGCAGAAACGCTTCGAAGCTGATCCTCCCTACGCCATCGGGAGCATTTTGCGGCGCAAGCGGGGAGGCGGTGAGACTGACAAGAAACGCGCGTCCCTGAAACTTCGGGTATTTCGCGGTCAGCGCGGCAATGCCACGGCGAGAGTGTGACCCAGACCGGCCGATCTCGATGGCAAGGGGTCCGTCGGTGTCCTCGAAAATGAAGTCCACTTCATCTTGCCCGTCGCGCCAGTAATAGAGTCTTGAGTTTTCCTGCTGCGCCAAGGCGTGAAGGTGCGCGGCCGCGACATTCTCCATCAGTAATCCTTCTTCGGCGGGATCGCGAAGCGGAAGAATTCCTCTCTGGAGCGCGGCGTTGCGCACGGCGGCGTCGACGAAGTAAGATTTTCGTCCTCGCCGCTGCACCGTTTCTTCCCGCGGGGCATAGTTAGGGATTAGAAACGTCAGATAGGATCGCTCGAGATAGGCGGAGTATTTTTCGAGAGTCTTGGCGGAAAGACCCAGCGAAGTCGCGAGATTCGCAAAGCTGACAATTCCACCTATTTGCCCCGCGAGCATATAGAGAAGCCGCTCGAGGTTCAGCGGCTCGGTCACACCAAATACCTGTGGAATATCCATGTAAACTGTCTTTTGGACAGCATCGCTCCTGAGGACGCCCTGTGAATGCAAAATCACGGAGTTGAGATCTTCCTCGTCGTTAAAAAGAGTCGGCTCCACGGCGGCACCAGACTGCTGCATCAGCAATTCCGGGAATCCGCCGACGAACGTATACCGGCGGAGTTCGCGATCGCGACGCGGGTCTCCATTTACCTTTTCTGTCGCCTGAACAATGCCCGCCAGAAGTGATGCCGCATCAAGGCGCGGGTAAGTCAATCGTCTCAAATTCAGATACTCAGGGTACAGACACGGCGATAAATAGTGCTCGGTCCATCTACCAATCCCGCTCTCAACTCGTCCCTGGCTCAGTGCCGCAGTGGCGCTTGATGTTCCTACCAGACGTATCGGATGTCGTTCATCATAAAAAACCTTTAGCCAGGTATCCCAGTCGCGCGCATAGGTGATTTCGTCAAGAAAAAGATAGAGCGGCTGTTCCGGAATCGGACCCGAGGAGGCGAGTATGGCACGAATCAATGAACCGAGGTCGTGACGCATCAAGACCGGATGCGCCAAGTGCAGCCACCATAACTTCGAAGGACTTACTCCACTGTTGATCAGTTGGCGCACCGTCTGGTACATCGCAACGGTCTTCCCAACTCGCCGGGGGCCGATAATGAGGTGGTATCTGTCGATGGCCGGTGCCATCAGATTTCGCCAGAGGCAGTCGCTAAATGATCGGGCCTGTGGTTTAACCAGGGAATCAGGCACCGTGCCTAGTGCGTGCCAAGGGTTTTGTTCGTTGAATATCTCTGCGTAATCAGGAACCGGAGGCTTCCACATCAATAGCACCTTATTTCTAGATTAAGAGTACTATAGAATACCTTAATTTGAAATCAAGTGTATATTGAGGTCAGGTATTACTTTAAAGGCTTCCAAATCACGTCTTCCACCCCGGCGCGGTGATTCGCCAAACGGGCGTGGACGAATAACCAGTCGCTGAGGCGGTTGAGGTAGGTGACGATGACCGGGTTCACCGGGCGGTCCCAGCTGAAATTGACGATCAGCCGCTCGGCGCGGCGGCAGACGGTGCGGGCCAGGTGCAATCGGGCGGCGAGCTCGGTGCCGCCGGGGAGTATGAAGTTCCGCAGCGGCGGCAATTCCGCCTCGGCCTGGTCGATCTGCATCTCGAGCCGGGCGATCGGGCTTTCATCCAGCAGTGGCAGGTATTTCTGGGCCGTTGGGTCATTTTCCGGGGCGGCGAGATGGGAACCGATCACAAATAACTCGTTCTGCACCGGTTCCAGCAGTGGATGCACCCATATTGGCGCATTTACCCGCCCCAGACCCAGCGCGGCATTGAGTTCGTCAACCGTACCGTAGCATTCCAAGCGGGCCTCGGATTTGCGAACTCTGTCGCCGCCGATCAGGCCGGTGGTGCCGTCGTCTCCCGTTCGGGTGTAGATCTTCATCTCTTCGCCATTATGAGCAATCTGGGGTTGAATGCGATGTTGCGGGTCATTTCAACACCGATTTTACACACGTTAGGCGAAAATTTGTTAGGTAAATGTACGATAATTCTCTTGAAAAGCTGTTTATGTGTTGGTAGGACTTTGTGTCAGACGCATCATGGAATCAATCGGAAAAAAAATTCGCCGCGCCCGTTTGCGCCTGGGCCTGACTCTGGACGAGCTGGCCGGGCGGTCGAGCATCTCCAAGCCGTATCTTTCGCTGATCGAGACCGGGCGCGTCAGCAACCCGCCGAGCGATCCAAAGCTGCGCAGTCTCGAGCAGACGCTGGGTTTTACAACCGGTGAACTCGTCGGCCAGGCTCACCTGATGCGGACGCCGCGCGACGTGCGGGAGATGCTGAATTCCCTGCTGAGCAAGGAAAGGGGTGAGGGTGAAGACGTGAGGCGTAAGTCGGAAGACGCTTCTAATTCTCACGCCTCACGCCTCTCCCCTCTCCCCTCGGATTTAGACTCGGCGTACACCTCGGGCATGCTGCACGAGTTGGTCGAGCGATCGGTGGGGAATGTCGAGAACGTGCGGATGAACGCGATCCCCATCGTCAACCGCGTGTCGGCGGGCTATCCGAAGGATTTCACCGATCTTTCCTACCCCCGCGGCGTGGCGGACGACTATGTCGGCTGCCCCGACCTGCACGATCCCGACGCATTCGCCGCCCGCGTGCACGGCGACAGCATGTCGCCCAAATATCAGCCCGGCGACATCGTGATCTTCTCACCCGCCGCCGCCAACCGCCCGGGCGACGACTGCTTCGTCCGCTTCGACGACGGCCAGACGACATTTAAGCGCGTGTTTTTCGAACAAAACGAGCACGGCGAATCGATCCTGCGTCTCCAGCCCCGCAACGAAAAGTACCGGCCGCAGGTCGTCAAACCGGAACTGGTGACAGGACTGTATCGGGCGATGTACCGGTATCAGTCGGTGGAAGAATAGGAAAAATCCGAATGACGAAACTCGAATAACGAATCAAATCCGAATGAACGAATGGCCGCGTCATATTCATTCGAGCATTGAAAATTCGTGCATTGATTCGTCATTCGGGTTTCGTCATTCGGACTTGATTCGGATTTCCGACTTCGTCATTCGAATTTCTCCCCCCATTCCCTTATGTTTTGCCGCTTCGTCATCAGGAGTCATCCGCGCCTATGTCCGATCTCATCCCCGTTAAACGCGCCCTTATTTCCGTCTCCGACAAAGGCGGGCTCGCGGAGTTCGCTTCCGCGCTGGTTAATGAGTTCGGCGTGGCGCTGCTCTCGACAGGCGGGACGGCGAAATTCCTGCGCGACGCGGGACTGGCTGTGACGGACGTGTCGGAAATCACCGGGTTCCCCGAGATGATGGACGGGCGCGTCAAAACGCTGCATCCAAAAATCCATGGCGGGCTGCTGGCGCTGCGCGACGACGCGGCGCACGTAAAATCGATGATCGAGCACGGCATCGAGCCGATCGATCTGGTCTGCATCAACCTCTACCCGTTCCAGCAGACGATCGACAAACCCGGCGTCACGTTCGACGAGGCGATCGAAAACATCGACATCGGCGGTCCGAGCATGGTGCGGTCGGCCGCGAAGAATCATCGGTTTGTGGCGGTCGTCACCAGCCCGGACCAATACGACAAAATCCTCGGCGATCTCCGCCAGCACAATGGAAGCACCTGCGGCAAGCACCGGCTGAAGCTGGCGCAGAAGGCGTTTGATCACACCGCCCGCTACGACGCCGCCATTGCGGGATATCTGATGGCACCTGCGTACGGGAAAAGCGCGGAGCCCGCGCCCGCCGGCGAATTGCCTGACGAAATCCGGCTCACGCTGAAAAAGAAACAATCACTTCGCTACGGCGAAAACCCGCACCAGAAAGCGGCGCTTTACTCCGCAGATGAAGCGACTGCGAGCGCGTCGGTTGTTCAAGCGTCGCAACTGCACGGCAAGGAATTGAGCTATATCAATCTATTGGACGCCGACGCGGCGCTGGCTGCGGTGACGGACCTGCAATCGCCGGCGGCGTGCATCGTGAAGCACGCGACCCCGTGCGGCTTCGCAGGCGGCGACGATATTGCGACCGCATTCGTCAAGGCATACGACAGCGACCCCGTGGCCGCGTTCGGCGGGATCGTGGCGGTGAATCGGGTCATTGATCTGCACGCGGCACAAAAGATTGTCGAAGGTCAAAAGTTCCTTGAGGTAATCGTCGCACCCGGTTACGCGCCTGAAGCATTGGAGCTTCTCAAACAACGCTGGAAGAACTGCCGGTTGCTGGAGTGTGGCATGGGCTTCCAGCCCATGATTCACGGGCTGGAAGCCCGTGCCACGAAATACAGTATGCACAAAATCGCCGGCGGCATGCTCGTGCAGGCCGCGGACGACATTGGCATTATCGAAACCGAATGGAAAGTCGTCAGCGCGCGTCAGCCGACCGATCAGGAGCTTACGGACCTGAAGCTCGCATGGATCGCGGTGAAGCACGTGAAGAGCAACGCGATCGTCATCGCCAAATCCGGAGCAACTATCGGCATCGGCGGCGGGCAGGTGGATCGTGTCGGCGCGTCCCGCATCGCGATCGAAAAAGCCGGCCCGCGCGCGATCGGCGCGGTGGCCGCCAGCGACGCGTTCTTCCCGTTTCCCGATGGGCCGCAACTTCTGCTCGATGCCGGCGTCACCGCAATCATCCAGCCCGGCGGCAGCGTGCGTGACCAGGAGACCATCGACCTGGTGAACCAGCGCAACGCGACGATGATTGTCACAGGTCGGCGTCATTTCAGACATTGAATTAAATCTTGCGCGAAGTTGCGAAGGAGCGAAGGGAACGCGAAGAATACTTTACCGCAGATTGAGCAGATTTCTTATATAGAAATTTGAATCTGCGTAATCTGCGGTTAAACATCTTTAGGGTTTTGCATTCTTCGCGTTCCCTTCGCTCCTTCGCGTCTTCGCGAGCGCATTTATCATAAGGGCAATAGATGACTATGAATCACAATGTATTGATCATCACCGGCGGAGAAATCGCGTTGCACCGTTATGCGGAGGCGTCGGCCATTTTGTCCGAAGCGTTGACGCGCGCCGGCATGACCGTGACCGCCACGCGCGACGCCGCGGCCGCCAGGAGCCTGGGGAATTTCGCGGCGGTGGTGCTCTTCACCGATGGCGATTTTTTCGATAGCGCGGGCCTCGATTCATTGATCAACTTTGTCCAATCCGGACGCGGCCTGGTCAGCATCCACACCGCGGCGGGGACTAACAAGTCGCACGCGGGGTTTGGCAAGCTCATCGGCAGCCGGATCGCCAGCGGCGCGATCATGGAGCATCAGGCGAATGTCGTTGACGCCAATCATCCGATCACGCACCGAATGCACGATTTTCGCCTGGATGACGAAGTACACGCACTGGAACCGCTCGGCGAATACCGCGTGCTGGTCGATGCCTGGCTCAATGGCCGCCGCGAGCCGCTGCTATATGTGAAGCCGCATGGCGGCGGACAGGTGGTGCATTTCGCGACCGGCCATTCGCTCGCGGGGATTTCGCACCCGCAATGGCAGCGACTATTCGTCCGCGCGGTGCGTTTTGTCTGCGGGGAAGACTGGCAGACAAAGTCGATCAAGTGCGCCTGCATCGGGTATGGCGGGGCGTACAACATGGGCAAAACGCACCTCCTCTCATGCCGCAAAAACCTGATGACGCCGGTGGCGGTCTGCGACGTCGATCCGAAGCGCACCGAAACCGCCAAAGCCGAGTTGGGCGACGACATCCAGACGTATAACAATGTGAATGCCATGCTGGAGAAGAGCGACGCCGAAATGGTGATCGTCATCACGCCGCACAACACCCATGCGCCGCTCTCCCTGCAGGTGCTCAACAGCGGCCGGCACGTGGTGACCGAGAAGCCGTACACGATAACCGTAGACGAAGCGACGAGCCTGATCGACACCGCGCGCAAGGTGAACAAGATGGCGACCGTCTTCCACAACCGCCGCTGGGACGGCGATTTCATGGCCATTCAGAAGGTGATCAATTCAGGGCTGATCGGCGACGTATTCCACATCGAGTGCGCCTTTGGCAACTACGGCGAACCCAAGGCCGACTGGTGGCGCGCCAGCAAAGACATCAGCGGCGGCGCGTTCTATGACTGGGGGGCGCATTTTGTCGATTGGATCCTCCAGCTCATTCCGCACAAGATCGAATCAATCAGCGGCGATTTTAAAAAGCTCAAGTGGCAGGGCGTGACCAACGAAGATTACACCAGCGCCTACGTGCGCTTCGCCGGGCAGCGCAGCGCGTTCATCGAACAGGGCGCGATCAACGCGATCGACAAGGCCCGCTGGCGCATCCTCGGCACGCTCGGCGGAATCGAGAAGGCCGGCTGGGATTGGGAATCCAAGGAGACGCTCAAGGTGGTCAGCCATGCGAGCGGGTCACGCGTGGAGACGCGCGTGCCGTACCTGAAAAGCGATTGGGACGGATTCTATCGCAACATCGCGGATCACCTGATCCTCGGCGAGCCGCTGGCGGTCACGCCGGAATCGGCGCGGAAGGTGATCGCGGTATTGAGCCTCGCCGAGCAATCCAGCCGGCAAGGAGGCACGCCGATCAAGCCGAATTTTGAGCAATAGAATCAACCGCCTGCAATCATTCGCCCGCAATCAGCCGGCCGCGAGAATCTGGCTCACCGGCCTGGCGAGTGCCGCGTTGCACGCGAATAGATCGCCGCCGTCGATTCTTGATTCACCTTTCCAGCTCGTGCACACGCCGCCGGCTTCGGTGATGACGGGGATCAGTGCGCAGCAATCCCACGGGTTCATCGCCGGGTCGATCATAATCTCCGCCCGGCCGGTGGCGACGAGCATGTAGCCGTAGGCGTCGCCCCAGGTGCGGGAGTATTTGCACTGCCGCGCCAGGTCAAGATACGCCGGCGAGCGGTCCTGCGCCATGATGCTGTCGCTACAGAGAATCAGCGATTTGTCCAAAGCATTCACATCAGACACGCGGCACGGCGTCCCGTTCCACATGCACCCCAGCCCCACGGCCGCCGCGACGATCTCATCCAGGGCAGGCGCGTAAATCACACCCACCGCCGGTTTGCCGCGAATCTGCAGGCCGACGAGCGTGGTGTAGAGCGGTACGCCGTGGATGAATGACTTGGTCCCGTCGATCGGATCGATCACCCATTGATAATCCGGATCGCCGGCGATTGCCCCGTGTTCTTCGCCAAGAACCGAATGCGTAGGGAACCGCGCGAGCAATGAATCCCGCACGATCTGCTCGGCCTCGCGGTCGGCTCGGGTAACCGGCGAGTTGTCGGATTTAAGTTCCACATCCACGCCGCGATTAAAGTACCGCAGCGCGTGCCCTCCCCCCGCAATCGCCGCTTCGCGAGCGACCTCCAGCAGCCGCGGCAGTGAAACGTCATCCATGCGGCCTAGGGTAATCCATCCCGAATCCAAGACAAATCAGGCCGCAGATGAACGCGGATGAACGCAGATAAAGTTGAAATTCATTTCCATCAAACGCCGTGGACACACGTTTACCTGTATTCTGCCCACCATAATTTCACCAACTCTTATTTGTGCCAATTCGTGCAGATTCGTGGACAAAACGCATTTCCGTATTGCCGACGCGTTCAGATCATTCCATCGGATAGAAGAATTGCTCGGTGATGATCTTGCCGTCCTTGACGCGATACACGGCGATCTCTTCGAGCATGAAGCGTTGATTGTTCGCTTTCATCGTGATGTCGTACTTGAACGCCACCGAGAAAAACGCCCCGGCCACCAGCGGGCCTTCAGTGGTGCCGCTGTGAACGATGTGGTTCTCATACCACCACCGGCTTTTCCCGCGAATCGCCTCAATCCCCTTCATCTCCTTAGGCATCTCCGGGCCGGCGCACATCTCGGTCGAGACGATGTCGTCGGCGTATAGCTCGTCGAGCGCCTGCATGTTTTTTCCGTCGCGACAGAGTTCGACTAATCGATCAGCTACTTGCTGCGTATTCATTGTTGTGCTCCATCCTATTGTTGTAACCCCATGCAAAACATGGTCGATAGTGGGAGAAAAATCCAACGATCTACCGATAGAAATTTCCCAAACGGTCCAGTATGGTTGCTTTTCCGGTCGTGCCCGGGGCTCAATGTGGCTGCGGATTAAGCGTCGACGTCGGAGCGGTGGCAGGCGGCTTCAGGCGATTGAGCACTTCGGCGAAGGGCGGCGTGTTTACGATCGGTCCGATGTCGGGATCGTCAAGCATATCCTCCTTGTCGTACCCATCGCGCAGCGCGCGGACGACAGCGGCGTGGGTTGCGGCGACGTCGCCACGTGCGGCCGCGATCAGTGTGAGATGCAGAGCGTCGCGTTTTTCCGCGTCGGCACCGGCAGCTTCCAGTGCTTGTTCAAATTCACCAATCGCGGAATAGGAACGGACCAATCGATCGCTAATCGTCCACGCGAGATTGTCGTCGGGTCTATCCAGCAAAGGTCGCAGGATTGTGATCGCATGTCGATAGTCTTTTTTCAAATACGCCAGTTCACCCCGCCATGGCGCAATCGCTTTAGACTGCGGCTCTGCCTTGCTGTGAACTTCAATCAGTTCTGCGAGTTCGGTTACTTGTCTTTCACCCGCAAAAAGAGATGCCAGTTGATCAAATCGCTCTACTTGGCTGGGTAATTTACGGAATGTTTCCAGACCTTTTCCGAGCTTAAACAGGGCATACATACGACGAGCATTTATGCCATCGATCGACTCGGGGCTCAGGCTTTGGCGGATAGCTTGGTCATAGGCTTCCACCGCATCTGCGAAGCGGTCCTGTCGCACTAACCACAGGCCCTTTCGATCCCACGCATGGGCGTCGGCAGGATGCCGCTCCAGGTGCTCTTCATAGAGCTTGGCGAGCGCTGGGTCATCGGTCGCCAGGGCAGTGCAGAGATGCGCGAACGAGGCTTCGGGTTGTCCGGTCGCACGGTATCCCTCGAGAGGCAGGCCTGCGGCAACCATGCAAGTGAGATAGCGCGGCAGCACCGCGTCCTTGTAAAAAGCATCCTCTGTCTTCAGTTCCTTTACAAACAAGGCGGCCGCCTCAGCGTAGCGCTTTTGGTATTCCAAACCAGCGGCGCGGTAAAAGCGGACATCGATCGTATCGCCTTGAGCTGGGCCCTGCGCCTCGACAAAGTTGATTAATCCAATGCTCGATCCATTCCGGTCAAACGCCGCGCACAATTCCCGGAACGCCGCTGCCGGAAACGTCCGGTTTTCGGCATGCGAGCGGAATATAGCTTGCGCGTCTGCTGAATCGAGGGTTGCTAGGAAGTAGTTGCAGTCGATCGATTCGGGCTCGTCCGCGAGACCTGCTTGTAGCACCACTAGCGCTTCGGATTGCCGCTTTAGCGCGACTAATGCCACAGCCTGCTGATAACTGCCGAGGCCGGTCGGGCCTAACGCGTCGTGGTAGGTCTTCATCGCCGTAAGCGCCTCTTCGTGGGCACCCAGCGCGTTATGCGCAGCCGCCTTCAGAAGATATGTGAGCACGACGTCCGGATTAAGTTCGATCGCCCGATTCGCAAACCGTAGCGCGCCAGCTGAATCTTGCTGCATAAGCGCAACGGATGTGCGGGTTGCGTAGACGGTCGCAAGCAGGTTTGGTGGGAGATTCTCGTCGGAGATTGAGTCGAGCGCGGCTTCGGCGGCTTTGAAGTCCCCTCCATTTATCGCCACAAGTGCTTTCGGAATCGCCTGGAGGTCTTGAATTACCCGCGCTTCGGCCGGGCTTCCAACAGAGCCCAGCATTTGCCCCATTATTGTACTGATGCGCAACCCTATCGTGAGATCCTCGTAATCGTAGACACGCCAATTGTTCGTCTTGTGAAGCCAGAATCGCATCCGCGAGGGACCACTGGCTTGATGCAGTACGACATAAACTACTACATCGCCAGGGGCATCAAGCACCGGGCGAACACTACGAATATTATGCTGATTCCACCCTCCCATCGTGCCCGTGACACTGAATTGCTGCCGGATGCCCTGCTTTAAACCGGCGGCGAAGCCGGCGCGGTTCTTTGGCGAAATCTTTGGTGGTATTGGGAGGCGCTCGATTTCTTTGACCATCCGTTCGAAGTCGAATTGCTGATCCATTGATGACGGATCATGCTTCAATAGCGATTCCCCGAGGCGTTTGAGCAGCGGTTGAACCTGGCGCGTAAGCGCCGGATCGCCTACCGACTGATTTGTCGCCAAGGCGGCGACGATCTCGGAACGTTGCTCAGCGCGGGAACCATCGATGCGGGTTGGAAGCTTGTGCCCGTAGAGCAGCAGTCCGCCCCCGACGGCAGCCAATACGACAATGCCACCGGCAATCGTTAGCAAGAGCCTCAACCGCGGCCGCGAGCGAGCCGGCGGTGAATGATGCTTCGGGATGGGGGGAGGCAGCATAAAGCATCGCTCTCTGATCACGGATAAGGATCAAATCTCTCCGCGCTTTGCCAGCTTAACCGACCGGCAGCAACCCGCCTACGAATGTGTTTAACCGAACGCCGATCAAACCAGCTTCTCCGCGATCTGCACCGCATTCGTCGCGGCGCCTTTGCGGATTTGATCTCCGGAGACAAATAGCTCGATGCCGCGGCCATCGTCGCGGGAGATGTCTTGTCTGATTCGGCCGACCAGCACCAGATCCTGGCCGCTGGCGGCTAGGGGCATGGGGAAGGTGTTGCTCTGCGGGTCGTCCACGATTTTCACACCGGGCGATTTGGACAGGATTGCGCGAACCTCGTCAGGCGTGATCGGCTGGGTGAACTCGATGTTGATGCTCTCGCAGTGCGCGCGCGGGATCGGCACGCGGATGCAGGTGGCGGTCAGCATGAATTTCGGGTCGGCGAAGATCTTGCGGGTTTCCTTCACCATCTTGGTTTCTTCCTCGTTATAGCCATCGTCGCCGATGGTGGTGTTGTGGCTGAAGAGGTTGTTGAAGATCTGGTGCGGAAACTTCTCGCTGGTGATCTGGTTCCCCGCCGCGAAGTCCTTCTGCTGCTTTTCCAGTTCGTATAATCCCCACGCGCCGGCACCGCTGACGGCTTGGTACGTGCTGACCACGAGGCGCTTGATCTTATTTGCCCGGTGCAGCGGCCAGATCGGGACGTTCATGATGATCGTGCTGCAATTGGGGTTGGCGATCAGCCCGTTGTGCTTGTGGATCTGCTCGGGATTCACCTCGGGCACAACCAGGGGCACGCCGTCCTTCATGCGAAACGCCGATGAATTATCCACCACCACCGCGCCCGACTTCACAGCGGCCGGTGCGAATTCTCGGCTGATTGATCCGCCGGCGCTGAACAGCGCGATCTGGATGTCCTCAAAACTGTCTTTGGTCAATTCTTCAATCGTGTAGGTCTGGCCTTTGAATGTCACCGTCTTGCCGGCGCTGCGCGCGGATGCGAGCAGCTTGAGGTTCCTGATCGGAAAATCGCGCTCCGCCAGCACGCGAAGGAATTCTTCGCCCACGGCACCGGTCGCGCCCACGACAGCAACGTTCACAGACATGTTTGACTCCGCAAGTTACTAAACAACAAAATCCCAAACACCAGATAACCAGACAATTAACGGGAAACTGAGAAACACAAAAAGCAACATCGCCGATGATCACCTTCACGATCGATCCGGACTCGCTCACGTTGACACAGCAGGAAGGGCTGCTGGGTCAGGCCGTGGTCTTCGTCGTGGATTTCGTAAAAGTCATGGCGTCTGTTGCTCTGAAAAACCTACTAAACTGGCCTTATTGTTGTACACTGCCGTCGATTTGGCAAGGCGGGCTTTTTCAACTTTGTCCGCTGATTGCATCAGAGCAGAATGGGCCGCGGATTACACAGATTGCGCAGATTTAAGAGATGAATCGCCTTTCATCTGAGCAA
>JACMML010000335.1 GCA_014379105.1 Phycisphaerae bacterium
CAACTGGCGGTCGAGCCCCTGAACGTGCGCGAGTTTCTGGCCTATCTGTACGGCCAGAACTACACCAAGAGCACGACGGCCCGCAAGCTGGCGACGCTGCGCAGCTTCTACAAGTTCCTGATCCGTCGCGGCGTGGTGAGCGTCAATCCGCTCAGCACGATCCGCACACCCAAGCAGGAAAAACGCCTGCCCAAGTGTCTGGACCTGGAACAGGTGCAGAAGCTCCTCGAGGCCCCCGGCGACGCCGACCTGCTGAGCGCCCGCGACAAGGCGATGCTCGAAATCCTCTACTCGTCCGGCATCCGCGTGAGCGAGCTCGTCGAACTCGAGATGGGCGATATGGACCTGAACGAAGGCGTCCTCCGCGTCCGCGGCAAAGGCCGCAAGGATCGGCTCACGCCGATCGGCTCGCAGGCGATCTCGGCGCTGAAGCGCTACTTCGGCGTCCGCCAGGCCGACCCGAAGATGAACACGCAGTACACGCACAAAGTTTTCCTCAATAAGCACGGCGAACCGCTGAGCACCCGCTCGGTCCGCCGGAAGCTGGATAAATATCTCTCGATCGCCGGCCTCGATCCGGGCATCAGCCCGCACACGCTGCGTCACAGCTTCGCAACGCATCTGTTGAACAACGGCGCCGACCTGCGCAGCGTCCAGGAACTGCTTGGGCACCAGTCGCTCAGCACGACCCAGGTCTACACGCACCTGACCACCAAGCGGATGAAAGAGGTCTACGACGGCGCCCACCCCCGTGCCCACGCCGGCCCGATCCCGCATCCGGCAAGTCCGTCATCAGTCCCTCACTACCCGGCCAAGGCTGGCTGACTGCCTGAAGCCGGGTGACTACGAAATTCACTACGGACAACACCGAGGTAAAACAACAGGGAAAGAGGCACCCGCGGTCAATGGCCGCGGGTGTTTCGTTGCTGAGGTCTTTCCATAGAATTAGGCAATGGGGCGGGAGACGAAAATGAACAGGAAAGCACTGAACTCCAGACTGCCGATTCCATACAACAAGATGTCGGCGACAGATCTCGAGCGGGCGACGGAGAAATTCGACGCCGAATTCGTCGCGGATCATTCCCGTGCACTGACGCCCCAGGAGAAGAAACGTCACCAACTTGCCCGTCGTCCGGGCCGGCCGCGCATTGGACAGGGCGCGGAAAAAATCCGCATCAGCATGGAACGCGACTTGCTGAAAAAAGTCGATGCCCATGCAGCCCGTCGAAAGCAAAGTCGCTCGCAACTGATCGCCGAGGCGGTGGCGAGCATGATGCGTAAAAAAGCCGGGTGAGCATGCGGTGGTTCCACCGGTGTTCGCATTACCCCCGAAGCTACGGTGAGAATACGTTCTATTTCGGGCTGACGAAGCACGCCGCCGCATCGATCGGCTTTTCAATCACCTTCAAGTCCACCAACTGATCAATCAGCGCCTTCCACCGGTCCAGCGTCATCAAACCCAGGCCGCCGGTCTTGGTCTGCTCTGTTTCGATCAGCGGTTTCTGTGCATCGGCCGATGCCTGATATGTCTGGGCGTCCATGCTGGGGTTGAGCTTGGCCATGAACTCGTTGGTTTTGGCGGGGTTGTCGAGGTAGGTTCGCCAGCCTTTGGCGACGGCGGCGACGATTCTCTTCACGTCGGCTTCGTTTGATTTGAGGTGCTCGCCGCGCGTGACCAGCACCGTTGTATACGGGTTGTAGCCGCTGTCGGCGATCAGGAATGTTTTCGGCTCGATGCCGATCTTCTTCGCGGCCAGGGGTTCGCTGGTGACGAAGCACTGCATCGCATACGCCTCGCGCGTGCGATAGGCCGTGAGATCACCAAAAGGGGACGGGACGATCGACAGCTTGTCGAACCCGTATCGCTTTTCCAGAAACAGCGCGTACGGCAGCCCCTTCTGCATTGCCAGAATGCCCGGCTGCTTGAAGACGTCGCCGATGTCGGCAAAGCCGCGGCTGGCGCGGGTCATGATGCCTTGCGGATTGGTCTGGTAAACAGCGAACAGCGCTACGACATCCAGCCCGCGTGCCCGGGCGATGACCAGCTCATCGGCGCTGACGATCCCATACGGCACCCGACCCGCCGCCACCATCTGCACAGTCGGCGTGCCGGCGCCGCCGGCTTCGACAGTGACGTCCAAACCTTCGGCTTTGTAATACCCTTCGACCTGCGCGGTATAGAACCCGCCGAACTGCGGCTCGGGTTTCCAATTCAGCTGCAACGTGACTTGCGCCCGCGCGAGTGGGGCAGTCAATGCAATTGCGATCGCGAACATCAACCAACGCATCAGGCATCTCCTGTTTTGGATTCCACGATCGTACGGAAGATTGGCCACAGAGGCACGGAGACACAGAGATAAATACGAGGGAATATGCAACCGCAGATTATGCAGATTGCGCAGATTTTAATACGTAATTCCTATCTGCGAAATGAGCGTATTCTGCGGTTTCCCCCTGTTCGTATTTCCACTCTGTGTCTCCGTGCCTCTGTGGCCAACCCCGTATTTACAAGTCTTTTTCAGACGGATGCCAATGCCGCAGTGCCAGGCGGGACAGCAGGCTGACGAGTGTGAATAGCGCCAGGCCCATCAGTGACGCAAGCAGGACGGCGGCGAAGACTTTGTCGGTGCGGATCTGGGTGCGGGCGCTTTCGATGACCGATCCGAGCCCGCCGCCGCCGACGAATTCGCCTACCATCGCGCCGATGATCGCGAGCCCCGCCGAGACGCGCAGGCCGGTGAGGATCGATGGCAGCGCCCAGGGCAGGCGCAATTTCACCAGCGTGCTGACCGACGACGCCCCGTACAGCTTGAACAACTCGCGAAGCGCCGGATCGGTGCTGGTCAGGCCGGCATAGGTGTTGGCGATGATTGGGAAGATTGACGCGATGCAGGCCGCGATGGAGACGGTCTGGAACTTGGTGTCCGTCCAGATCACCAGCATCGGCGCGATCGCGATGATCGGAACCGTCTGGAAGAATACGGCGTACGGATACAGCGCCTGCTGCGCGATGCGGCTGCTGGAGAGCACAACCGCGATCATCACGCCCAGCACGATGCTGAGGCAGAACCCCGTGACGGCCGCCAGTGCGGTTTGGAGGAAGCCGTACCAGAGATCGGTGTTGCGCTCGAACAGCGCGGACGCGACTTCTGATGGCGGAGGGAGAATGAACGATTGCACCCAGCCCGCGCGGACGACCGCTTCGAGCACGCCGCAGACGAGCAGGAACGTCAACACCGGAAACAGCACGGACTTGATTCGCCTCCATCGCCGGTCGTCGCCGGGCGGCGGAACGTTGCTGTATTCCAGAATATTCGATTGGCCGGTGATCATCAGAATCCCCCCATTTCGGCCGACTGCAGTGAATCAAAGAGCAGGCGCATCTGCTGCATGAAAATGCTCTCGGTCCGCAGCGCCGCCGGGCGGCCGCGCGGGAGGAATTGCGAAAGATTATGGTCCAGCACCACCTTGGCCGGGCGTTTGGAGAAAACGATCGCGCGGTCCGCGAGGTAGGCCGCTTCGCTGATCGAGTGGGTGACGAAAACCACCGTGAAATGCCGCTCCAGCCAGAGCTCGCGCAGGCGCTCATCGAGATGCTGTCGTGAAATCTCGTCCAGCGCCGCAAACGGCTCATCGAGCAGTAACAGGTCCGGCGTGGTCACCAGCGCCCTGGCCAGCGAGACGCGCATCTTCATGCCGCCCGAAAGCTGCGCGGGGTATTGATTCACCGCGTCGCTGAGGCCGACTTGTTTAAGCATGTCCAGTGCGTGCCATTCGCGTTCGTCACGGTCCACGCCCGCGAGTTCCAGCGGCAGCATCACGTTGCCGACTGCTGTGCGCCAGGGCAGCAGGTGGGCGTCCTGGAAGACGTAGGAGATATCGCGTTTGACGGTGCCGATCGCCTCGCGCTGGATCTGGCCGCTGGTCGGGCGGTCGAGTCCGGCGATCATGCGGAGGAGCGTGGATTTTCCACAGCCGCTGGGTCCGAGGAACGCGACGAACTGCCCGCGCGGGATGTTCAGGTCCACGCCGTCGATGGCGGTCACGTTGCCGTCGAAAACCTTGCGCACCTTTTCGATCCCGATCGCGCGATCGGGCATGGAAAAGGGGTTGGAATTGATCGCGGTCATTGGGCTTTTTTCATCAATACGTGATCACCGAATGCACCTGATGTGGCTGCACCTTTTCGCGACCTTTGAGGAATGTCAGTTCGGTCAGCACCGCCACGCCGACGATCTCGCCGCCGAGGTGCGTGACCAGTTCGCAGCACGCTTTCATCGTGCCGCCGGTCGCGAGCACGTCATCGACGATCACGACGCGCTGGCCTTTGGTGATGGCGTCGGTGTGCATTTCTAGGGTGTCGGTGCCGTATTCCAATTCGTACGTGCGGGCGACGGTTTTCCACGGCAGCTTTTTGGGCTTACGAACCACCTGAAAGCCCGCCGAGATCGAGCACGCGACCGCCGTGCCGAAAATGAAGCCGCGGCTCTCGGCGCCGACGACAACGTCAATTCCCCGTCCGCGAAACGGATTGGCGAGCAGTTCGATCGACATCGCCAGCCCGCGCGGGTCGGCCAGCAGCGGTGTGATGTCGCGGAACAACACGCCCGGCTTGGGGAAGTCGGGAATGTCGCGGATGAGGGCCTTGAGCTGAGTGATTGGGTCGTGCATGTGATAAAGAATACAGGAGACGTTGGGGTGGAGACAGGAGACAGGAGGAAGACGACGTACAGCACGATCTCCTACTCCTGTATTCTGTCTCCTGCCTCCTGTCTCCTTTCCTCAGTTCGTCATCGAGTTACGCAGCCGCTTCAGCGCCTCGTGCTCGATCTGGCGGACGCGCTCGCGCGTCAGCCCAATGCGCTGGCCGATCTGTTTGAGGGTGAGCGGGTCTTCTCCCTCGAGGCCGTAGCGGAGCTTGAGGATCGTGGCGGCGCGCTGGTCGATGCGGTCCAGCAGCGCTTCGAGCTGCACCAGGTCGTCGCCGCCACAGACGGCTTCTTCGGGCAACTGCTCCTTGAAATCTTCCACGACGTCCCCGATGGTCAGTTCGTCGTCGCCATCAGCGCCGCAGAACTGGGTGGGGGAGCTATAGGCCTTAAGCGCCGCTTTGACGATGCGCAGCTTCTTCTGCGAAATTTCCATCCCCTTGGCGAGCTCGTCGTTGGTCGGCGCGCGATTCAGTTCGCCTTCGAGGCGGCGGTTGGTCTTTTTGTAGCGGGTCATCAGCTCCATCATGTACGCCGGCACATGGATGGGCTGAACGCCGTTGATCAACGCACGCTTGATCGCCTGCTTGATCCACCAGCTTGCATATGTGCTGAACCGGCAGCCGGCGTCGGGGTTGAAACCCTCAACCGCCCGGAGCAGGCCGACGTTGCCTTCTTCGATCAGATCGGTCACGCACATGCCGCGGCCGGCGAACTGCTTGGCGATGTTCACCACCAGACGCAGGTTGGCGCGCACCATCCGCTCGCGGGCCGCGGGATCGGAATGCTCAATGATTCGTCGGGCAAGCATCTTCTCCTCGTCGGCGGTCAAAAGACCGACTTCGTTGATCTGAGAAAGATAAAGCTGCAAACCCGGTTGAACTGCGACACTGGCCATGTTTCTCCCTGTCTTTTGGGGCACGTCCGCTAATTGCAAGCGGAACGAACCTGACAATGAGGAGATCGACGTGGCGAACTGACGAATTAAGTTCGTGCGCGCTTTGGTGGTTCCGATAATGCGCCGTTTGCCCATACTGGCGACGCGGTTTAGCGGCTATGACGAATGCGCACGAAAAGACGCCCCGGATCGGGTGATCCGGGGCGTCGATGATTTACATATAAGTAAGGTACTGAAAGTCGTACCGGGAACGATCCCGGCCGAGTTACTCCAGACCGCCGCGGAGACCGCGGGTCTTGGCGCGTTCGGTGCGCTTCTCTTCGCGGACGGCCTCTTCCTGGGCCCACATCGCACGCTTGAGGGAGAGTCCGATCTTCCGCTCGTCGATATCGACGCG
>JACMML010000036.1 GCA_014379105.1 Phycisphaerae bacterium
AGCACCGCCGGCGGCGGCGGGATCGGCATGCGGCTTTGTCACGGAGCCGATGAGTTGGAAGACGCATTCGAGGCGGTTCAGCGGCTCGGGAAGAACAACTTCAAGCACGCCGGGCTGTACCTGGAAAAATACATCGAACGCGCCCGTCACATTGAGGTGCAGATATTTGGTGACGGCCGAGGCAATGTCGTGGCGATCGGCGAGCGCGATTGCTCGGCCCAGCGCCGCAACCAGAAGGTGATCGAAGAGACGCCGGCGCCGAACATCAGCGAGGCGACGCGGCAACAGCTCTTCGAGGCGTCGATTAAGCTCGGCCGGGCGGTCGGATATCAGTCGGCCGGGACAGTGGAGTTCATTTTCGATGACGCGGCGGAGCAGTTCTATTTTCTGGAGGTGAACACGCGCCTGCAGGTCGAGCACGGCGTCACCGAGCAGGTCAGCGGAATCGACTTGGTGGAATGGATGATCAAAGCCGCCGCCGGCGAGCTTGATCTATCGGGTTATCGGCGTTCCTCAATCGGCGCGTCCATCCAGGTGCGTCTCTACGCCGAAGACCCTGCCAAGAATTTTCAGCCGAGCACGGGCGTCATCACAGATCTGGCGTTTGCGCCCGACGCGCGCCTAGAGACGTGGGTGGAGCGCGGGTCGGAGATCACATCGTTCTACGACCCGATGATCGCAAAACTGATCGTTACGGGTGCCGATCGCGCAGAGGCGCTGGGCAAGTTAGACAGCGCGCTGGCGCAGACGCGCATCGCCGGCGTGGAGACGAATCTGCCGTACCTGCGCGCGGTCATCACCGACGACACGTTCGCGAATGGCCGGATGACGACGCAATTTCTTAGTCGATTTCCTTTTACGCCCGACACGATCGACGTGGTGAAATCCGGCACGCACGTGACCGTTCAAGACCATCCCGGCCGACTCGGGTACTGGGATGTTGGCGTGCCGCCGTCCGGGCCGATGGATGCGTACGCGTTCCGCATCGCCAATCGCCTTCTCGGCAACGCCGACGATGCCGCCGGTCTGGAGATCACCGTCAGTGGTCCGACGCTGCGATTCAACATCCCGTCATCGGTGGTCATTAGCGGCGCGACGATCGAAGCATTGTTGAACGGTACGCCTATATCGATGTGGCGGACGATCGAAGTCCCCGCCGGCGCGACGCTGGAGTTGAAGAAAATCACCGGCCCCGGCGCACGCGCGTATCTTGCGGTGGCCGGCGGGTTGGATGTGCCCAAATACCTCGGCTCGCGATCCACGTTCACACTCGGCAAGTTCGGCGGCCACGGGGGACGCGTCCTGCGCGCCGGCGATGTGCTGCGGGCGCTGCCGCACCAGACTGCTTCATTCGGAGTTCTTGCACCGGTGCTGATCCCCGCCTACACGAATCACTGGGAGATCGGCGTTCTTTACGGCCCGCACGGTGCGCCGGATTTTTTCACCGATGACGACATCGCCACTTTTTTCACCACCGACTGGAAGGTCCACTACAACTCCGACCGCACCGGCGTGCGGCTGATCGGCCCGCATCCGAAATGGGCCCGCACCGATGGCGGCGAGGCGGGGTTGCACCCATCTAATATCCACGACAACGCCTACGCGATCGGCACGATCGATTTCACCGGCAATATGCCCGTCATCCTCGGCCCGGACGGACCAAGCCTCGGCGGCTTTGTCTGCCCGGCCACGATCGTCCGCGCCGAGCTTTGGAAAATGGGCCAGCTCCGTGCAGGGGATACGATTCGTTTCAAGCGGCTTTCGCAAGATGAGGCGGCTGATCTGGACGCCTCTATCGAACAGCGGATCGCGACATTGGAAATTCTGGCGCCTGCGCCGCGAACTGTGAGCGCGATCTCGGAGGCGATGCAGACGTCGCAATTGCACTTGGACCCGTCCTCACCAATTCTGCATACGCTTGATGAAACGGCAAATCGTCCGCGCGTCGTCTATCGACAGGACGGCGACACCTATCTCCTGGTCGAATACGGCCCGCTGGTTCTGGATCTGAATTTGCGGTTCCGCGTGCAGATGCTTTACCAAGCGATGCTCAATCAGAATGTGGCAGGCATTATCGATCTCACACCCGGAATTCGCTCGCTGCACGTGCATTACGATTCGCGGATCGTTCGCGTCGACCGATTACTCGATCTACTCATCGCGGCCGAGCAGCACCTGCCGGATGTGCAGGATGTGGAGGTTTCGTCACGAATCGTCCACCTGCCGCTCTCCTGGGACGATCCGGCGACGCAACTTGCGATTCAGAAATACATGCAGAGCGTCCGGCCGGACGCGCCGTGGTGCCCGAGCAATATCGAGTTCATCCGCCGCATCAACGGGCTCGAATCGATTGACGAAGTTCAGCGCATCGTGTTCGACGCCAGCTATCTGGTGCTCGGGCTCGGCGACGTCTATCTCGGCGCGCCGGTCGCCACGCCGCTGGACCCACGGCATCGACTGGTGACCACCAAGTACAACCCCGCCCGCACGTGGACGGCCGAGAACTCTGTCGGCATCGGCGGGGCGTATCTATGCGTCTACGGCATGGAAGGGCCTGGCGGTTATCAGTTCGTCGGGCGCACACTGCAGATGTGGAACACGTATCGTCAGACGGAGAATTTTGTCGATGGCAAGCCGTGGCTGTTGCGGTTCTTCGACCAAATTCGTTTTTATCCGGTGGGTGCGTCCGAACTCTTGCAGATTCGTGAGAAATTTCTGCACGGCAAGTACAAGCTGAAGATCGAGCACGAGACGTTCAGCCTGAAACGCTACAACTGTTTTCTGGCGGCGCATGACGAGGATATCGCGGGATTTCGCGTCAAACAGCGTGCCACGTTCGAGGCCGAGCGCCAGCGCTGGGAGGCGGCGGGTCAACTCGCGGTAGCGCCCGAACCAGAGACCGATCCGTCCGCCAGCCAAGCGCCAGAATTACCCGCCGGCTGGGAGGCGGTGGCGGCCGAGGTGCCGGGGAGCATGTGGAAGGTCGATGTCGCCAAAGGTGCCCGCGTCACCGCCGGGCAGCGGCTGGGGATCATCGAATCGATGAAGATGGAAATCCCTGTGACCTCACCGTGCACCGGCACAGTCGCGGATGTTTTTGTCGCCGAAGGTAAGCTGGTGGCAGCGGGGCAGGTGCTTTTCTGCGTGGACGTCGCGGAACCCCAGGCCAAGGATTCATAGGCCGCTGATTTCGCGGATTACGCGGATGGGTGCAATTCAACTGGAGTTATCCTATCAGCCCCAGGCTGCTCTACTTCAATCGCGAAGAAGGCTCACGAAACCGCCGTCTTCGTAAAATGGAACCCAATCCCTTTCGCTTCGGCCGCCACCAGCACTGCTTCGGCGGCCTTGAGGTCACGGAGGATTGGGTTGGGTTGTTTGAAATTGTTGAGGTTCGCGGTCACGTATTCGGTCAGCGCGCGAACCGTCTTGAGCCCTTCCGCGGCCGAGTACCATTTCTCCGGAGGGATTCGCATCTTCGTCGGATCAAAACCTTCTTCCTTCAGCTGCGCGATCAGCGCTTCCTGGTTTTCCGATAGAAGCGACGTCAGCGCGGTCACGCCACGGCTTCGCGCCGAGGTGTCCAGCCGATCCGCTTCGCGCGCCAGCGCCTTACCTGCCGCTTCTTTGACGCCGGGAAGCGGGGATTGAAGTGTCACAACAAATGCCAGCGCCATAATTCACCTTTCAGGTCGGCCGCCTCAAGAAAAGATTATCCACGAATCCACACGAATGAACACGAATAAGAAAAGTGTACTGACGTAAGCCATCTCGTATTCATTCGTGTCAGATTCGTGCGATTCGTGGATAAAAGCATTTAACTCCCACCGCGCCGGATCGAGCGCTTGCCGAATTTATCGTTGATTCGGTCCGCGACCGCGTCCAGTTTTTTCTGCTTTTCGCGCCCCGGGTCGGTGAAGAGGCCGAGTTGTCCTTCGCCGGCGGAGAGTCGCTCGGCGCTGACGCCGATGAGTCGCACCGGTTGGAAAGTCCACGCGTCAAAGATCGCGCGGGCGGCTTGCCAGATTTCGGCGGTGACATGGGTGTCTGAACTGAGCGTGGTCGAGCGGGTGATGGTTTCAAATTGGCCATAACGTATCTTCAGAGACAAGCCGCGCGCGACGATCCCGTGCCGCCGCAGTCGTGCCGCGACGAGTTCCACCTGATCCATCAGCACTTTCCGCACCACTTCGGGATCGCTCACGTTCACCGCAAATGTCTGCTCGTGGCCGATGCTCTTGGCTTCGCGGTCCGACGTCACTGCGCGGGCGTCGATTCCCGATGCCAGTCGCATGTAGTGTTCGGCCTCGGCGCCCAGATGGCGCTCGAGGAATTGCGCAGGCGTCCGCAGCAAATCGCCGATCGTCCGAATACCCGCCGCCTCCAGTCGCGCTTCAGTTACCCGGCCGATGCCCCACAATCTCGAGACCGGCAGCGGCGGCAACACGCGCGACACATCCTCGGCGCGAATGACGGTCAGGCCGTCCGGCTTCTCCATGTCCGATGCGAGCTTGGCGAGAAATTTGTTCGGCGCAACGCCGACGGATGCAGTAAGGCTCAGCTCGCTCTGTATCAGTTCCTTAATCCGCCTGGCCGCCAGGTCAGCCGGTCCCTGTAATCGCTCGGTGCCGCTCAGATCAAGAAACGCCTCGTCCACGCTCAACGGCTCGACGACGGGTGAAAATCGATCGAGGATCTCGAACATGCGCCCGGAGACTTCGCGATACCGCTCCATCCGCACATCAACGATCAGCAGATCCGGGCAAAGCCGCTTCGCCACCGCGATCGGCTGCGCCGAATGACACCCAAACTTGCGGGCCTCATAAGAAGCCGCCGCCACCACCCCGCGCGGCCCGTCATACCCAACGACAACCGGGCGGCCGCGAAGCTGCGGATTATCCAACTGCTCGATCGACGCGAAGAACGCGTCCATATCGACGTGGAGAATTGCGCAGGGGAGAGGCACGAGGGGATTTTAACCGATAGTCGAGAATGACGGATTACGACGCCCGGCCAGTCTGCTGCGGAGGACACATGCAATCCGGGTCGTGTTGGGGTCAACGGACGTTCCGCCGGGGTCTTGCACGCCAGTTTCAGGCTTCTCTTTTGATTTCAACGACGAACGCTCTGAGTTCGGCAAGCTTCCCGTCGCGAATGCGCCAGACGTCGCAGTAGGTGGAATGCACCATCTTTCCGGTTTTGTCTTTCATGCTGATGTCGCCCAGTGCCGTGACGAAGTCGTCTTCGGCGATCAAGTGAGCGACCGTGAACTTTGGCGGCTCGATGTATGTCGTCTGGATGTACAGGCGCACGGCCGCCTTCCCCTTGAGGATCTGTTCGCCGACGAATGTCCATTCCACGTCGTCAGTACAGTGCGCGAGGAACCCTTCATAGTCAGCCTTCACCACCGCGGCGTTTGCTTGCGTGAGGATGGCCTTGTTTGTCTCCGACATCTGAAAGTTCCTATGCTTCAGTGGGGCTCTATTACAGCACCGTCGTGGCCCCGGTCCAGTGCAGTGTGTTTATTCAAATCGCAAAGATCGTCTCGGTGGCACTCCGCGAACGTCTACTATCTGTGCATCAATATCACCGCGGCGGCAAGATGCGCCGCGATGACGCATGATACAAGGATCGGTCGGCGTCGTTCCAGCAGGAAACCGATTATACCGCCTTCGAGCGGCAGTTGGATCACTGCCAGCACGATCGTCAACAAGAACGGCAGCCCTGCAAGCGCGAGCAGCCATGTGTAAGGAAGCAGGAGCATGGTCAGGTCGCGCGATCCACTACCGCTGAGGCGCTCGACGAAGGCAATCGCAAACAGTGCCAGGCCGGTCAGGCACCCGGCGAATCCCCAGCGGCGCCGGTTGGGCAATGGCGGTCTTTGCGGCTGGTAGTCCAGCGGTTCCGCCATGTACGAATCGCACCGTATTCCTCGTAAACCGCAGCGTCCAACGGTTCGCAGGAGTGCGTCCAAACCCGATGGGGCTGCAAGGGCGGGTTATGTGCCCGTCGGCGACCGCCGCCGACGCCAAAGCAACAGGATCGTGCCAATGGTGGCGATGAGGATGAGCGGCATAACCAGATGCCAGTTCACATCGATCTCCGAAAAGGTCGAGGTGAAAGTTGCGCTGCCGCTCGTCTTCGACTCCGAAGAGATCAACGTTATTTTGCCAAGCCGGCCGCGCCACAGAAGCACGACGAACACGACCAGCGCGCCCGCGATCAGCGTTGAGCCAAGTAATCGCTTCATGGACATGTAACTGTGACTCACCTGACTCGGATACAACATAGCGATCTCTTGGTTCTGCAGACTATGAGTCTGTCGGTAAAACCTGTCAACAAGCAAGTTTTACGACATCCGCCCAATGGAGACCCTGCTTAGCCGGGTCGCTTGCGGCCCGGGTTTCTTGGGTTTTTCATGAGCGCGGAGGCGCGCTGTCGCATCTTTTTCTGGGGAATACTCGGAAGCACTTGCGGCGCGGGTGCCGGGGCTAGGCGGTAAACCGCGGGGTGATGTTTCTGTGAGTTTCTGACGCAGCTTGAGGGGCGATAGAACCTGCAAACCGACTGGAATTTAGCCGACTTTTTGACTTGGCGGAGATACAACATGGGTGTGGATCAGCTTTCTTAAATTGCTGCATCGTCAGGGGTCGAAACGAAGGGTTTTTATGTCTGATTCTGCTCATCGAGCGTTTTTGCGAACCGAAAGAGTGGGCTCCGTTCGGGGCGCTGAAACGGCGCAACCTTATCTGGCGGCTGGATTTGGCGCCCGGTGTCCGTACACTGCCGGTCTCGGATCGCCGGACAGTCGCTGACCGAAATTTTATCGCTCCAAGGACGAAATCGATGATTGAGAAAATATTCAAAGCCTATGACGTTCGCTCGACGTATCCCGCACCGCTTAACGAGGACGCCGCCTGGAAGGTGGGGCATGCGACGGGGCAGTTTTTGAAGCGGGCTCGTGAATCGCACTTCCCCGGGATCAAGGTGAAGAACGAGAACACGTTCGTCATCGGCCGCGACATGCGGCCGTCATCGCCGAGCCTTACTAAGGCGTTGTCCGACGGCATCCGGTCGGTGGGGTTTGATGTCGTCGATGTCGGCATGATCGATACGTCGTTCATTTATTACGCGGTCAACGAGCTCGACGCGGTCGGCGGCATCCAGGTGACGGCGTCGCACAACCCGATTCAGTACAACGGGTTCAAAATCAGCGGACCCAAAGCCAAGCCAATCGGCTCGGCCACGGGGTTGGAAGATATTAAACGAATCGCGATGTCCCTTCGCGCCCAGGCCAGCACCGGCGTGATGGGAAAGTATGAGGAGCAGGATCTCTGGGCCGGCTATCGCAAGCACGTGCTGCAGTTCCTGAATCTTCGACGCCCGATCAAGGTCGCGATCGACGCCAGCAACGGCATGGCCGGCAAGATGGTGCCGGCGATCTTCAACGGCGTGCGCGACCTTGAGATCGTCCCGATCAATTTCGAGATCACCGGCTCGTTTGTTCATGATCCCAACCCGCTCGTCGAGGCCAACCTCGTCCAGCTCAAGGATCGCATGAAGGTCGCACACGTAGACCTCGGCGCGTGCTTCGACGGCGACGCCGATCGGTGCATGTTCGTCGATGACAAGTTCGAAACCATCGGCTGCGACCTGCTGACCGCGCTGCTGGCGCGCGATTTCCTGCGCATGCCGCAGAACAAGGGATCGGCGATCGTCTACGACTTGCGCTCCAGCAAGGCGGTTATCGACGAGATCAAAGCCAACGGCGGCGTGCCCAAACGCGAGCGTGTCGGCCATTCGTTTATGAAGAAGACGCTCGCCGAAACCGGCGCCGTCTTCGGCGGTGAATTGTCAGGGCATTTCTATTTCCGCGATAATTTCAACGCCGATTCCGGCGCGATCGCGTTCGCCCGGGTGCTTTCCATCCTCTCCCAGAGCCGCGGCGGGCTGAACGACCTGATGAAGCCGTTTAAGAAATACGTCCAGAGCGGCGAACTCAATTTCCAGGTCGAAGACAAGGACGCCAAGATCCGCGAACTGGCCGAGATGTATAAGAAAGCCGAGATCGACTACCTCGACGGCATCACCATCGACGCCGGCGAATGGTGGTTCAACGTCCGCAAGAGCAACACCGAGCCGCTGCTGCGTTTGAACCTTGAAGCGTCATCGCAAGCGCAGTTGGACGAGAAGCTGGCTGAGCTGAAAAAGTCACTGGGCGAGCCGGCGCATGGGCATTGAAGCGGCAGACAGTGGTCATGCCGCCTACGCCGCATGCTTATCCGTCGCCGCGGCTTCTGTTGTTTCCGGGTTTGCCGGGCGGGCGGCGCGCTGCCAGGAGTGTTCGGCGCGGGTGAAGAACGACGCATAGAGGGGCAGCTTGCGGATTACGTATCCCGGGATCGCCAGCAGCGGCCGCAGCGGACGGTCGCACTCGGCGAAGCGTAGCCACGTTCCAACCACAAGCGCGCCGGTGATCAGCAACCACGACGCGAGCATCAACGCCGGGGCGAGGGTTACCCCGGGCGCGAGCGCGAGGATCAGCAGCCCGGCGATCGCGGCCGACGCGATGGCCGCCATGAGGCTGAGCGGGGGGATCATTACGTCCAGCCCGAGCATCACGGCGCGGGGCCGGGCGTTTGCGATTCCTTTCAAGACGGTCTGAGGCGCCTGGTGAAGGAGCGTGCGCATGTGGCCGTGCTCCCAGCGGCGGCGCTGTTTGAGGTTGTCCTCGTGCTCGATGGTCACCAGTGTTCCGTCGACGCGCGCCGCTTCGCACAGCATCGGCCCGTGCCCTTGTGCGGCGAGGTCCAGCCCCAGCGCCAGGTCTTCGACGATGTTGCCGCTCGCCAGCGGCGCCGCCGCGATGATCTCCCACGGAAACGCCATCCCTGCACCAAACAGTGGGCAGATGCCCGCAAGCCGCATCAGTCCGCGCGGGCGGATGCGGTTACGCACCGTGAATGCCAGATGAGAAATCTGGTCGCGCATGCCCGCCCCGTCTGGCGGCTGCAGGATGTACACGCTCTGCGCGGGTCGCTTGGTGGCGATGACCTGGTCCGCCAGTGCGTCGAGCGAGCCCGTACGGACGCGGACGTCGGAATCAACAATGATCAATATCTCCGGCGGATTGGCAGCAAGATGCCGCACGCCGTAGTCCAGCGCATAGCCCTTGCCGCGGTTGGTTGCATCGCTCCGCTCGATCACTTCGGCGCCGCCGCGGAGGGCCAGGTCGGCGGTGTTGTCGGTGCAATTGTCGGCCACTACAAGCAGGCGGTCAGAACTGGTGAGTTGCGTCTTGATCGAACGCACTGTCGCCTCGATCATTGCCGACTCGTTGTGGGCCGGGATCAGAACGGCGATGCGCTTTCGAGCCGCACCCGACTTTTCCACGGATGATCGCGCGGGTAGCAGCGCGCAGAGCAATTCCGCGCTCAGCGCCGCCAGCGGAACCGACGCGGCCGTGGAGACGACCCATGAACTGATATTGATTAGCTCGGATAACATCAAAGCAGCGGCGTCGCGGTCAATACGATTCCATTAGATCCAATTCTTAG
>JACMML010000336.1 GCA_014379105.1 Phycisphaerae bacterium
CGCCATGCTGACCGAAGCAGCACTTAACCTGCTGGCCTACGCCATCCGTCGCATGTAAACTCGCCGCGGGCAAAATCCTTTCAACAGGGCAGCTGGAAGCCCGTGTCTTCTTTGAAAGGAACACGCGCTGGAAGCCCGTGCCACGAAGCCTGCTACGGATTGAGTGTGCGTCAGTTTGGTAAGAGGCCGCATTGCTGCTGCGCGATGCACCATGGAGCAGTCCCACACTTGATCGTCGACCATGTGGAAACATTTTTAAATCAGGGCATGTCCCTGTGCCCGGCGCACGATGTTTTTCAGGCAATTCGCGGGCTCATCCCAGCCAGTTCACGCCTCCAGATCACCCGGTTTTGTGCGGTGCATCACGTCGCTCTCTTCCACTTCGGCGAAGAATCGGCATAATGCTCGGTTCTAACAAATATCGAGGAGCTTGATGGGTCCGACCAACGTAGCGCTTGTGAGATTGTTCATGGCCGAGACCGATTTGCGGGAGGCGCAGCGCCGGCTCGATGCGGTCACGAAGAATGTGCGCCTTCAACAGCGCAAGGTCGAAGACCTCACCCAGCGTCATCAGACCGCGCACTCCGAACTAACCCATCTTAAAGCCAAAACCGGCGAGTACGAGCTCGACATCAAGGCCCACGACGGCAAGATCGATCAGTTCCGCGAGCAGCAGGCCCAGGCGCAGACCAATCGCGAGTACCAGGCGTTTCTCGTCCAGATCAACACGCACAAAGTGGATCGCGCCAAAAGCGAAGAAGAATCGCTGAAGCTGATGGAGCAGGTCGAGGCGCTGCAGAAAGAGCACGACACGCTCGTCGCGCAGCTCGCGGCCGAGATCAGCAAGCTCGAAGAAATGCGCTCATCGATCGACCAGCGCGTCAAAGAGCTGACGGCCGAGGTGGATGCCGCCCGCCCCAACCGTGACACGGCCGCCGAGGCGGTGCCAGTTAAAGCGCTGGACACCTTCAACCGCCTCGCTTCTAAATTTGACGGCGAAGCGATGGCGCCGATCGAGAAGCCGCACCCCAAGCGCGAAGAATACATCTGCGCCGTCTGCAATCTCGATCTGACGCTCGATGTCTACAACCGCCTGCATTCCCGCGACGAACTCGTGATGTGCCCCAGCGGCAACCACCTGCTGTATATCCCCGCCGATCTCCCGCCGGAGAAGGCCGTCCACAAGCCCAAAGAAAAGAAAACCCGAGGCCGCAAGGAATCCGATCTCGCCGCGCCGGTCCCCCGCCAGACGCTGGCCACCAGCGTCGTGCCGTCGATCGAGCAGGAAGAGGAAGAATCCGACGCGGCGTCGGCGGAGATGAATGTCGACGCACCTGCGAACCACGACGCGCCGGCGGAATCGGTGGCGGCCGAAAATAAATAGTCACATGGGCGCTGCGTAAACTACGGCGTCACGAAAAAAGATCGTTGTATTCATCAAATCAAACACCCCGCTGAACCAGCGGGGTGTTTTGATTTGTGTTCCGAGCGATTGCGTTACCGCGGCCGGATCAGCATCAAATATCCGATGACCGACACCGCGACCAGCGCCGCGATCGACAGGAAGATCGCGATCGAGAGCATCACCGTGAAGCGCGTGCCCTGTTTCAACAGCACCTGCTGCAACTCGTTGTCACGGCTGGTGATGTTGTCGCGCATGTTTTCCAGTATCTGCGCCCCCGTGTTCGTGCTGCGGCCGAGCTCCTGCATCGTCGTGCCGACGTTTACCAAATTGTTGGCAATCTGCTCGTCGGTCTGCCGCATGCGGTCGACGCGCTCCTGGATGTCTTCCAGCACATCCTTCTGCGTCGTGCTGGATTTGGAGACGTGATCCAAGATCTCCGTCAGCCGAAGCTGCTGCTCGTTTTGCGAGGAGAGCTGCTGATGGAGCGCCTTGAGCGTTTCTCCCTGCACCCGAGCCGATTCGGGCAGTTGCTCGAGGACGGCCGGCAGGCGTGCGAGGTGTTCGAGCAGTTCGTGCTGGCGCTTGCCCTGGCTTTCAAGATTTTCGCGGATGCCGACCATCAGGTCGGTGAGTGTGACAAAGCCGGCCTGCAGCGATTGCAGCGCCGCGTCGCGCTTGGCAAACGGACGAAACAAACTCGCGCGGCCATCGGCTTCGGGATGGTGCGTGTTCGATAATTGGAGATCGGGCAACGCCGTCTCTTCGCCGGCGGGACCGCGAAACCAGTCCCGCACGCGTGACATCAATGTTTGTTCCGGCATCGGAGTCCTTTCCTGGGAGCAGATTCCACTTTGACGGCTTCCTCTGCGAACTTTAGCATCCGGCTCCAATGGGTCAACGTCTTTGCGTCCTTCTCAACATCTTTCTGACGCTGCTGATCCTCGGCTGTGACAAGCCGGCCCAGACGCCGGCGACCACTCAAGCCGTAGACGCTCGCGCCGTGCGCGTCGTATCGCTCACGCCGGCTGGGACGAATCTGCTGGTGGCGATGGGGATGAAGGATCAAATCGTCGGCGTCAGCGCTTATGAAGCTGATATCCAGCTGCGCGATAAACTCCCGAAAGTCGGCGATTATCAGCGAATCGACTGGGAGCAGCTCTCTGCGATCAAGCCCACGCACCTGATTGTGCAAGGCCTGCGCGATCGCCTGCCGGCCGGCATCGAAGAACGGTGCGCGGCGATGAATATTCAGGTCGTTATCCTCCAGATCGACCGGCTCAAAGACATCTACGCCGCGATCACGCAGCTCGGCGCCGCGCTGCATGCTGACGATGCGGCAAAGAAAACTGTGACCGATTTACAGGCCCGGTTAACGCCGCGGACTAATCCCGCGGCGTCAAATGCGTCTTTCACCGCACTCGTGCTGATCGGCGACGAAGGCAAGCTTGTCGTCGGCACCGACAACTACATTAACGACGTGCTTGAACTCTCCGGTGCGAAGAACGCCGTGGCCGCGCCTGGGTACCTGATGCTGGACGTGGAGAAAGGCCGCTCGCTGGCGCCGGATGTGGTATTCATCCTCGCGCCCCGGACTAATCCCCAGACCGATCCGAAGCTCGATAACGCCGCCAATCGAAGAAACAATGTCGATGCCAAATCGATCCTCATCGCCAGCGACAAATGGCCGGCGATCAAGACGGATCGCGTGTATGCGATGACCGACGCTGATGCGCTGCTGCCGGGCGCGAATGTCGCCAATGTCTATGATTTTTTTGTCAGGCATCTGAAACAGATCCCACCGCAAGACAATCCACCACCGGGCAGCGGGCCGTGAAACGGTTTGATCTCCAAACGCTTGGCGTCACGCTGTTTGCGTCGCTGCTGGTCTGGATGGCCGCGGCGTCGGTGGGGTTGCTGGTCGGCTCAACGGGCACGATCGGCGCGCCCACCGCGGACCAGATGAGCATCCGACTGCATACGCACGTCCTGCCCGCATCGATGATCGGCGCCGCGCTCGCGATGGCGGGCGTGACCTACCAGGCGATCCTCCGCAACCCCCTGGCCGACCCGTATCTGCTTGGCGCCAGCGGCGGGGCGATGCTGGCGTCGTACGTGTGGCGATTGCAAGGCGTTGCGTCGATCGCGGTGATCGGCGCGATCTCCCCGCACGCGTTCGCGCTGGCGGGGTCATTGCTGGCGATCACGATCGTACTCCTCGGCGCCGGCTGGCGCGGGCGGCTCGATCCGGTCACCGCCATTCTTGTCGGCGTCGTCATTAACTCCCTCTGCGGCGCGCTGTTCATGCTGCTCAACGCGATTTATCGCGATCTGCCCGGCAGCGGCGGCATCCTGACGTTCCTGGTCGGCGATATTCAGACCACCGCTTCGTCGGCGCACGTCGCGGCGTCGGCGTGGATGATCGGCATCGGCGGGGTGCTGCTGATGTTGATGACGCCGTATCTCAACGTCGTGCGCCTAAGTGAAGACGAGGCCCGCTCGCTCGGCGTCAGCGTGCAGCGAGTGCGCTGGGGTGGATTGCTCGTCGCCTCCTTCGTGACGGCGGCCGCGGTGGCGATCAGCGGGCCGATCGGGTTTATCGGGTTGATCTGCCCGCACATCGCGCGGTGGTTTATCGGCAATGACAACCGCAAGCTCCTCCCCGTCGCCGCGGCGCTGGGCGCCGGGCTGCTCACGCTCGCGGACGTGCTCGCCCGCTATTTGCTGGGCAGCCCGCACGTCGCGACGCTTATCCCCGTCGGCGTCATCACCGCCTGCATCGGCGGGCCATTTCTGCTGCTGATTCTCGCGAGGATCAAGCAATGAACGACTCGGCGTCGCCACTATCGCGGGCACTCCTTCAGGCCAATGCCCTGAGCGTCACGCTCGGCGGCAAGCCGGTGTTGCGCGATATCGCGCTCACGCTGGCGCCCGGCGAAATCCTCACCTTCATCGGCCCCAATGGCAGCGGCAAGACCACGCTCCTCCGCGCCCTGCTCGGCCAGATACGCTTTAGTGGATCGGTGTTATGGTTCGATCGCCCACTCGACCAATGGAAACTCCGCGATCTCGCCCGCCAGGTCGCCTACATGCCACAGACGCCGAGCTGCGACCCGGGCGACACCGTGATCGACGTCCTGCGGCTCGGCCGCACGCCGCACCAGGGATTTCTGGGAATGGACACCGACGCTGACGAAGCCGTCATCACCGAGATAGCCAATTCCCTGGAACTCGACCAGCTATTGGAAAGAGAAATGGACACCCTCTCCGGCGGCCAGCGCCAGCGCGTCTTTCTGGGTCGATGCCTCGCCCAATCCCCCCAGGCGCTGCTGCTGGACGAACCCGCGACATTCCTAGACCTGCGTCACCAGGTCGAACTCTACCGCCTGCTGCGGCGCTTAGCCGCCGAGCGGCAC
>JACMML010000337.1 GCA_014379105.1 Phycisphaerae bacterium
CGGCATTCTTCGTCAGCAACTATTACGTGCCGCAGCCCGGCAGTTCCGCGAAGGAGACGTGCAGCATTGGTGGCATCCACCGCAAGGCCGCGGCGTGCGAACGCATTTTTCCGACGATTACCTGTGGCTGCCCCACGCCGTCTGCCGCTATGTCAGTGCCACCGGAGATACCGGTGTGCTCTCGGAGCGCATTGCGTTTCTGGAAGCGCGGCTGTTGCGACCCGAGGAGGAGAGCTATTACGATCTCCCGCACGTCTCAGACGACGTCGGCACGCTTTACGAGCATTGCGTTCGCGCGATCAAGAATGGATTGCGTTTCGGATCGCACGGCCTGCCGTTGATGGGATGTGGTGACTGGAACGACGGGATGAACCTCGTCGGCGAACACGGGAAAGGCGAAAGCGTCTGGCTCGGATTCTTCCTTTACGACATTCTTAATTCGTTCTCCGTTCACGCCCGCGAGCAAGGCGATCACGCATTTGCCGATCGATGCATTATCGACGCCAACACGTTGCGACTGTCGATCGAAGATAATGCCTGGGACGGGCAGTGGTACCGCCGCGCCTACTTTGACGACGGCCGCGCGCTGGGATCGGCGCAGAGCCCTGAGTGCCAGATCGACGCGCTTCCGCAGGCGTGGGCGATCTTGTCCAAGGCTGGGGACCCGAACCGCTCCAGATCCGGCATGGATCAGGTCGATCTGCGACTGGTCCGTCGCGAGGCCGGGCTGATACAGCTGTTCGATCCGCCGTTCGATAAATCCGACCTTGAGCCCGGGTACATCAAAGGCTACGTCCCCGGCGTCCGCGAAAACGGCGGCCAGTACACGCACGCCGCGATCTGGGTCGTGATGGCGTACGCGGCGATGGGCGATGCGAAGCGTGCGTGGGAATTGTTTTCGCTGATTAATGTCATCCACCACACGACGACCACCGCTCAGATGGAAACCTATAAGGTCGAACCGTACGTCGTGGCAGCCGACGTCTATGCAGCGCCCGGCCACGTGGGTCGCGGTGGCTGGACCTGGTACACGGGCTCGGCCGGGTGGATGTATCGTCTCATCACCGAATCGCTGCTGGGCATCTGTCTGGACGTGGACAAGCTGATTTTTAAACCATGTCTTCCGCAGGACTGGAAGTCCTTCAAGGTCCACTACCGCTTTCGTGAAACCGGCTATCACATCACGGTCAATAAACGCGGGGACGGCAATCGTGTAACCAAAGTCATCGCCGACGGCACCGAACAGGCCGATCTCTGCCTGCATTTAAACGATGACCGCAACCAGCATGATGTCGAGGTCCAGGTCGAATGACCCGGGGTGAACCCGCGATCAGACCTATGCTTTGGCTCAGAGCAGTGCCGCCAAAGCCGTCTCGGGTGTTTCAGCGGCTAGTAAGGCGCGGCGGACGTCTCGGTTGCCCAAGACCCGCCCGGCGGCGGCGAGTGCTCGAAGGTGGATTCCGGGATCTTCTGCCGGGGCAAGCAGCAATAACACCACGTCAGTGGCAGTCGCGAGGCCGGAGTCCAACACACCGGCTTTCGTTACAGCGAGCGCGGCCAGCGGACGGGTCAGGCCCGGGACGCGCGCGTGGGGAAGCGCGACCCCTTCATTGAGGAATGTCGAGCCGCGCGTCTCGCGTTCCTCCACCAGCGCCAGAATTTGATTCGTCGATGGACCGCCATCCAAACCCGACACCGCCGCGACGGCGAGTTGCTGCAGAAGTGCGTGGCGGGTGACCGGCTCATCGAAAAGTATCACGTTGCTCGCACTGAGCAAATCAGATAAATCGACCGAAGCCGCGGTCGTTTGATTAGACATCCCGCCGCCGGTAGTGCCCCCAGCCCTCTCGGATTTTGCTGACGCATCGGCATCCAACAAATCCTCTGATTTTGAAGTTGTGGCATCTGCATCGACGACGATCACCGTCACCGATTTCTGCATCATAATCAGCTCCTCGGCGACGCTCCGGCGGCCGAGCAGCACGCGCTTCCACCAGGGGATCGGGTGCGGGCTGCCGATCACGATTTGCCCCACGCGATACTCGCGCGCGAAGCGGAGTATCGTGTCGGGCACGTCCGTTCCCTTGAAGGTGAAGACGGTGGCGCCGAGCTGATTCGCGAGCGTCAGTGTGTCGCCGAGTAGGCGCTGCGTTACGGCGTCGATGACGGTCGGCTCCTCCATCGGAGTCTGTACGTAGACCGCGTACCAGTTGCGATTAAGCCGCCCGGCCAACCTCGACCCGAACCGCAACAGGCGCGCGCTATTTGGCCCGCGCGACGACAGGCAGACCATGATCTGGTCCGTCGCCGCTGTTTCCGCAGCGTCCGGTGCCGTCGTGCTCTCCGACCGCATTTCGCGCCGGCGGAAGTCGAGTTGGCTGGCGAGTTCGCGGAGGGTCAGCTCACGCAGGTGTTCGAGATTTGATTCGGTGAAGAAATTCTCCAGAGACGCCGCGACACGTTCGCGCGGATAGATTTTCCCATCGCGAAGCCGCTTCTGAAGATCCTCAGCCGCCAGGTCGACGTTCACCACCTGATCGGCCTCGGCAAGGACCGCGTCAGGCAGTCGTTCACGAACCTTTACGCCGATGAGCTTTTCCACGGTGTCGTAGAGACTCTCCAGGTGCTGCACGTTGAGCGTCGAGATGACGTGGATGCCGGCCGCTACGAGATCGCGCACGTCCTCGTAGCGCTTGGCGTTACGGCTCCCGGGCACATTTGTGTGGGCGAGCTCGTCAACGAGTACCACTTGCGGCTTGCGCGCAAGGATCGCGTCAACGTCCATCTCCTCGACAGCGATACCGTGATACTCGACCGAGCGCATCGGCACGCGCGGCAGCCCGTCGATCAATCGCTTCGTCTCCTCGCGGCCGTGGTGCTCGACTACGCCGAGCAGCACGTCCACACCATCGGCCTCGAGCCGGTGCCCTTCCTGAAGCATCTGGTACGTCTTGCCAACCCCGGGCGCGAAACCAAGGTACACCTTCAACCGCCCGCGCTGCGAGCGACGAATCATCTGGAGGAATGAACTGGCGCGATTGTCAGGCATTCGAGGGCACCTATTGTTTAACCCGATCGAGCGCGAGATTGAGCATAAACACATTAACGCCGGGCTCGCCTAGAAATCCGAACGATGCGCGATCGGTGTTCGCCTCCACGATGAGGAGAACATCAGCCTCACTGAGGCCGCGCGACCTCCCAACTCGCGCGGCCTGCAGCTTGGCATTCGCAGGGCTGATGTGCGGGTCCACACCGCTTGCCGAGCGAGTGACCGCATCCGCCGGGACGATCGCATCGACGGCCAATCCGTTGGTCTTGCGATAGGCTTCACTGAGATGCTTGATCCCCGCGTAGCTTTCGTCGGTGTCTGCAGTAGCAGGATCATCAGCGATTCCGTTGAGCAGTTTGTCGCTGGTCGGCCCGAGATTCGTGCCGCCGCTGCTGGAGGGGTCGTGGCCGCTGCCGGCGGCGCTGGGACGCGGATGGAAATATTGCTCGCCCGCAAACGCCTGGCTCAGCAGTTCCGAACCGATCACCGTTTTCCCGTCCGCCGAGTAGACCAGCGATCCGTTGGCATTGTGGGGGAAGATCGCCTGGGAGATGCCCCAGACGATGAGCGGGTAGGCGCCGCACAGAATAGCGACCAGTGCGATTGTCGAAACGATCGCGGCCCGAATGTGCGTGCCCCAGCCATCGGTCGCGATAGCAATCTGCTGTTGTGCTTGATCCGGCCGTGTTTCTTCGGCAGTTACAGCTTTGGTGTTGTTCTTAAGCATTGTAATTTCTTTCTTAGTTCAATTTCCACTGAGCTATTCAGACCAAGCCGAGCGCATTAACGATCAGATCAATCACCTTGATCCCCGGGAACGGCAGGAGGAGTCCGCCGAGCCCGTAGATCAGCAGATTGCGACGCAGGATCGAAGCCGCCGCCACGGCACGGAATCTCACGCCGCGCAGTGCCAGCGGGATCAGCGCGATGATGATCAACGCATTAAAGATCACAGCGCTGAGGATGGCGGACTGAGCCGTGCCCAAACCCATGACGTTGAGCGCCGACAGCGGACCTGGCTGGTCCGGACTAGCCGCATAAGCGACTGCGAACATCGCGGGGATGATCGCGAAATACTTGGCGACATCGTTGGCGATGCTGAAAGTCGTCAGCGCGCCGCGGGTCATCAGCAACTGCTTGCCGATTTCCACGACCTCGATCAGCTTGGTGGGATTGCTGTCCAGATCGACCATATTCCCGGCCTCTTTTGCCGCCTGCGTGCCGGTGTTCATCGCCACGCCCACATCCGCTTGCGCCAGCGCGGGCGCGTCGTTGGTGCCGTCTCCGGTCATCGCCACGAGGTGGCCGGCGGCTTGCTCTTTTCGGATCAGCGCCATCTTGTCTTCCGGCTTGGCCTGGGCGAGAAAGTCGTCAACGCCGGCCTCCCTGGCGATCGCGGCGGCGGTCAGCTGGTTGTCGCCGGTGATCATCACCGTCCTGATGCCCATCGCGCGGAACCGCTTGAATCGATCGGGCAGGCCGCCTTTAACGATATCCTTCAAGTACACGACACCCAGCACACGGTCTCCGTCGGCAACGACCAAGGGCGTGCCGCCTTTGGAACTGATCTCCATTACCGATTGTTCGATCGGCGCGGGAAACTTGCCGCCAACGTGCTGGCGCACGGAGTCGGCGGCCCCCTTGCGGATTTGGCGGCCGTCGAGGTCGATGCCGCTCATGCGCGTCTGGGCCGTGAACGGGACGAACTGCGCGTTGGGCAGTTCATGCACCTCCCTGCCGCGAATGCCGTATTTCTCCTTGGCGAGCACGACAATGCTGCGGCCTTCGGGGGTTTCGTCGGCGAGGCTTGAAAGCTGCGCCGCGTCGGCGAGCTGTCGTTCATCCACACCAGGCGCGGGCACAAACTCAACCGCCTGACGATTACCCAGCGTGATCGTGCCGGTTTTATCCAGCAGCAGCACGTCCACATCGCCAGCGGCTTCGACCGCGCGGCCGCTCATCGCGAGTACGTTCTTCTGAACCATGCGGTCAATACCCGCGATGCCGATCGCACTCAGTAGTCCGCCGATGGTCGTCGGAATCAAACACACCAGCAGAGACACCAGCACCGTGACCGTCAGCGCCGCGCTGACATCGGGCCCGGTATATACGGCCAATGGCTTGAGTGTGATCACAACGACTAGGAAGACGATCGTCAGCGCGCTGAGCAGGATTGATAGCGCGATTTCGTTCGGGGTTTTCTGGCGTTTTGCGCCTTCGATCAGTCCTATCATGCGATCCATGAACGATTCGCCGGGATTGGCGGTGACGCGAATCTTGATGCGGTCGGAAAGGACCGTGGTGCCGCCGGTGACGGCCGAGCGGTCGCCGCCGGCTTCGCGGATGACCGGGGCGCTTTCTCCGGTAATGGCCGATTCGTTGACGGTCGCCGCGCCTTCGATCACCTCGCCGTCGGCGGGGATAAGTTCGCCGGCGGTCACGACAACGAGATCGCCTTTCCGCAGACTCTCGGCCGCGACTAATTTCGTCGTGCCTGATGCCGTGTCCAGCTTGTTGGCCACGGACTTGGTGCGACTGCGACGCAGCGAATCCGCCTGCGCCTTGCCGCGACCCTCGGCCATCGCTTCGGCGAAGTTGGCGAACAGAACGGTGAACCACAACCAGAGCGTGATCTGAAGCGGGAAGCTCGCCGCGCCGCCGGTTGCCATCGTGCGAATCAGATCAATCGTGGTGAGAAACGCGCCCACTTCGGTCACGAAGATGACCGGATTCTTCCACAGGTGCACCGGGTTCAATTTTACGAAGCTGACTTTGATCGCGGGAACGATCAAGTCAGCCGAGAAGATGGATTTGGATTGAGTGGCCATAATATCTTTCTTTCAGCGGTCGTATCTGCGGCATTGTCCGTAAAAAAATGCGGCTCAAAACGTGCGGCCACTTCGCATCAGGAAGTGCTCGACGATCGGTCCGAGGCACAGCGCCGGAACGAATGTCAGCGCGCCCACGATGAGCACCGTGCCAAGCAACAGAACCGCGAACGTGACGCCGGAAACAGGGAAACTGCCGCTGCTGACCGGAAGTAGTTTCTTACCCGCCAAATTGCCGGCCAGTGCCAGGACCGGGATGATCACCAGGAATCGACCCATCAGCATCGCGATGCCGAGCGTGGTGTTCCACGCGACGTTATTCGCGCCCAACCCGGCGAACGCCGAACCGTTGTTGGCGACACCGCTGCTGTAGGCATAAATGATCTCGCTCAATCCGTGCGGGCCGCCGTTGTTCAGGGTCTTAATTCCCCACCATGGCGCGTCCGCGGTACCCATGCCGCCGGCGGCCAGGGCGCTGAAGAATAGAACGCCGAACGACGTGACCAGCACCGCCAGCGTGGTCACCTTCACGTCATACGCCTCGATCTTCTTGCCGAGATACTCCGGCGTGCGGCCGACCATCAGACCAGCGATGAAAATCGCCAGCACGACGAATAACAGCATTCCATAAAGCCCCGCGCCGACGCCGCCAAAGATCACCTCGCCGGTCTGCATGTTGAACATCGGCACCAGCCCGCCCAGAGGCGTGTAGCTGTCGTGCATGCTGTTGACCGCGCCGCATGACGCGTCGGTGGTGATCGTTGCGAACAGCGCACTATTGGCGATGCCGAAGCGGACTTCCTTGCCTTCCATATTCCCGTCGATGGCCGAAACATTCAGCGCGTGTGCTTGCGGGTTGCCGGCCGCCTCAGCCCAATAACTGACAGCGAATCCGGCGAGGAACAGCGCAAACATCGTGCCCCAGACAGCCCAGCCGTGTGCCTGCTTGCGGACCATTCGGCCGAGATACCACGTCAGCGCCGCGGGGATCGCGAAGATCGAGAGCATTTGCACGAAGTTCGACAGCGGCGTGGGATTCTCGAACGGGAAAGCGGCGTTTGCGTTCACATACCCGCCGCCATTGGTACCGAGCATCTTGATCGCCACCTGCGAAGCCATCGGCCCCTGCGGAATGAGCTGCTGCGCGCCTTC
>JACMML010000338.1 GCA_014379105.1 Phycisphaerae bacterium
AAGAGACGAAGATTCGCGAAGAGTTCTTTTATTGTAAATTGAATCTCTTCCTTCGCGCACCTTCGCTCCTTCGCCTCTTCGCGCACCAATTCTCTGTGTCTCCGTGCCTCTGTGGCCAATTCTCATTGAGCAATTCCAAGCAGTTTAGTCCGAGATTCGTATTCAGGAACTAACGCGCCGCGACTCGGGCTTTGCTCACGCGGGGCGTGCGGGTAGCTTCATTCGAATGGCGCTGCATACGGACTGGGCATTGCTGCATGGCGAGTCGTTACAAGGTACGCCTGTTCTCGTGACCGGCGGCGCCGGGTTTATCGGCTCGCATCTCACCGAGGCGCTGGTGGCGCTGGGCGCGGACGTGACGGTTCTAGACGACATCAGCTCCGGCAACGTCGCTAATCTGCCGGCCGGGCGGGTTAACCACGTGCGCGGCAGCGTGCTCGATCAATCCGCGATCGAAGCGGCGATGCGCGATCGGCAGATCGTGTTTCATCTCGCGGCCATGGTGTCGGTGCCGCAGAGCGTGACTAATCCCGTGAAATATCACGAGGTGAACGGCACCGGCACGCTGAATATCCTGGAGGCGGCGCGACACCTGAAGGTGCGGCGCGTTATTTACTCCGCATCCTCCAGCGCGTACGGCGATTCCCCGGAACTGCCCAAAACCGAGACGATGCCCGACCGCCCACGCAGCCCGTACGCGGCCGCCAAGTTGATTGGCGAATGCTATATCGGCGCGTACGCGGCGTGCTACGACATCGACGCGATCTCGCTGAGATATTTCAACATCTTCGGCCCGCGCCAGAACCCGCACAGCCCGTATTCCGGCGTGATCGCCGCGTTCAGCAAGATGATCCTCGCCGGACAGGCCCCGATCATCACCGGCGACGGCTCGGCCAGCCGAGACTTCACATTCGTCCACAACGCCGTCCACGCCAACCTGCTGGCGGCGCGATCGACGAAGCGCCTGGATGGCGATGTCGTCAACATCGGCGTCGGGAAGCGCTACACCGTCTTGCAACTCGCCGAAGCGATGCTGCGGCTGTTTGGCCGAACGGATCTGAAACCGACCTTCGCCCCCGCCCGGCCCGGCGATGTGCCGCATTCGTTGGCGGACCTGTCAAAAACCACGGCGGTGCTGGGGTATGAGCCGATTGTGGATTTTGAAACGGGGTTGAAGGCGACGTGTGAGTGGTATCGGGAATTGCTCACATGATCCGCTCGGGAAAAAGCGTGGGATTGCACGGCTTAAAATCGGGGCTTTCTTCTTGCGCCGTGTCGGAGTGTTAACACATAAACAATACGATCATCTTCCGCGATCCGAAAATACATGACGTATGGCCGGACGGGCAGGGACCGAACAGCGTTCCGAAGTCTTGGGCTCAAATGCCTAACCACATTGCGGTGTGGGAGAACCTGTAGCCCGTCAATTGCTGCAAAGATTTTGGCCACCATCTGCCGGGCATTTTGGGGTGAGTCCTGCGCGATCCAAGCATGTATCGCCTCAATCTCATGCGCGGCGGCAGGCGAGATGATAACTCGGTATCCGTCCAATTTTATAGCTTGCCGTGGCGCTCGAGAAATCCGGCGCGAAATGTTTCAAAATCAATGCCTTTACCGGCAGCCAGCTCGTCCTCCGCACGATTGATCGCGGCAACCGTGCCGTCGTCCAGATCGTCCTTCGTCTCCAGCATCATTCGCTCAACCGCAGCCTCAACCGCCGCTTCGGCGGACGGGTAATTCCCGGCACGGATCTCTTCGGCAATGAAACGCTCCAATGTGGGATTGCTTAGATGCACCTGCATGACGAAAGTATAACATTGTTGCCGCAATCGCATCAATGGAAACCAACGACTTCGCCCAACCCCTCGCGGCCGCTTCGGCGATGGTTGGGTTTCATCGGCCGTGGTGCGTCTATGGCGGGTGGGCGATTGATCTGTGGCTCGGCGAAGTCACGCGGCAGCACAAGGATGTGGAGATCGCCGTGCTGCGCGATCACCAGATCGAGCTGCGCGACTACCTGCAGGGATGGACCTTCAAAATCGCCACGATGGACAAGCGCCTCGTCCCCTGGAAGGACGGCCGGCAGATGCTGATGCTCCCCATCCACGAACTCCACGCCACCGACCGCATCGGCCGCCAGGTGAAGTTTCTTCTCAACGAGTCGGACGGCATCGACTGGATTTACCGCCATGATTTTGACGTGCGGATGAATTTATCCCGATGGATCACCCACGCCGCGAATCATGTACCGGTGCTGTGCCCGCAAATCGCGTTGCTGTATAAAAGTAAATCGCCCCGCCACCAGGACGAACTCGATTTTCGTGTCGCGATCGAGCGGCTCGACGATCAGCAGCGCACCTGGCTCAAGCTGGCGATCGTGCGGTGCGACCCAGCGCACCGGTGGCTGGAAAGGTTGTAATATTTACGCAAAGACCACAGAGACGCAAAGAAAAGGTTGGCATTAGAAATCGCGACCTTGAATGACGCGTTTAATTCCATCCTTAAGGACTGGGACATTGAAATTTACCAGCAGCCCGAGGGGTTCTTTCAAGATTCGCAGATAGGTGATTACTTGTGCGATGTGTTGCTTGGAAAAACAATCGACGGACTTAAGTTCGATTACGAGTTTACCGGCGACAATGAAATCGACTTTGCAATATCCCACCAGCTTTCCTCGATAATAAACTTCCAGACGGCGCTCGCGTTCAAACGAAATTTTCAGAGCTTCCAGTTCCATCGCAAGCGCATTCGCATAAACCTCTTCCGGAAGTCCCGCCCCAAGTTCGCGATGGACCGCGATGCACGCGCCAATCACATTGAATGACAATTGATTCAACTCTTCGGGAACTTCGCGCCGACCATCAAAAGGTGTCAGCTCGCTTTCGTACGGCACACGTCACCTCCAAGAATCCTCTTTGCGCTCTCTGCGTCTCTGCGTTCTCTGCGTAAGCCTCAGGCTTTTACAATATGTGCCCGCGATCCGGCGACTTTCGACATCGCATTCCGCGTATCCACGATTAATCTGGAATTGTCCGCGATCATCTGCCAGTCGTACCAGGTGTGATTGGTGGCGATCAGCACGCAATCGTAGCTCGCCAGCGCTTCTTTTGACCATTCGATGCTGTGCATCTTCAGGTCGTGATGGCGCATCTTGTGGGTCTGGGGTACGTGGGGGTCGTGATAATCAACGTGCGCGCCGAGGTGTTCGAGCTTTTCGATCAGCTCGAAGCTGGGGCTTTCGCGGACGTCGTCGATGTCGGGCTTGTAGGCGAGCCCGACGACGAGGATGCGCGAGTTTTTCACCGCCTTGGCGGCGTCGTTGAGCGCGAGCTGCACTTTGCTGACCACAAACTCCGGCATCTGCACGTTGATCTCGCCGGCCAGCTCGATGAAGCGGGTGGGCATGTTCACCTCGCGGGCTTTCCACGTGAGGTAGAACGGGTCGATCGGAATGCAGTGCCCGCCGAGCCCCGGGCCGGGGTAGAACGCCTGGAAGCCGAACGGCTTGGTTTTGGCGGCGTCGACGACCTGCCAGATGTCGATGTCCATCGCATCCAGGACCATCTTCATCTCGTTCACCAGCGCGATGTTCACCGCACGATAGATGTTCTCCAGTAATTTCGCCGCCTCGGCGACCTCGGCCGACTGGACCGGGATGACTTTCGCGATGGCCGCGGTGTAGAGCGCGACCGCGAGCTCGCCGGACGGGGCGTCGATGCCGCCGACCAGCTTGGGGATCGATTGCGTGCTGAAATCCTTCCGGCCGGGGTCCTCGCGCTCCGGGGAATAGGCGCAGAAAAAATCGGTGCCGCATTTGAGCCCGCGCTTCTCCAGTCGCGGCAGCATCACGTCGCGCGTGGTGCGCGGGTACGTGCTGCTCTCGAGGATCACCAGTTGCCCCGGGCGCAGGGTTTTGGCGATGTCGTCGGATGATTTTTCGATGAACGACAGGTCCGGCTCGCGATGATGCCCAAGCGGCGTGGGCACGCACGAGATCACCGCGTCGGCCTCGCCGAGGCGCGACATGTCGGCGGTGGCGTCGAACTTGGCGCCGGTCTTCATCGACGACACGAGGTCTGTTCCCAGGTGCTTGAGGTAATTCTCGCCGCGGTGCAGCGCGTCGATCTTCCGCGGATCGACGTCATAACCGATCACCGGAAACCCGGCTCGGTGAAACGTGGCCATCAACGGGAGCCCGACATACCCGAGCCCGATGACCCCCACGACAGCGGAACGATCTTTTATTTTCTTCGATAAGGTGGTTTGCATTAAGCGGTCCATGCGAACGCGGCATCTTAATGGGACGCTTGCGCCGACGCCATGACATCGCGGCCGAGCGCGGACGGCGTCGCTTGGCGCCATATTTCGCCAGCCATTCGTCGCCGGATCATCATGCGTTTGCATCGATCCCCCCGCCCTATAGACTAAAGCGGAGCATGGCTATCGATTTACCACTGGCCCAACTGGCATCTCTCCCGCGTGCGGGCTGGGCGCCGGTTGCATTGATGATCCTGATCGGACTCGGCTTCGCCGCCACGACGGTAATTATGTCCACCTTCATCGGCCCGGGGCGCACCGGGCCGGGGAAATCCACGCCGTACGAGAGCGGCATGAACCCGATCGGCGACACGCATCGACGGTTTAACGTGCGCTTCTATATTGTCGCGATGATCTACCTCGTCTTTGACGTGGGCATCGTGTTCCTGTTCCCGTGGGCGAGCCTGCTCGCGCCCTATTCCGCCGACCCGGCCACACACGGCAACGCGGGCAACCTGCTGCTGCAGATGATCGTCTTCGTCGGGATCCTCATGGTCGCGTACGGATATGCTTGGCGCAAGGGCGTCTTCAAGTGGGATTGAAATAGCAGACATGTAACCGCCGATTACGCAGATGAATTCAGGCATTACAAATCTGCGCGAC
>JACMML010000339.1 GCA_014379105.1 Phycisphaerae bacterium
CTGACCGTCACCGGCTTGGCGCTCGCGCGCGGCGTTCTCCTGCCGCGGCGCCGGCGGCTGGTCACCGGCGAGCCGGAAGAGGGCGTTATTGGCCCACGTGTGACTCATCACCATGCCGGTCAGCGTCAGGATCAGCAGTGGAACCAGCGACCAGAAGCCGATGACATTGTGCCAGTTCCAGTCGCGCACTTTGCCGCGCAGTTTCCAGTCCAACATCAGAATCGGGCGGACCGACGACCAGCGGATTTTTCGCGGGATCCACAAGAACAAGCCGCCGATGATGAGGATCGCAAACGCGACGACGACCACCCCGGTCGTGCCGCGGCCGACGGGTCGCCAATCGCCGGATAGCGCCAGCCAGCGGTGCAGCTCCAGGACGGTGCGATAGAAACTCCGCAGCCCCGTCGCCTGTTTTCCGACGACATCGCCGGTGTATGCGTTCACGAGAATGCGGCGTTCTTTCCCGAACGCCACGGACACCGGCTGGGTCGGATCGTGCTGCATCGTGACCGCGGTTGGCGAAGCATCCGGTATCGCTTGCAACGCGCTCGTCACGATTGTCTCGACCGGCAATCGCTTCGCGTCAACGTCCGGCGGACTTCCGTCGCCGTGCTCGACCAGATCGATGATCTGGTGCTCGAACGACATTAGCACCCCCGTGCCTGCCAGCAGGAAGATGCCCGCGCCGAAAGTCAGCCCGGCGATCAGGTGCAGCCAGAAAATGAGCTTGCGCAGGCGCTTCATGGCAAAAATGCAAAGCGATCAAACGGTTGGTGAGTTGCGAAAATCACTGAAGCGCGATGCCCGGGAAGACGCCGTTGATCTCCATCTTCGAGCCGTGAAAGCCCGGTCCGAATGGGAAATAGGTGAAGTAATGTTTGACGGCGTAAGTGGCGTTTGCACTTGAGTCCCAGACGGCGCCGCCTGCCAGACCGCGCCCGTCTTTGGTTAACGTGCGCTCGCTGCGAAGTATCCCGACGTGGCCGTCCAGGAAAACTGCGTTGGCGGTTTTGTTGTGCCGGAATGTGATGCTGCCGATGTTGTCATTGGCGCTGGGCTTGATGACCGGCGCTTCGAGCGTCGGGTTATCGGGATTGTTCTGCCAGTCGCCGAACACCATCAGCTTGCTGGAATCCCAGCCGACGCCGCCGGTGGTGATGCGCGTCACGTTCTGAACCGCCGCCATCTTCAGCTTTTGCGGTTTCACCCAGCGCTGCTTCCATGTCGCCGAAGTGCTGGTGGCGTTCAGCGGACGGCTGAGGGACATCGGGCTGTTGTTTACGCCGATACTGACCCGCACCTGGTACGGCGTGCCGTCCTTCTGGCGGATTCGATAGTCGTACTGCGGATAAAACCCGCTGGCGACCATATTGCCAAGCTCTCCGAGCCCCGCCTCCCCGTCGGCCGGGCAGCGGGTGAGTTTCTCAGGCATTTGCGTGTTGCCCATGTACCGAAGCAGGCCGCGGTCATAGTCCAGATAGTCATGCACCGCGACCGCGACGCCGTCGTTGTCGTTCATGTACATCTGCCAAGCCAAGGCATATTGCCGAAGCAGCGATTTGCAGGCGACGGACTGTGCGGCACCGCGTGCTTTGTTCAATGACGGCAACAGTATGCCGACCAGAACCGCTATAATCCCAATAACCACAAGGAGTTCGATCAATGTAAACGCTGGCCTGGATCGCTTCATTAGAGACTTTCTGTTGAGACTGCGTCTCAATATGGTCATCGATAACGCGGAGTCAAGCGACTAATTCAAAAATTCTTTGACTCAAAGAAACAGCACTTGTCGAGCGCAGTGCATGCCAAATCCCCGGGGGCGGCACGTTCGGAATTGAACCGTTGCGATTGATGGGGTGGGCTTTAGGATAGGCCGCTTTGGTCCACCGAAAACATCACAGGAGGGCGGATGATCCGATTTCGATCGCTATTTTGGGCGGCGTTGTCGCTGATCCCGCTTCACGCCATGGCATTTCAGATCGGAGAACAACCGGCCGAACTGGTCATCCGCCAGGTCAGTCCTCGGACGGTGTGCATTGAGATCGCGCCGCTGGATGATCGTGGGCAGCCGTTGCCGATGCCGTTGTCGAGCGTGCTGGTGGCACCGAAAGGCACCGAGACGCTGCGCGTGCGTGATCTGGCCGATCAGCAAGTGCAGTGCGGCGACCTGACCGTTTCAATTACTGCGACGCCGTTCACCGTGTCCGTTCGCCGCGCCGGGGGGAAGCTGGTTCAGCAGCTTGCGATCACCGCGCGTGACGGCTCGATCACTTTTCAAACACCCGCTCCGGTGTTCGGGCTTGGCGGGGGACGCCAGCAATTCGATCGCCGCGGTTTCTATTACAACTTCGCCAACGGCCAGAACCTGCTTGTGGCGACGCACGGCGCGACCGTTCCCGTTCCTTTTCTGATCGGCGCCGACGGCTGGGCGATGTTCATTCACAACCCTTCGCCGGAAACTGATCCACGTCAGGCCGTTGAGCCTTGGGGCGCATTTGACCTGCGCGGCGAAGACGCCGGTGCGCCGCCGAAGCTGCCTAACCCGCGCGATCCGGGATATGCGGCCGCGCTAAAGAATTTCCTCACGCCGCCTGATCCGCGGCCCACGATCGGACGGTACGTCCCGCAGGCCGCGTCGGTCGGCGCGGCGCCGATTCAGATCTATCTCACGGCGTGGGATCAACCTTCCAACGCCATGGAAGAATTTGTCCGTCTCACCGGCCAAGCTGTGATGCCGCCGAAGTGGGTGATGGGCTACATGCAGTCGCACCGTTCGCTTGGCGGCCCGGATGAGGTGATGCAGGTCGCCGACACCCTGCGCGATCATCAGCTCCCTTGCGACGCCCTGATTTATCTCGGCACCGGCTACACCATTGGCGCCACCGGCTGGAATCTCGGACACGGTTCGCTGGAGTTTAATCCGCGCATCTTTGATAAGCCGCAGGCGATGATCGATCGGCTTCATTTGCTGAATTACAAAGTGATCCTTCATAAAAACGCCGCGCCTTTCGCGCTATACGGCGCGTCGGTGCGTGATGCCGGCGATGATCCGCTGCACATCGCCAACTACTGGGCGACGCATTTGCCACTGATGAAGATGGGCGTAGACGCGTGGTGGCCGGACGATGGCGACGATTTACCGATCGAAAACCGCCTGGCGCGGTTGCGACTCTACTACGAGGGTCCGCTCAAGGATCGTCCCAACGAGCGGCCGTGGTCGCTCAATCGCAACGGCTACGCCGGGGCGGCCCGATACGGGGCGTGGATCTGGTCCGGCGACGTCATCGGAAGGTGGGAGACGCTGGCGGCCCATGTTCCGGTGGGCCTGAATTTCTCGATGAGCGTCTCGCCGTGGTGGGGCACCGATATCGGCGGATTTTTCCCGTCGCCGGAATACACGGGTGAACTTTACACGCGGTGGTTTCAGTTCGCGGCGTTCACGCCGTCGTTCCGCTCGCACGGCGTAAACTGGCATCTGCATACGCCGTTCGGATGGAACAGCGGCGGGGTGAAGATCGAGGAATCGAGACCGTTGCCGCCGGATTCGGAACTGCGAAACGCGCAGGTCGAGCCGATCTGCAAACAGTATCTAGAGCTGCGCTACCGTCTGCTGCCCTATAACTACACAACCGCGCGTCAGGCATGTGATACCGGCGTACCGCCGATGCGGGCGCTTTGGCTGGTTTACCCGCAGGACGAGCAGGCGACGAAGATCGGCGATGAGTATTTGTGGGGAGACAGCATTCTCGTCGCGCCGGTTGTGGAAAAAGGGGCGACCACGCGCAAGGTTTATCTGCCCCCGGGCCAATGGTACGACTGGTGGACCGGCGAAAAATCCGCCGCTGGTTGGGTAACGCGGACGGTGGACCTCGCGACGATGCCGCTTTACGTCAAAGCCGGTGCAATTATCCCGCTCGATCCGGTGCGTCAGTACACAAGCGAGCCCGTGACCGAGCCGACACGCATTGAAATTTACCCCGGCGCCGACGGCGACTTCACCCTCTACGACGATGACGGCCATACCCTGGGGTATCGCGACCCTACGGACGCATCGACAATCTGGATCAAGATGCACTGGGATGATGCCGCGCGCAAACTGACTATCGAACCCGACGCGCGAATGAAAGCCATGCCAACCGCGGCACGGACGTTTGACATCGTCATCAAGGATCGAAAAGACGCCCGGCCGTTGCGAGTCGAATTCAAAGGATCGAAAATCGAAGCCGGCCTGTAGAGATTTCGCGATAACTCCAGCCATCACAACGTCAGCACGCAGCGATTCCGATCCGAAACTGCAACACCCTCAAAAAGCAAAGGCCCACGGCGTTTACCGTGGGCCTTTGATATTGGGTTGACGTCGGCTTTGCTTACACGTGTTTCGAAAGCTGATCCGCTCGCGCTTCCATCGCCTGCTGGTTGTCGATCACGCGGCGGTAGTCCGTCGGCATCACTTTGATGAACCAGCGCAGCTCTTTCTCGAAATCGTCGAGAATCGCCTTGGCGCGCGTGCTGCCGGTGAAGTTAAAGTGGTTGGTCAGCATGTCCCTGATCGTCTTGACGTCCTCGGGCTTGAACTGGTCCGGGTTGTCCAGCTCGACCATCTCCATGTTGCACAGCTTGGGGAACATGCCGATGTCGTCATACACATACGCGATGCCCCCGCTCATGCCGGCGGCGAAGTTGCGGCCGGTCGGTCCGATGACGATGACCCGGCCGCCGGTCATGTATTCACAGCCGTGATCGCCGCAGCCTTCGACCACCGCATTCACGCCGCTGTTGCGGACGCAGAATCGCTCGCCGACCACGCCGCGGAGATACAGCTCGCCGGCGATCGCGCCGTACGCGATGGTGTTGCCGGCGATGATGTTCTCCTCGGGCTTGAATGTCGCGGTCTTGGGCGGATAGACGATGATCCGTCCGCCGGAGATGCCTTTGCCGACGTAGTCGTTGGCTTCGCCTTCCACTTCCAGCGTAATGCCTTTGGCGAGGAACGCGCCCAGGCTCTGACCGGCCGATCCGTTGAGCTTGAAGTGCAGCGTCTCGTCAGGGAGACCGGTGAAGCCGTATTTCTTCGCAACTTCTCCGGAGAGCATCGTGCCGATGGTGCGGTTGACGTTGCGGATCGCCAGTTCACCTTTGATTGGCGACCGCGCCGCTGCCGCCGCATCGGCGGCGTCTAATGCAGGACGCGCCAGCTCGATCAGTTTGTTGTCCAGCGCCTTTTCAATTCCGTGGTCCTGCTTCTGCGTACAGAACTTGGAATCGCCGTCGCGCACCGCGGGGGTGTAGAGAATCGGCGAGAGGTCGAGCGTCTTTGCTTTCCAGTGGTTCGAAACGTCGCCGAACTCCAGGTATTCGGCGTGCCCGACCATTTCCTCAAACTTGCGGAAACCCATCTGCGCCATGTGCTGGCGCACTTCCTCGGCGATGAAGAACATGAAATTGATCACGTGCTCCGGCTTGCCGGTGAACTTCTTGCGAAGCTCCGGGTCCTGCGTCGCGATGCCGACGGGGCACGTGTTCAGATGACACACGCGCATCATGATGCAGCCCGCGGCGATGAGCGGGCCGGTGCTGAAGCCGATTTCTTCCGCGCCAAGCATCGCGGCGACGCAGACGTCGCGGCCGGTCTTGATCTGGCCGTCGGTTTGCAGGCGCACGCGGCCGCGCAATCCGTTGATCAGCAGCACCTGATTCGTCTCGCTGATGCCCAGTTCCCAAGGCAATCCGCAATATTTGATCGATGACTGCGGCGCATTGCCCGTGCCGCCGCCGTCGCCGGAGATCAGGATGTGATCTGCCTTGGCTTTGGCGACGCCCGCGGCGATCGTGCCGACGCCCACTTCGCTCACCAGCTTCACGCTCACGCGGCTGCTGGGCTTCACGTTTTTCAAGTCGTGAATGAGCTGCGCGAGGTCTTCGATCGAATAAATATCGTGGTGCGGCGGCGGCGAGATCAGTCCGACGCCGGGCGTGCTGTGACGGATCTTGCCGACGTATTCGTCGATCTTGTTGCCGCTGAGCGCGCCGCCTTCACCGGGCTTGGCGCCTTGCGCCATCTTGATCTGGATTTCGTCGGAGTTGACGAGGTATTCGGTCGTCACGCCGAACCGGCCGGACGCCACCTGCTTGATGGCCGAGCGGCGAAGGTCGCCGTTGGGGTCGCGCTGGAAGCGGTTGGGGTCTTCGCCGCCTTCACCGGTGTTGCTCTTTCCGCCGATGC
>JACMML010000037.1 GCA_014379105.1 Phycisphaerae bacterium
GCACCAGTCCTCGGAACAGCACTTCCTCAAAAAGCGGCGCGATCACCACCGCCGATAGCACAATCGCTCCGTTCATCCACCAGCGCGATTCGTGCGCCATCGCTTCGAGCAGACCGTGCTTCGCGGGATGTTCGAATCGCATTGCTTCCCACGCGCGCAACGTTGCTTCCAGCACCCACCAAACAACAGGCAACGCGATGGTGATCCCAATCAGCCCACTCAGGACGGCGGCGGGAAATCGGCGGCGTGTGATGCCCACTGTTTCAAATAATTCAAACGCGCCGAGCATCGCCAGCGCCGCCGCCAGACCGCCCAGCGGCGCGGCGAGTGAAATCGCGACCAGATGCCCGCCGGTGATTTCCGGAGTGCGCCCTTCACCAGCGATGATCTGCATGACCGCGCCGTACGCCATCGCCACGCCGATCCATCCGACGAACGTCACCACGGCGCTGATCACCAGCGGCCCGATGACGGGTGAGGTCTCGAGTCGTCGTGTAAAGAGCGTCCGTCCACTACCGCGTAAAGCGATCGGCGCCAGCGCAAGCGCCACCCCGCTCCAGATCAGCCATAGCGCCAGCAGATGCGATTGCGGGACTTCCACCGATGCGATTGACAACCTTTGCCTTCCTCTTAGAGTGCGCCGAGTTCAAAGTCACGTATTCTAACCCACGGGATTCTAACTCCGCTTGATTTTAACTCCGCTTGATTTTAACTCATTGTGCCGATGCAGACGATTCTGGAAAAAATCATCGCGACCAAGCACGTCGAGGTGGCCGAGCGGTCGATCCAGACGCCAGTGGAAATGCTGAAGGAACAGATCATCGCACAATCCGCGCCGCGCAACTTTTTCAAAGCCGTTTCGAAGCCGCCAGCGGGTAAATCGGTGAACGTCATCGCCGAGGTGAAGAAAGCGTCGCCGTCGCAGGGAATCATCCGTGACGATTTTGATCCGGTCGCGATCGCCAAAATATATGAGGCCAACGGCGCCGACGCGATCAGCGTGCTTACGGATGAGAAATACTTCATGGGCTCGCTCGATTATCTCCGCCAGGTCCGCGCGGCCGTCAGCCTGCCGTGCCTGCGCAAGGATTTCATCATCGACCCGTACCAGGTCTATGAAGCCCGCGCCGCCGGCGCGGACGCGATCCTGCTGATCGCCGAGTGCCTGGCGACGAACACCATGATCGACCTGCAGATCCTGGCCACCGAATTGCGGATGACGGTGCTGATCGAAGTGCACGACATGGAGAACTTGCTCCGCGTCCGCGATTCGGTGATCGGCTTCCCCCACCCCAGCTACAGCCTGCTGGGGATCAATAACCGCGACCTGCGCACGTTCAAGACCGACCTGGGCAACACACTGCGGATGGTGGAGCTTGTGGAGAACCCGCACGTGCTGGTCAGCGAAAGCGGCATCCACACCCCCGAACACGTCGCCAAACTCGCCGCCGCCGGCGTGCGCGCGGTCCTCGTCGGCGAAAGCCTGATGCGCAGCGACGATATCGGGGCGAAGATGCGCGAGTTATTCGCCTGACTATTCATCTGACTTGGCGAATCCCCCGTTCTGGTCTTTAATGCTCTTATGCACCGGCGGGGTATTTCCAAAATCTATCTCTACCCCGCGATCTTCATGATCGCCGTTGTCGTGCTGGCGGTCGTGCGGATCGTGACGCTCAACTACGGCCCGGCGGGGAAACTGGCGACTACGCAACCTTCAACAAAACCCGCAACCCAGCCGGCCACCGCGCCGGCGACGACCCGCGCCGCTACGCAACCCGCGCCCATGGCCGACCTGCTGGATGTGGTGCGGGCCGATTATCCCGACTACCCCACGACCCAGCCGCTCGACCTGCCGGCCGAACTCGCGGACGCGGCGCGGATCATCCTCGACCGGCCGGTCTATCTTGATGTCGCCGGGAAACTTTGGATCACGCACGAAGCAGGTAAACCCGTTGATGAACTGCTCACCAAGCCGCTGCGGCGAAGCACGTTGATCGTTCAAGAGGAGGTGCTCTATGTTCATTACTCTGACGAGAACAATACGCCCACCGTCGTCGCGCGCAGCGCTCTTGGGCGCTCCAATGAAATCGTTACGCGAAATCCACATCCCATGAACGCGATCGCACTTCACCAGCCGCGCTTCACGCCGCAGCTGGTGGATATCGCCGGCGCTGATTGGGACCGCGCGACGCGGTTCGGATCGAAGATCATCCTGCCGCACGCCAGCGGGTATTTTGAAGTGGAGACTAATTTCAAACTGGATCGGGAGCACAAGAACCAGCCGTCTCCAGTATTGAAATTCACGGCCGACGATCACAACCCGCCTGTCGTGCTGACCACGCCGACGATGCTGCTGTGCTGGTCGCCATGGGAGAACGGCAAGCCCGGCAGCGTTGGGGCGGTTATCGTCAAAGATCAGCGCACGATCACGCTGGATGCTTCGACCGGCTGGTTCGATCAGGTCATTCAGCTCGTCCCGCTGGCGGATGGGAGCATCCTGGCGGTGGGACGGACGGAAAACGGAATCGATCTGAAGCTTTCTCCCATCGATGCCCCGGCCACGCGGTCGCCGGAGCAGGCGGAGCAGGTGCGGGCGCTGGCGCAGAAGCTGGCGGACCGCGATCCGGTTGTGCGCGAGAAGACCCAGCGCGAACTCGAGGCGCTGGGTCCATCAATTCATACTGATCTGGAGACAATGCGCGAATCTCTGCCCGCCGAGGCCCAGGTGCGGATCGGGTCGCTGCTGGGGCAGCGCTTCGCGCCAACGCTCGCGGGCCTGCGCCCGCTGGAAGGGGAAGTGCACGTCGCCTCGCGCTTCACCGACGGCGGCTGCGCGCTATTACTCAGCGGCGGCGGGGTTTATCAGGAGGGGACCGAAGACAAGACGCTCATTCCCGCGTGGGTCAGCATTCGCCCGGGGCAATACATCGAGCGCCTGCCCGATGCGCTGACCGCGAATTTTGTCGTCGGCAAGTATCAGTTGCAGGCCGTCAATGGTGAATGGCTGTTGATCGATCCGGTGCTTGGCGCGCGTCGCTGGATCGGCGCGCGGCTGCAGACAATGCTGACAAAAGAGCTGCGTCACTTCGATCGCCTCGTCGGAATCGACGCCAACAACCGATGGATTTTTCGATCGATAAAACAACCGGGCAAAACACTCGTGCTCGATGCGTCCCTCCCCGATCTGACGCCCAAGCTGCCGGTGTGGGAGATCGACGCGCCCGATGGCGCAGGTTGGACATCCACCGATTGGCCGGCGCTGTTGCGCGACAAGCGCACGTTTGTCCTCGACACGCACGGCTGGCGCATGCTGGCTGCGGATAAAGAGAAGCTGTTGACCGTCGCGCCGAATGTATTGCCGACGGTTGCAACCGATCCGGCGGATTCCGCGGGCAATCGGCTGGAACTCATCAACGGCATGGTGCGCGGAAAATTCGGCGGCCGTGACATCGCAAAGTCATTGCCACCCGAGGCGGCGGGCGCGCACTCGATCTTCATCACGAAGCAGCACCTATTCCTCGTCGCCGACGGCGCGGTCTATCGCGCGTTAGTTTCCGCCGATGACACCAGCCCCATTCTCAAACTCGACGGCACGTTCACCAAGGGCATCCCCGCCGGCGCTCGCCGCGTCTGGCAAGACCCGGCCGGGCGGCTCGTGTTCGCGGGCGCCAACACGTTATGGGTCGCATTCCCCGTCGGACGCGTGCCCGGCGATCTCGCGAAGCTCATGCTGAAGCCGCCGCTCGAAGAGGAAGAAAAGTAGATGGGATTGGGGATTGGGGATTAGGGCTTGGGGCATGGAAATACGCCTGTACTGCAAACTTCCGATTTTTAAACTACGTCTTTTTGCCACTCGGCCAGCACGCGTTTTACGGCCGGCGTCAGTTCGCGCCACACCGCTTCGGGGGATTTACTCACGGTTACGAAATCATGAAGAATCAGCAGGCTTGCGACGCCGGGAATTGCAAACAGGCGCGATGCCAGCGGGTGGTCTTTCCCCGCATCGGCGTTGAAGAAGCTCAGTGGCTGCTCCGTTATTCGCTCGGAGAGCATTATTTTTACGGCATTAGGATTGGGCGTTGGCTGGATTTCAAGCACTTTCATCGCGCGGGAATCTACCACGCCGCATATCGCCCGCAAGCCGCCTTACTGTTTTTACCGGAACCGCACAATCGGATTAAATGCTTGAAATACCCAAAATTTACACCTATGATGAGTGACTCGGCTGCCGGCACAGCCGTTCTTCCAAACTCCTTGATGTTCTGAGGCTCACTCAATGCGGTTACGACGTTCCGACGCCCAATTTCAGGCCGCGCGCACGCCGCGCCGTGGTCCGAACGGCGTTGAGGCGCTCGAATCCCGCGTTTTCCTGAGTGTCGCACCGGTTGGTGTTGCGCTGGCTGGTTTTGAGCAGCCGCAGAACCTGCTGCGAGACACGCGCGATCTCCGCAATCAACGTGCCTCGGTCACCCAGGCGAACGCCCCTTACTGGCGGCCGCGCGTGGGGAACTTCGCGATCGCTCGCGCTGTGGAGCAGACGCAGTCGTATTTGTCGGCCCGAAATTACACCGCGTTCGCGCTCGATGACACGCTCATGCGCCCGGCGCTGGCCGCGGCGCCGCGGGAGCTTTCTGAGCAGGATTTTGCCAATACCAACATCATCGCGCTGCCCCGCCCCGACGGCACGATGCAGCGGTTCGAGTTCGCCGAATCATCCGTGATGGACCCGGCGCTGGCGGCGCAGTTCCCCGACATCAAGACCTACTCCGGCACGGCCGTTGATGATCCCAATGCTCGCGTGCGTTTCGACGTGACCCCGCTCGGCTTCCACGCGCAGGTCACCTCACCGGGCGCGACCTACTACATCGATCCAATCTATCACCTCGATCAATCCGTCTACGCCAGTTACTGGCGCGCGGACATGCAGAAGACCGAGCCGTTCGCGTTTCTCGATTCGGACATTGCCCACGCGGCCCATGATGATGAAGGCGCGGATCATGCCACAGTGCTGTCGTCGGCCGCAGCGCTGTCGCCGGGCGCGATCACAAACGTCACCAGCGGCGCGAGCCTGCGCACGTACCGCCTCGCGGTGGCGGCCACCGGCGAATACACCGCGTTCTTCGGCGGAACTGTCGCGGGCGCTCAGGCGGCGATCGTCACCGCAATCAATCGCGTGTCGGGCATCTTTGAGAATGACCTTTCTATCCGCCTTTCGCTCGTCGCGAATAATGCCAGTCTGGTCTACACCAATGCGGCGTCCGATCCGTACAGCAATGGCGACGCGTTTGGCATGCTGGCGCAGAATCAGGCGACGGTGGACGCAGTCATCGGCGAAGGCAACTACGACATCGGCCATGTGTTCAGCACCACGCCCGGCGGGATCGCATACATCGGCGTCGTCGGACAATCCGGCTACAAAGCCCGCGGCGAAACCGGGCGCGGCGCGCCGGTGGGCGATGCGTTTTATGTTGACTACGTCGCTCACGAGATGGGGCACCAGTTCGGCGCGGAACACACGTTCAACACCTCCGCGCCCGTCTCCCGCAACGCCGCCACCGCGTACGAGCCGGGCAGCGGCAGCACCATTATGGGCTATGCCGGGCTAACCGGCGGCAACTCCGATCTGCAATCGCGCCCCGATGCCTACTTTCACTGGATCAGCCAGCAACAGATCATCGATTATGTGGATGGGACGATCCCCTGGGCCGGCACGCGCACCGGCACGGGCAATTCGCTTCCATCCGTCTACGCAGGTTCTGACTACGTCATCCCCGCGCATACGCCTTTCGCGCTAACCGGCGCAGCCACCGATGCCAACGGCGACGCCCTCACCTACGCATGGGAACAAGCCGACCTCGGGCCGGCCAATCTGCTCGACGCGCCAGATAACGGATCATCGCCGCTGTTTCGCTCATTCGTCCCCGGCAGCAGCCCGACACGCTCATTTCCAAAACTATCCACCGTCCTGTCGGGAGCGACCGCCGACAACCTCGGCGAGCGCCTGCCGACGACTAACCGCCAGCTCAAGTTCCGCCTCACCGTGCGCGACAACCGCGCCGGCGGCGGCGGTGTGACCACCGATGACTCGGTCTTGTACGTCGTCAACACCGGCGCGTCGTTCTCGGTCACCACCGCGGATTTCCCCGGCACCAACTGGGCAACGGGCAGCGCACAAAGCATCAACTGGAACGTCGCCGGCACCAACGCCAACGGCATCAACACCGCCAATGTCAGGATCTCTCTGTCCACCGATGGCGGGCTCACGTTCCCCCACATCCTCGCGGCCAGCACGCCCAACGACGGATCCGAGCCAATCACAGTCCCCACCGGCCTCGCGGCGTCGGCGGCAGGACGCATAAAGATCGAAGCCATCGGCAATGTCTTTTATGACATCTCAAACGCTAATCTGAATATCACCCCCACCGCGTCGCTCCCCGATCTCAACGTCGCCGCCGGGCAGACGGTGGAACTCCTCGCGTCCCAGGCGTTCAATTACATCGGCATACAGGCCGGCGGCACGCTGAGCATACGTGCCGGCACGCAAACGGTCCTGCGCGTCAAAACGCTCGTCATCGCCGACAACGGGATCAACTACACCGGCAAGCTCGAACTGCACGACAACGATCTCGTGCTCGATTACACCGGCGGCTCGTCTCCGTACGCCACCATCCTCAACATGGTGAAAAAAGGCCTCGCGCTGCTCGGCGGCAACGGGCAGGGAATCGCCAGCAGCGACGTGGACACACTCGTCCGCCCCAGCGCCATCCTGGCGGTCGTCGATAATGTGACATCAGGCGGACAGATCAGTTCGCTCTCGGGCGTCCCCGTGCCGCTCCAATCGATCGTCGTCAAATACACCTGGCGCGGCGACACCAACCTCGACGGCCGAGTCAGCGGCAGCGACTTCGCACTCGCCGACACCGGCTTCAGCGCCGGCGGCCTCGGCTGGTTCTACGGCGACGTCAACTACGACGGCGTCACCAACGGCAGCGATTACGCGCTGATGGACACGGGATTTAGTAGCCAGACGGGCGTGTTGTAGGAAGGCTTGGCTCCCCGTCAAAAATGAGCTACGTCCGGCTCTGTTCGGACCCTCCCATTGTACGGCGCATGTTCGGTTGCGCGATCTGAGTTTGCAAGTTAGATAGTGCCGGATGCTAACCTGTAAATCACCACGGACGGTGTTGCTGGTGGCGCACCATCTGGGCAAGGAATGTCTGCCAGATTTTTCTTCACGGTACAGCCGACATGATTTCACGCTCCCGCAGTTGTTCGCCTGCCTTACGTTGCGGGAGCACCAGCGATTGAGCTATCGAGACTTGGTCGCGCTACTCCAGGATTCTCCCGAATGGCGTCTCGCCATCGGGATGACCAAAGTGCCCGCCGTCAGCACGTTCTGCGCCGCGTTCGGAGTGCTCACGCTGGGCCGGTCGCTCACACCGATGCTCGATGCGATCACCCGGTGGATGCGGGAACGACGCCACCTCGGCAAGACGATCGCCATCGATTCGACGCTGATGGACGTCCACTACCGCAGTCGCCACTACGAGCAGCGGTGTCGCCACAGGTCCACCAGCGAGAAACGCTCGGCAAATGCGAGACGATTTCGCTCCGCCAGGCGAACGCCCAAGCTCACGATCGCGGTCGATACGCGGTCCCACTTCGTGTTGGCTCACCGACCCCGGGCGGGCATGGGGTCCGACGCCCCGGACTTCGCCCCGACGCTCCGTGCGGCGCTGGAACGCAACCGCGGCGCCGAACGCGTGCTCGCCGACGCGGGATTCGACTCGCACGACAACCACCGCATCGCGCGCGAGGAACTCGGCGTGCGGTCACTGATCAAAACGGGCATCGGCAGGCCCAGCTCCACACCGCCGGCCTCGAAGTACCGCCGTCAGATGAAATGTGAACTCGCCGGCCCGCAGTCC
>JACMML010000340.1 GCA_014379105.1 Phycisphaerae bacterium
CGTCAGGAATTCAGCCGATGGATTAAACGACGTACCCCTCGTCACATAGATGCTGGTGTTTTCGATCGGATGGAAGATCGCGCCGACACGCCAGCTCCAGAGGCTGTCGGTCCGGCTGAAGATCGCGGGCTGCACACCGGAGTCCGCCGTGAAGCGTTCCCAGCGCAAGCCGCCGAGCAGTTCGAAGTATTTGTTGAGCTTGACCTGGTCGGCCAGATAAGCGGCCGTGGACCGGCCGTTGTTGAGGGTCGGCAGACCCGGTGCGGCGATATTGCCGGGGAAGGTCGGATAAGGATCGGGATAGAGCAAGTTCACCGTACCGGGCACGACGCCGGTAATGTTCTGCCGAAGCTGGCTGCGGTCTTCCTTGGTGAATTCCAGGCCGGTGACCAAGGTATGCTGCATTCCCCAGGTCTGGAATTTTCCGACCACGTCGGTCTGGTTGGCCAACAGGCTGCTTTGCACATTGAGCTGCCAGCGATTGCGGGCAAGATTGACGTTCAGGTTGGTTGGAGAAACGGCCGCGCCGCCCGGCGGCTGATTGATCCTCAGAAAGCGCGTGATGTCCGCATAGCGCGTCGTGTTCGCGATCTTGAACTGATTGTTGATCTCATGCTCGACCTTGAACGTCGCGATATGTGCGTCGTTGGTCTCGACGTCGGACAACGAGTTCGTAAGGACGCCATAGAAATTGCTGCGTGGCACGTTCGCGGGGAACCGCGTGGTGGTGCCGGGCGCGGCGCCAACAAACGGAATGCCGTAATCCGGAATGTGATCGGTGTGTTGATAGATGTAACTCGCGGTCGCCTCGGTGCTGTCGCCGATTTTCGCCTTTATCGACGGCGCGATACCCCAGCGCTTCTGCACAACATCTTCACGGCCGGCCTTCGGCACGTCCTGATTCATGATCGCAATGCGCGCCGAGACGTTATCGTTCACCTTGCCGTTGGCATCGACCGTCGCCCGGTAGCCGCCGGGGACTTGACCGCTGATCTCGGCGTCGACGGAAGTCTTGCCCGTGGGGGTCTTGGTCACCGTGTTGATAACGCCGCCGGTCGAACCGCGGCCGAAGAGGAAGGACGAAGGGCCTTTGTAAACTTCCACCCGATCGGTCGCGAACAGGTCGCGGGTGTACCAGCCTGGATCGCGCACGCCGTCACGGAACATGTCGTTACGGGCATCGAAGCCGCGAATATACGGATCGTCGCCGCCGTTGCCGCCCTCGCCCGCGCGGAATGTAATGCCGGCCACGTTGCGCAGAACGTCCTGTAGCGAAGTGGCGCTTTGGTCCCTGATGACCTGCTGCGGAATCACCGTTACCGATTGCGGCGTATCGAGGAGCGGCACCGGCATCCGCACGATCGACTGCTGCGTTGCCTGATAGCCGCCGTTCTGATCGCCGGTGACGTCGATGGTCGGCAGTTGGACGCCGGACTCCTGTCCGGACGCGACCGTGGCGCCCATCAGCGAGGCAAGACTAACCGCTGCGAGCAACGAGGCGCGATTGGCCGATTGGAAACGAGTGTTCTAGTGAGGCGAGGTTTGCGCGCCGAATTGCGATTTAATCTGGGTCTGAACGCGGATTTGACCGTCGTTCGATTTGATGACCAGCGGCGGCGCGCCACGATGACTGAAAGCTTCTACAGTATTACTTGATGCAACTTTGTTCATCTTGACGCCCCCGCGTGATTACTATACTTTAGAACTGTAATAATCAGCCCGATTACTACGCTATTGTTGAAACCATGATCTGTATTCGAGGTCAAGAACTATTGAATTTGCTATAGAAATATAGAATTAGAATATTTCTAAACTAAGTTTTACTGTTTGGAATACTTAAAAACTGCGATTTTGCTGATGTTTTTTGTTCTCATCGCCGCGAAGGCTGCTATACGGTGGGCCAAATCCGCCACCAAACACTGGCAAAGACTGAAATGCGTGCAGCAACACTTCGCCGCCTGTGGCTCAATGTGCATTTGTGGATCGGCGTCGGATTGGCTGTCCTGCTGATCCCGATTTCGATTTCCGGCGGTCTTTTGGTCTGGCACGACGCCATCGACGCGCTGATTAATCCACAGCGTTATGCCGTCAGCGGCGCCGACGTTGCCTTGCCGCCGTCGGCCTATCTCGCC
>JACMML010000341.1 GCA_014379105.1 Phycisphaerae bacterium
ATGGACGACGGCTTGGGTCTGTGATCCAACCTGATAATATCGCTTTGTGCGAAGCAGGGACTTCGCAACGGTGTTTTCAGTGACAGATAGTTTTCGCGCGATTGCCCAGCGACTTTTCCCCTTGGCAACGAGCATTATGATTTTTCGGTCATTGCTTTCAAGCTGTTGCCTAGCGCCTTCGTTCACAATTTCAGCCTTGAGGCGTCGGCCTGCGGCGAATGCATGGCTGGCGATGAAATAGGCTTGCGGTAGGCAAGCCTCGTTGATCGAGTTTTCGCCGTCGCGTGCAAAAGACACGAAACCCGAAGGTTCGCCTGGAACGTGAATGGGCACAGTGAACCCGTGCCGTAGTCCCGCAGCGGCCGCCTCAGCCATATATTGTTTGTGATCGGCGGTGAGTTTCATCATCGTGGCGAGATTGCTCCAAAGGAAGGGAGCGTTATGAGATCGAACGGCGAGCAGAATTGGACTGTTGCGGTAGGCAAACGTCTCCGACTGATGTTGCATATAAGCTGTGGGATAGTTGAGAACGACGATTCCGCCGGCGTCTGTCCGGCTGCTGTTGCTCTGCATCAGGGCGAAATAGGTGAATCCGAGCGCACCGGCCGCGTCGGCCAATATGGATCTCAGCTCGGTGAAATCGCGGACTGAGTTGAGGCTAGTCACGGCTTTCGCGACGTTAAACTCGCACATGTCCCCCACTCCTGATATAATTTAAGTAATTCACCTAAATGAAATGTCAAAAACAACTTATTCTTATTTGACCGCGAATTGGTTGGTGCCGATAGCTGTTACGATCACGAAATCGATAAAGAAAAGTTAATCGCGTTATTATCCTAGACCGTTGAGCTCGGTATACCAGTGCCGTAATTCGTCAACGCTGCGTTTGGCAGTCCTGTGTGCCAGTTTTGCTTCGATCGCGTCAGGCAATTCATCTTGAAGTGCGGCAAGATGTAACGCCAGAGCCGAGACGAATTTGTCCATGTAGAGGTGCGCCGGGGTGCCAAGCAGCTTGTCGTAGCCGAGCTGCTCGAGCAGCGCCGCGACGAGGACGGGGCCTATCATTTCCTGATAGAGTCGGCCGCCACCGTCGGACGTGGGGAGCGCTCCTTGTTTCCTGAGCCGATAAAAGTGGCGTTCGCTAATCCCTGCGGCTGCTGCGATTTCTCGGTTCGAGCGCGGTTGCCGTGTTTTTTTAGTCTGGTGGCCGAATGGATGATTTGCTCGACGACCCTGTCGCCATGTCGTTGTGGTTTGATCGGTTGTGTCCCGCTCATGACCCCTGGCCTTCGAACCTGGACCAAAGCTAGCACAATCCTGTGCTGGGCAGCAAATAGCCTTGTGCGAATTATTTGCTTGGGGCGGGTATGGTGGTGCCGACCAGCTCGGCGCGTGAGTGCCGAAGCAAGGCAAGCCGTATGGTGTGGGCGCGATCGATACGTGTCAACGTCATGGCCTGGAGTTGCGCCCGGCATTCATGCAGCAGGCGCATTTCGTCGACCGAGAAGGCGA
>JACMML010000342.1 GCA_014379105.1 Phycisphaerae bacterium
ATCACCAGCGGCGACGATTCAATGACCCTGCCGCTGATGTCGATCGGCGGCGTCGGCGTGATCAGCGTCCTGTCGAATCTGCTTCCCGGGAAGGTCAGCGAGATGGTGAAACTGTTCGCGAAATCCGATCTGATCGGCGCTGCCCAGATACACCACGACGTTTTCGCACTGTCCAAGTCCCTGTTCCTCGACGGCAATCCAGTCGGCATCAAGCACGCAATGAAACTAGCCGGCCTCGACACCGGCGAACTGCGCCTGCCGCTTGTCGAAGCGAATGAAGCGACGAAGAAAGCGATCGAGGACGCTGTCAAACCGTTCCTCTAGGAAGGATTCGCCACAGAGGCACGGAGGCACAGAGTAAGAAAAGTGAAGATATGAAGAAGGTGACCGCAGATTACGCCGATTACGCAGATTTCTGAATCAACATTTTTATCTGCGTAATCCGCGCAATCTGCGGTTCAAACGTATTTTCTCCCTCTCTGTGTCTCTGTGCCTCTGTGGCAAATTAATCAGTAACAATGACTCACCTCTGCGTCTCCATCTACGTCAATGACCTCGCCCAGGCGCGCCGCGATGTCGCGCTCGCGGCCGAGCGCGGGGCGGATATGGTGGAGTTGCGGGTTGATACGTTCACCGACGAAATGGAGGTGCGATCGCTGGTTTCGTCGTGCACGTTGCCGTGCATTGTCACCTGCCGATCGCGGCTCGAAGGCGGACAGACGGAACTGGATGACGTGCAACGACTCGGGCTCCTGACGGCCGCCGGGGAGGCGGGCGCGAGCTACCTGGATATCGAGTTCGCGACGATGCGGGATAACAACTGGGCCGGTCCGTCAAAGCCGCGCGATCAGCGGCCGGGGTGGATTTATTCGGCCCACGATTTTCAATCGCGCCCGCTGGGGCTCAATCAGCTCATCATCGACCTCGCCCAAAGCACCGCCGACATCGCGAAGGTGGCCTGGCAGGCGCGATCCGTGCGCGACAACATCGAAGCGTTCGAATTGATGCTCCAGCGGCACAAGCCCAGCGCCGCGATCTGCATGAGCGAACCGGGAATGATCTCGCGAATCCTGGCTAAGAAGTTCGGCGCGTTCGTGAGCTTTGCTTCCCTTGACAGTGCGTCCGCGACCGCGCCCGGACAGGTGACGGTGACCGATCTGAAGCAGATCTACCGGTGGGACGCGCAGCGCGCCTCCACGCGCGTCTACGGCGTGGTCGGGCAGCCGATCGCGCATTCGATGTCGCCGGCGATTCACAACCGCGCGTTTGATCATGTGGGATTTGACGGCGTGTACGTGCCGTTTCTCATTGAAGGCACGTACGAATCGTTCAAGGCTTTCATGGAGACGTTCCTCGAATTTCAGCCGCTGATGCTTGGCGGATTGTCAGTGACGATTCCGCATAAGGAGAACGCGCTGCGCTATCTTCAAGAGCGTGGAGCGACGATCGAGCCGCTGGCCGAGCTGATCGGAGCAGTGAATACGGTGATTGTGGCGCGCGACGGGGACGATTACACACTGCACGGCCAAAACACCGACTACGCCGCCATCCTCGACGCGATCACGGATACGCTAAGCATCACGCGTGATGCGCTGGCGGGACGACGCGTGGCCGTCATCGGCGCCGGCGGCACCGGACGTACCGCCGTTGCGGCGCTGGCGCGGTACGGGGCTGATGTCACGATCTATAATCGCAGCGCCGATCGCGCCGATGCGCTGGCAAAAGAATTCGACGGATTGTCCGGAAAGGTCGCCGCGGCGGCGATCGTATCGCTTGGGGCAGCGGATGCTGAAATCTTTATCAATACCACCAGCGTCGGCATGCATCCGAATGTTGATGCGTCGCCTTTCGACTCAGCCACGCCGGATATCACTGAATCCACCCTGGTTTTCGATACGATCTACAACCCGCTTGAAACCAAGCTGCTTCGCCAGGCCCGCCAGCGCGGCGCACGAACCATCGCCGGAATCGACATGTTCGTCAGGCAGGCGGCAGCGCAGTTTGAAGCTTGGACCGGGATCGCCGCGCCGGCGGACGTGATGCGCGACGTGGTGATCAGCCGGCTTGAAGTCAGCTAGTTCGAGCGGCGACCGGAATAACCGTTATCGCTTTGGGGTCGACCGGGCAATGTTGCTGACACAAACCACACCCGATGCATGTCAACGGCTGGACCTGAACCGCGTCGTCCGCGAGTCGGATCGCGGCTTCACCCAGCGGGCAAATCTCGATGCAGATGGTGCATGGCTGGCCGAGCGACCTCGCGCATAGATGCTCACGCCACACCGCGGTGCCCATCTTGATATGCGTCAGCGGCGTGGGAACCAGCGCGCCGGTCGGACAGGCCGGCATGCAATAGAGCCCGTCGCACGCGACACAGGCGGTGGTGTCGGCGTTGATATACGGAACACCGCCGCCGTTTTGGCCCGTCGGATCAAGCCGAATTGCGTCCGCGGGGCACGCCGTGACGCAGTCGCCGCAGCGTCGGCAGGTCTGGGCGTACTCGTCCTCGGGCAATGCGCCCGGCGGACGAAGCCAGAGACGCAGCGGAATGCTTTTCGGCGCGCGCTGCGGCGGATGCTGAAGTTTCTCAAAGTGATTGATAGTGCGCTCGATCGGTTCCAGCGCGTTGACGATCGGTTTAAGAAGCTCTCCCAGCCCGCGTCTAAAAAACTGACGGCGATGGAGCGGGTTGTCTTCGGGCATGACTCAGCCGTGCAGTCTAACGGTGACGGCCTTCTGCGCCGAGAAGACGCGGCCGGTAAGCTCATCGGTGAACGTGACCTTGATCGTCAGTTGCTCATGTGCCGGCGGAGCCGATTGCCATGCGCACGGCAGGACGTATTCATACAAAAGCCCCGCACCATTCCACAGTTTCCGCGCATCGACGGCGGAAAACTCCCACTTGCCGATGCGTACGTCACCCGCGGAGAGATCAAATGTCTCGACCGTAACCGAACCGGCTGCTTTCACGTCGTCGCCGGTGTCGTCGGTGGGAGTGAGATAAATTTTCAGGCCTTCGTCACCGGGCTTTTTAGAATCAAAATCCGCACCGCCGGTCAGTCGGCCGAGCGCGATGCCGTGCGCGGTAAAGAGGGCCGCAAGACGCTCGGCCGGCAGTGTCGGAACGGTCGGCCGGTCCGATTCAAGTTTGCGGATAGTGTTTTGATCCACCTGCCGCGCCGTGCGGAGTTCCGCGACAACCGTCTCAAGCTCCTGCACCTGTCTCCGCAGCGCGATGTTCGCCGGGTTGGGCTTAGCGCAGCCTGTCGCCATGGCGACGCCGATCAAAGCTGCGAGCAGGCGCGATGCGGGAGCAGTCAATGTCGGTTCCTGTTCTTGAAGCTTCTATTCTTTAAATTCATCGCCGCCCGGTGGCCGGGGGACAATTTCCGGCGCGCTGTGAATTACGCGATCCGCCACGCCATATTCAACCGCTTCTTCGGCGAACATCCACTTGTTGCGGTCAAAATCGCGGAGAATCGTCTCCTGCGGTTTGCCGCACCAGTCGGCCATCATCTTGTAAAGACGGTCGCGCAGACGAAGCATATGTCGGGCTTCAATTTCCAGATCGGTCGCCTGGCCTTGCAAGACGCCGCCGATCAGCGGCTGGTGCAGCATGACCTGGCTATTGGGCAGCAGCGTCCGCTTTCCCTTGGTGCCGGCCGCCAGCAGCGCCGAGCCCATCGAGGCGGCCATGCCGATGCACGTGGTCGCGACGTCGCAGCGCAAGAAGCGCATCGTGTCGATGATGCCGAAACCGGCGCTCACGCTCCCACCTGGGGAATTGATGTAGAAGTTGATATCCGACTTGGAATCTTCGTTCGACAAAAACAGCAGCTGCGCCTGGATCACGCTGGCCGAGTCGTCGGTGACCGGGCCCGAGAGCATGATGATGCGGTCACGGAGCAGGCGCGAGTAGATGTCATACGCACGTTCCCCCCGGCCGGTCTTTTCGATGACGATTGGAATCAATGTATTTTGCATGATAATCGAGTGATGAGTGGTAAGTGATCGGTGAACCGTATTTGTCACCTGTCGCTCTCCGCTCGTCGTCTCCTTTATTTCTTGTCGGTCTCCCGCCCGATGACTTCGTCGCACAATCCGTACGCGACCGCGTCGGGCGCGTCGAAGAAGCGATCACGTTCGCTGTCTTCGCGGACCCGATCCTTGGGTTGCCCGGTGCAGTCGGCGATGATGCCGATCAGCGTGTCCTTGGTCTTGATGATTTCTTCGGCCTGGATCTGGATATCCGCGGCCTGCCCGTACACGCCGCCGAACGGCTGGTGGATCATCACCTTGGCGTGCGGGAGGATGTAGCGCTTGCCCTTGGTGCCGGCCATGAACGCAATCGCCCCGCCGCTCTCGGCCCGGCCGATGCAGTAGGTCGCGACATCGCATTGCAGGAACTTCATGATGTCGTACATCGCCAGCGTGTCGTCGACGACGCCGCCGGGTGAATTGATGTAGAAGTTGATGTCCTCTGTTTTCTTGATGCTTTGCAGATAGAGCATCTGCATGATCACGCGCGACGCGGTGACGTGATTGATCTCGCCAACCAGGAAAATCACGCGGTTTTCGAGGAGCATTTCCTCGAGCGTCATCTCGCGATAGCGGTTGGTCCCGCCGCCGGATGGTCCCGGCATCGCCATCGGCATCGCCATCGGGGATCGCGGCGGTGTATGGAATTGTGGTCGATCGGATTGCTGGGCGGCCGCCAACGCGTACGCCTGGGAAAACAATGGGTCTTGATGGGGGAGTCTGTTCGACATCCATGCCTCTCTTCTGCGAATTACCGTCTGTGAATTACCCGGGCGATACTACGCCGCATACCGGCGCGGGTCAAACGGTCCAAAGGTGTGATAACTCAGCGAAATCGGCAGACGACATCGTACAGTTTGCCGTTCAATCTCCTGGCGATCATCGTGTCTTTGATCATCGCCAGATTAACCGCATCGCAGGAGAATGCCGCGTCAAGATTACTCTCAACACCGCGGCCCATGCCTTCGAGGATGATTAGGTCCGCGTCGCGCGCCGCTTCATTCAATTCTGGAGAGACGCCCGCCAGATCGATCAGCGGCTCGCCGGTGCCGGTGGAGATGATCGTTATCGGTAGTGAAGCAATCGAAGGCTCCACCTCAAGCACGCGCGGCCACCATCGGCGAACGTCGTACACGGTCATGTCGTTCAGCGTCGGCCGTTCATTGGCCGCCAGGATGATGCTCGTGCCGCGCTGTGCGAGCCAGCGCATCAGCGGAATCGCGCCGAGCAGAAAATCGGCGCCGGCATTGTCGACAAAGAAGACGCACTTCCGCCACGCGGCGCGATCAGCGGCAGCGCGGGAGGCGGCGCGGGCGCTGAATTGGTCGAAGTCGTCGATAAGCCACGGCCGCGCCGGCAAGCGGGCGCGCGTGGTGAAGAAATCGAGCTTGCCATCCAGCAGCAGCGTGGCGCTGCCTGCGGCGCCCATGTCGAAGATGTTGCCGGCAAATACTCCTTCGATGACGGCGCGAAACTGGTCGTCGGCATCCAACGCGTCGATCTGGCGGCAAACCGCCGGCAGAAGATGGATGACCTTCTCATTCTCACGGTGCTTGAGGTCTTCAAACGGATCGGCAAAGCCATGCTTGCGCAGCATTGCGTCCCGCCATTCATCAAGCGTGAGCATCGTCACCCGGCCGCTGCCTTGTGGCTGACGGTCGAAGCGGTCGTAGGTCTCGATAAACTCGGCGCGGCACGCTTTGACGCGAGCCTCCACCTCCAGCATGTCCTGGCCGCGGACGGTCGCCATCTCAAGCGCGAGATCGAGGATCGTTACGACATGCCGCTTAAAGAACTCCACCCAGTATGTGCGCGCTTCGTGATCCACGCGCATGTCCCATCGACACGCCTGATACGTCGCCGGATCGCGGAGCTTGATGAAGGGCTCGAGCTTCATCGGGCGGACATGCCCCCGTCGACGTAGATGTTCTGCCCGGTGATGTATTCCCCGGCGCGGCTGCAGAGAAGCACCGCCAGGCCGGCGCAGTCTTCATTGGTGCCAAGTCTTGGAATGGGCATTCCTTTGGCGCGTTCATTGGGATCCGTTCCCGGAGGAAACTGGTCCGCATTGCGAAGCGTGATGTACCAGCCGGGCGATATACAATTAACCGTGATCCCCTCCCGGCCATACTTGCGCGCCAGGCCTAGCGTGAGATTGGCGATGGCCGCTTTGCTCATCGAATACGCCGGCATGTCCGGGTTGCCGCCACGCCCCTGGATGGAGCCGATATTAATGACGCGTCCCCACTGGGCGCGCTGCATGTGCGGGATCGACAATTGACACATACGCGTCGCAAACAACACGTTGCAGTTCAATTGCCGGACCATCTCTTCGATCGGCGTTTCGAGAAATTTATCCACCCGCTGCACCGAGGCGTTGTTTACCAAGATGTGCAGATGGCCGAGGGATTCGACTGTGCGGGCGACCAGTTCTTCGGCGAGACCGACATCCGTCGCGTCGCCTCCCAATGCAATCGCGCGGCCGCCGGCGCGGTTGATCTCTTCGGCGGCAGATTCCGCGACGCTTAGCTCAATCTCCTGAATTGCCACCGCCGCGCCTGCGGCCGCGAGCGCCTGGGCGATACCCAGGCCTATTCCGCGCCCGGCGCCGGTGAGAATTGCGACCCTGTCCTTAACGCTGAAATCCGGCAGTTTCATGGTTGACGGATCGTATGCATCGCAGCGCGGTTGGCAACGTAACTTGTGGAATGGACGATTTGCCGGCTACTGCTCGATCAGCGTGTCATACACCTCGGCCACCTCGGTTTTACCGATCACGCCCATCTCTTCCAGCGCCAGCAGCGCCGCCTTCTGCTCGGCGGTCTTCTTATTCGGTCCCCACGCGCCGCAAAACCGGCGGCCGCTGATGACGACGCAGACCTCAAAGCATTTGCTGTGATCCGGGCCCTTTTCATCCAGCAACTCATACATCGGCGTGCCGCCCATCGACTGCTGCGCGTGCTGTTGCAGAACGGCTTTGTAATTATGCTGGTGAAGATTCGCCCAGACCGCCTCCACCTTCGGCGTCATCGTGCGCAGCACATATTCCTTAACGACCTCAAATCCGCCATCAAGGTACAGCGCCGCGACGACCGATTCGTAAACTGCGGCCGCCAGCGAGTGCGGCATCAGCGCGCGGGAACTGATCCCCTTGCCGATGATCAACAGGTCGGCCAATCCGGTCTCCACCGCGACCTCGGCACAAATCTTGCGCGAAACAACTGCGGATTTGATCTTGGTGAGATCGCCTTCCAGGAGTTCCGGAAAACGTTTGTAGAGCAGTTCGCAAACGATGACATCGAGCACGGCATCGCCGAGGAACTCCATGCGTTCGTTGCTGTTCAGGCGATTGTCGGCGATCGATGCGTGTGTGAGGGATTCGTGCAGGAGTTGGGTATTTACGAAATGATATCCAAGTACTTCTTCGGCTTTGGCATGCAATTCAGGGGACACAGCGTGCTCACTTTCGGCCGGCGCGGTTCAGACTCGGCCAAGAAGATTCACTGCTGAAGGGACGCGAGTTGCATCGACCCACCCTCGCAAGCACAAGGCTCGCGCAGATCAACGCAAATCGGGCTCCGCCAGACAATGGCCGGTGGCAAAATCGCCTGCCCGGCCGGCCCTGACCAAACCGCTGCGTGTGACTCGCAAAATGCGACAACGTCACCGCAAATCAGGGCCATTTCAATCTTCATAATAAACTATCGGCCGGGAAATGTTGGGTCAATCCCGGGAATATTCGCTCGGGCGCATCCCGCCTTGGACCGTGAGCGGCACCGGGCGCTCGCTGCGATCCGTTAATCGTCGCCAAAAGTGGCGTCAGACTTCTGCAGGAAGGTGAAGAAGCACATTTTCTCGACCCCGTCGACGACGCCGCGCAGCGCGAACAGCTTATAGAACCACGCCAGATCCTGCACCGTCGGCCCGTCCGGCGGTGCCGAGGCCGGCCCCACGAGTTCCTCAGGTGACACGCCCATGACATCCTCGGCCAGGAACGCGATGTTGATCTCGTCGGCGGTCATCGTCGATAGCACAAAAACGCCGTGTTTGCGGATCACATCCCGCAAATACCGATCGGCCATCCGCACCTCGATCTTTTCGAGCGCTTCGATGTACGCGATCGTTCGAGCGTCCTGCTTCCATTCGTTGGCCTGGCGCTCATCGGCACGGAATGCGCCGAGCGTGGCCTCGAAATGGGCCTGGATCCGCTCATAAAACGCCTCGACTTCATCGCCTTCCAGCCACCTAATCATCATCACTTCGCCCGGCCGAGCGTGGACGTGATAATCGTTGGTCGAAAATTCCGTCACCTCGGGCATGTTCAACAGTGCGATCGCCTCCACAGCCGACGCCGGCGGGAGAATCGGGCTATCCGGCGACTTTGATTTTTCCAGCCGTGCGATTTTCTGCTGAACATCCCGGGCCGTATCGCGCGGCAACCCCGGAAGAATACGGGCGTCGAATTTTCTGGTCCCCTCAAAGACCGCGGCGATCTCGGCATACATCCGAAACTCGCTCGATTTTTCCTCGGCCCGGTCGTGCGGGTCCATCGGCGATTCCACCGGCTCTTCATTGTTTGGTTCGTCAAACATGCCTGGGAAGGATAATCGAAGACTCGAATAATCGCCCGCCTTTGAACGGCTTGCATAACCCCGCCGCGGGGTTAGATTTCCCTCTGTTCTGCGGCAGCGATTGGGAGATATGGAAACTCACGTCGGGATCGTTCTTCTGGGCTGCGGCGTTGTCGGCCGAGGCGTGCTTTCAATCCTGGATCAAGAGCGCGATCTGCTCAAGCAGCGGACTGGCATTCACTTTGACGTGCGCCACGTAGTCTGCCGCGACGTATCAAAGCACGCCGATATCGCAGGCGTCTATCAACTGACAACTAACGCCGAAGCCGCCGTGACCGACCCGGGCGTGCAGATCGTCGTCGAACTCATGGGCGGGCTCGAGCCGGCGGGCGGACTCATCGCCAGGGCACTGAAGGCTGGAAAACACGTCGTCACCGCCAACAAGGCGCTTTTGGCGGTGCGGAGCGCCGAACTATTTAAGCTCGCTAAAAATCACCACGTCTCCATCGGCTTCGAGGCCAGTTGCGGCGGCGGCATTCCGATCATCGACGCACTGACGCGCGGGCTTCTGGCCAATCGCATCGACGCGCTGCTCGGGATCATCAACGGCACGTGCAATTTCATTCTTTCACAGATGTCGCAACACGGCTGGGGATACGAGCAGGCGTTGAAGGAGGCGCAAAAACTCGGCTTCGCCGAGGCCGACCCGACGATGGACGTCAACGGCCGCGATACCGCGCAGAAGCTGGCAATCCTCGCGTCATTGGCATTTAACGTGGCGGTCGGTGAGCAGGATATCGCCGTCAGTGGCATCGACACGCTACAGGCGGATGACATCCGCTACGCGGCCGAGCTGGGCTATGCGATCAAGCTGCTGGCGATCGCGGAGCGCGTCGGCGAATCACTTGCATTGCGCGTCCACCCCACGCTTGTCCACAATGAAGACCTGCTGGCGGATGTCAGCGGCAGCTTCAACGCGATCAGTGTTTTCGGCCACGCGATCGGCCACCAGTTCTTCTACGGCCGCGGCGCCGGGCAGATGCCCACCGCCAGCGCGGTCGTCGCCGACCTGCTCGGAATCGCGATGGGCGTCATCCCCCACGCCTTTGAAAGGCTCAACGTCCACACCGATCTTCCTCCGGTCAAGGTGCTGCCGCCGGACCAGCTCGAATCCCGCTATTACCTGCGCGTCACCACCAGGGACCAGCCCGGCGCCTTCGCCGGCATCACCAGCGCCCTGGGCCGACACGGGATCAGCCTCAAGAGCGTCCACCAGAACGAGACTGACACCGGCGACAACCCCGTGCCCGTCGTCGTCACCACCCACCGCGCCAAACAAGGCGCAATGACCGCCGCCATCCGCGAGATCGACGCCTTGCCGTCTATTCAGTCGCCAACGATCTGCATCAGGATCATCGATCAACCGACGGAGTTCGGGCAAGTTTAATGATCAGAGCCGGATCAATTGGTTCGCCTCCACCACGCCTTGCGCCTCGCGATAACCGAGAAGAATCACGTTCACGTTCACGTTCACGCTGAAGCGTTTAGGATCTCGAGCAATATACTTCCTCATATGTCGAATGTTGGTATGATTTCCATTTAGGATAAGGAGTCGAACATGGCTATCGTAGTTGGCTTCATCAGTGAAAAAGGTGGGGTTGGTAAGACGACCGCATGCTATCATATTGCGGTCGGGCTGAACTGGCATCATGGCAAACGCGTGCTCGTGGTCGATGCTGACTATCAAAGAGGAGGAATCACTGGCCGATTTCTTCCGGACCTTCTTGAACATTTTCGTACTGGCCGGCTTCCTCACACAACCCTATGGGACAAGTTTCAAGAACTATACACCGGCCAGCAGATAACTCCTGCCATTGACATTCTTTCCACACAGGAAGGCCCAAAACTTATCCCCGCTGATCCAAGGCTATCGCAGGTTACGGTCGAGAAGATGCCAGCAACAAACAATATTAGGCAAAACAGCATGTCGCTGTGGCGACACTTATCACTCTTGCGATCAGTTCTTGAGCCGCATTTAGACAATTTTGATTATATCTTGATCGACTCACACCCTGAGATATCAGAGGTCTTGCGGGCCGTAATATATGCGAGCGATCATTGTGTTTCTCCAGTGAAGCTTGATCTACAATCCACCATTGGTGTTGCTTCGGCAATAGAGGCAATGAATGACGTCAATGCTGATGTGGAAATGATGATCCATGCCATAAGTAATCTGCCAGTTCATCAGCCGACACGATTTTCTGGCGCAATGGGAATGATGGCTAGGGAATGGGGCGGCATTCTAAAACGCACCGAGCGGACAGAGTACCATCGACTCCGACGCGCGGGAACGATTTTTGACTCTTATGTCACAGAAGGCGATGGATTGCGTCAAGCTGCCGCCGAAAGAATGCCCGTGTATAATGTGAAAGGCGCAAACGCCGAACGCCAAGCAACTCAGTTTCGTGAGATGACAACGGAGTTCATGACACGATGTCAAGCATAGAACAAAACAATGTCGATGTTAGACAGTTGGTTCGCTTTCTAGGAATTGAAGGTGCACGCGCGGGACTTACACAAAGTAAGCGATTGACTGTGGACATGCTCCGCAAATTAGCTGAGCCGCTCAAACTTAATTTACCCGAGAAAGCAACGCGCCAAGTATTGATCGACGAAATGGTAAAGATTGCATCTCGAAGGATTGACAAGCCAATCCATGAGCTATTTGCCATGGGCGAAAACTCGTTATTAGAATACTTCGAGCAAGTCGAAGCAGAGCCAGCGGAGATTCTGGACATTCTAAAAGAACTTAACGTGTCGCCGCGGAGAGAGGGTCGCAAGACTCTTTTTGAATTTGCAGCAAGAGAGCTAAGTGAAACTGGCCGCTTTATACGAATTGCGGGTAAATCAGAACCCTCTAAGTCAAACTCGGGAAACGCAACGTATCGCCCTTAAGTCTGTCGCTTTTTCTATCCGCATCCTCCAAACATGACGCTATGCAGCGAATGTCGCGCCTCCTAATTGGCTGCGTATCTACCTTATAGCCTGCGCAGTTACGTCGCACAAGCCGAACGGTACCGACGCGCTTCTTCTCTCACAACCACCGTGTCGTCCTATCAGGCGAATCAAAGCGGACCTAGCTCTTTTAGGTGAACTGTCCGTAGATTCCTCAAATTCTCCGTGCTGAAAGGGCATGAATTAGTCCGTCAATACCGGCAACTCAGATCGGCTTGCGACAGGGGCCCTTCCCTTTAAGTCTCTTGTGGGCCGAGCGATGGATGCCGTACATGCACCATGGCCGGTCAACAATCGGGGAAACGTTCGCAACGAAACTGGGTGCGTGAGCGCCTGCGCAGCGCCGCCACAACCGAAATAGAAAACGTCTACTCATTTTTTGCGGTGTTCGAGGAACGTGCGCGCGTTTTTGCGCGCGCTGGCGCAGCGCGGCGGGTGTTTATGGAGGGGACGAAATGCGCGCCGGCTTCCTAGCGAAGTAACCGCGTTGATTACCTCGCCGAATGTCCATTGGAGAAAGGAAGACATCATGACCCGATCCGAAAAAACGAACCCAAACTCCCGGTCCGACACGCGCGAAACAAGCGAGGATGATTGCGCGTTAAGCAAGGCGGTCTGCGTGTACTTGGCGCGCGTTGGTTTTCCGGCCAAACAATGGCCGGGCATGAAGTTGCGCCCAAACGTGAAAATGAAAAGTGACGAAACGAGAAATCGCTGCTTTTTGGAAATGAATTTGCTCGGCGATGGTCGCCATGTATTTGCGGCGGCGATCGATTATTCTGACGTGGAGTCGAAGCTGTTGGTTCGCAGGACACGGATGCCCGATATGAAATACGCGATTCTCATCCCCGACGGAGCGGCGGACGATCCGCTTCCGGAACTGGACAACCGCACGCCGCTGGAAGCGGCGAATACGCCCAATATGGACGAGGTGGCGCGCCTGGGCGTGCTCGGCACGGCGCGGACCGTGCCCGACGGCTTTGAGAGCGGCTCGGACGTGGCGACGATGTCGCTGCTCGGATACGACCCCGCGAAATACCATACCGGCCGCGCTCCGCTGGAGGCGGCGGCGCAGAAGATACCGCTGGCACCCACGGATTGGGTCTTCCGCTGCAATCTCGTGACCGTCATCGACGGCATCATGAAAGACCACTCGGCTGGCGGAATCAGCGACGCCGATGCGCGGACGATGATTCATGACCTGGAACGGGCGGTGCAGGTGCCGGGGCTGGAGTTTCATACCGGCGTGTCGTACCGGAATCTGCTGGTCTATCGGGGCTCAGAAAACTTCGAACTCGCGACGCGGCCGCCGCACGAAATCCTCGACGAGATGGTGAGCCGGCACCTGCCTAAGGGCATCGGTTCTGACATGCTTCAGAGCATCATGCAGCATTCGCAGCGCGTTTTCGCCGGGCATGACGTCAACCGCGTCCGCACCGCGACCGGGCACAATCCCGCCACGCAGGTGTGGCTATGGGGACAGGGGCATCCGCCGGCGATACCAAAATTCGCGGACCGGTTTGGAGTGAATCATGGGGCCATGATCACCGGCGTCGATCTCTTGCGCGGGCTTGCGGTATTGCTGGGATGGGATGTGGTGGAGGTGCCCGGCATGACCAGCTTCCACGACACCGATTACGCCGGGCAAGGCCGTGCGACGTGCGCGGCGCTGGACCGATTTGATATCGTCGTCTCCCACATCGAGTCGCCGGACGAAGCATCGCACCAGGCAGATTGGAAGACCAAGGTGGCGGCGATCGAGGCGATTGATGAGCATGTCGTCGGGCCGGTGCTGGATAAGCTTCGGTCCGGGGACCAGTGGCGGCTGCTGGTGTTGCCCGATCATCCCACCAACATCGCCACCCGCCGCCACGGCTACGCACCGACGCTCTTTGCAATGTGCGGCATAGGGCTGGCTCCCGGAGGCAGCACGGCCTATAGCGAAGCTCAGGCGGTGCGGGGACAAACCATTTCTGAAGGGCATGAGCTGATGGCGGCGTTTTTAGGAAAGTGAGCAGGAAACCCGCTTTGCCGACGCGCGGCTCCTATAGTCGGTGGACCAGTTGTTTTTGAGAATCAGCGTACGATCACGGTATGATGGTAGATCACGTGGCCGAAGCTGAGATCCCCTTATGTTCTCTGTTCGAAGTGCAACCCAAAGATTAATTGAGCCGCTGGAAACCCGGCGGTTGATGGCGTTTGAGGAATGGGGAGAGGCCGAGCGGCTTATCCGATTTCCCGATGCGCTGGACACGTTCGCGCTCACCCCGCTCACCGGCGCGGGGCAGACGGTTGCGATCATCGACTCAGGCATCGACTACACGCACAGCTCGCTCGGCGGCGGTTTGGGACCCACGTTTAAAGTGATAGGCGGGCATGATTTTGTCGACCACGATGATGATCCACTCGACACCTTCGGCCACGGCACGGAAGTCGCGGGAATCATCGCCGCCGATGAATATATCTCCGATGGGCTGAAGCATCGCGGCATAGCGCCCGGCGCTAAGTTGTTGGCACTGCGTGTTGACGGCAGCGGACAATCATCCGTGCCGGACGACCGGATCGCCGAAGCGCTACAATGGTGCCTCGATCATCGCGTCGAGTTTGGAATCACCATCGTAAACATCTCCTACGGCACCGGGCATTTTGACGAATCGACGGTCAGCAGCATCTATGGCAATAAAATCCTGGAACTCAATGACGCCGGAGTCAGCATCATCGCGGCGGCCGGAAATGGAGGCGTTGACGACGGTCCGGGCATCGACACCCCCGCCGCCGACCCGCGTGTGATCAGCGTGGGATCGGTGGATGCATCGGACCGCATCAGCAACTTCAGTGAGCGCGGGCGCATATTGAGTCTGCTCGCGCCCGGCGAGTTTGTCGCGACGACTCTGCGCGGCGGAGGCTTTGGAAATGTGGATGGCACCAGCTTCGCCGCGCCGTTTGTCGCAGGGACAGTCGCCCTTCTGCGGACCCGCGATGACACGCTTCGACCGGCGGACGTGCAGTCCATCCTCGCCGCATCAGGAGCTACTAATTTCGACGGAGATAGCGAAGCCGCGCCCGCGACCCGGATGACATTTCAACGACTTGATATCTTGGCCGCGCTGCAGTTAACCGAAGCGCGACAGCCGGCGACGCCGGGCGATCAACTACTCTTCGGACGCGGCGGCAACAACAACAGCATCGCGATCGACCACTACGGCGTCACTCATCTGATCTACTACGATTCCATCGCCGAAACGCTGCGCTACAGCACGCGCTCGACCGCCGGCATCTGGTCGCGGCTGGCAACGATCGATACCGATCGCCCGAAGCAGGGAACGTATGCGTCAGTCGCAGTCGACAAATCCGGACGGCCATCGGTCGCATACTTCGATGCCACGCACGGCGATTTGCGATACGCCAACTTCAACGGCATACGCTGGTCGACGCAACTGCTGGAAGCCAAGAACTCCACCGGCCTATACGCTTCGCTGGTCTTTGATCGCAACCAGCGTCCGGTGATCTCCTATTATCGCAAGACCACCGGCGATCTGAAGGTCGCGCGGCAGTTGGACAACGATCAGTGGCAACTCACTTCAGTCGACACCGCCGGCGATGTCGGGCGCGATTGTTCGATTTCCATTGATGAACGTGGACGGATTGGCGTCGCCTACGCGGACTCAACGCGCGGCTACCTGAAGTACGCGCTTTACAACCCGCGCGCCAAGGCGTGGTCGCCGTCGATCGTGGATGACAAGCCGCGCGGTGTCGCGTTTATGTCCGCCGGTTTCGACAACGCCAATAATCCGATTGTCAGCTACTACGACACCGAGCCGGCAGACTTGAAGATCGCCCGATTTACTGGCCGGCGATGGCGCATCGATCGCGTTGCATCGCGCGGGGGGACCGGGCTCTATTCCACACCATTTGTTCGCGATGATGATTCTGTAGACCTTTTCTACTACGACAAGCGCGCCAACGGCGTGCGGCTGGCAAGAGGCGATGTCGGTGCGTGGCAAGTATCTGGCGTGCAAAATGGGGGCGGCCGATTCATGACCGTCGCCGCGGATACGTTCGCGGGAATCTACCGCTACACCTATTACGATACCGCCGCACGAACGGTGAAGATCGACGAGCGCGAGATCTAAACCGGCGCCAGTGGGGACGCCGCCGTCGCCGGCAGCGGCGACTCATTGGGGCGCTTCCAGAGCAGATGGCGCTTCCAATGCGCATCGTCGCGATTCGGAAAATCAAGCCGGTAATGCGCACCGCGCGATTCGGTTCGCGTCATCGCGGCGGAGGTGACCAGAAATGCCACGGTCAGCATGTTCTGCAACTCCCAGCCCGCAACCGCCTGTTCCGCACCGGCGGCCGGTAGAAATGTTTTGTCCATCACGTACCGGCACCAGAACGCGATAATCTCGCGCGTCTCGGTGAGCCGATCTCCTGATCGTTCGATGCCGACGTTGCGCCACATCACGCTGCGTAATGAGCTTTTGACGTCGGTGACGTCGAGTTCGGTCTTGTGCGAGACGTCGATTCGGTGATCAAGCGTGTGCGGAAAAACGGCCGGTGACTCTTTGGCCCGAAGCGCCGCGTCGGTGCCGGCGCGAGCGCCAAATACGAGTCCTTCGAGCAATGAGTTGCTTGCCAGGCGATTGGCTCCGTGCAGTCCGCTGCAACTGGCCTCGCCAATCGCGTATAAGCCGGGCAAGGCGCTGCGGCCGTACAGGTCTGCATCCACGCCGCCGATCATGTAGTGGGTTGCGGGGTGGATTGGGATCGGCTGGTGCGCCATATCGATTTCAAATTCCTCGCACAGCCTGGCCAGTTGCGGAAAACGTTTTTTGAACGCCACAACCTCGAGATGCCGGACATCAAGGAACACGTGCGTATAGTTCGTCTTGCGAATCTGCTCCACGATCGCTCGCGAGACAACGTCGCGCGGCGCGAGTTCAAGATCCTTGTGATAATCCCCCATGAAGCGGTAGCCGTTGCGGTCGATCAGGTGCGCGCCTTCTCCGCGTACGGCCTCGGTCACCAGCGCGCGGCTGGAGCCGGCGACGTACAGGGTGGTCGGATGAAACTGGACCATCTCCATATCGCCGAGTGTCGCGCCCGCCCGATACGCCATCGCGTGGCCGTCAGCGGTGGCGATCTTGGGATTGGTCGATTCGCGCCACAATTGACCGGCGCCGCCGGATGCGAGGATGGTCTGCGCCGCCCAGATGATCTGTATCTGTTTATCGATCATCGCCAGCAGCCCGATGCATTGGCCGTCCTGGGTGATCAGATCGATTGCGAAGCTATGCTCGCTGACGCGGATGGATTCGAACGAGCGGACTTTGTTGATCAGCGTCTGCGCCAGTTCCTTGCCCGTCGCGTCGCCATACGCGTGAAGAATCCGTGCATAGCTGTGGCCGCCTTCCAGGCCGTACGCGAGGTCATAAGCATTGCCGCTGTGCTTGTCGAAATTGATGCCCCACTTGATCAATTCAATCACGCGTGGCGGTCCCTCTTCGATCACCGTCCGAACTGCTTTTTCATCGCACAACCCGACGCCGACAACTTCGGTGTCGCGAATATGCGCATCCACCGAATCCAATGGCTGTAACACCGCCGCGATGCCGCCTTGTGCCCACCAGGTGTTGGATTGCTCGATCGTTTCTTTGGTCAGCAGTAATACGTCTGCGCCCGACTCAGCCGCGGCAATCGCGGCACGCAAGCCCGCCACGCCGCCGCCAATGACCAATACATCGGCGATCTGATGGGGAAGGCGCGATGCGCGGAACGGCACGAGGTAGCGGCGTTGAGTAAGCGATTCGAACATGAGGTGTGAGGGTGAAGGCGTAAGGCGTAAGAAAGTTAATCCTTGATAATTTTGTGAATCATAACTGCGGTCATGCGTTACGCCTCACGCCTGGCCCCTTCACCCTCACTCATCAAGCCCCTTCGCGCGTGATAATTTTGTAATTCTCGCGCTCCCCGATGCCCCGCAGCGGGTAGTCCTTGCGGAGCGGATAGCTTCCGAATCCGTTCCACGTGAGAATGCGGCGCAGATCGGGATGGCCGGAGAAGACAATTCCGAACATGTCGTAAACTTCGCGCTCCGGCCATTCCGCACCCGGCCAGATCGTGGTCACGGTCGGCAGGATCAGTCCCGGATCGGCCTTGGCGAGCGCCTCTTCATCGCGCACGTCAACGCCGGGCCCGGTCTCCCGCTCAGGATCGAGAAAAACTTTTAGCCAGAGGCGATTGTTGTATTCGGTGCTGGTCAGACCGTAATTCACCGCGAACCGGTGCTCCGCGCCGCCGAATCCGAGATAATCGACCCCGTTCAACTCCGACAAAAAATCGTATTTCGTCCGCGGGTCGGTTTTGAGAAATCCGCTCACCTCAGCGATGCGTTCACGGGGCACGATCAGCGTGATCATGTCTCGAAACTCGCCGGCCTTGAACGTGATGTCCGCGAATGCCTGCTTGAGCGGTTCGAACGCGGGATGATTGATTTTCTTTGCCATGCGTAACCTCGGACGATTGTGGAGTTTGCGCTCGTTAAGGTCAAGTTGCAGGACGAAGCGCAAGTACCGATGATTCGCGACATGACAGACGTGCTTCCCTACCACAGCATACCCCAGCCACCCCAGCCGGATCGCAGCGGAAGAATCCTGGCGGTGGGCATCATTCTTACAATTTGCGGGGTGATGACCTCGTGCATCCTGGCGATCGCCCCACTGGCACTTCTCGCACCGCAACCGCCGGGCGAGCCCGGCGTGGAGAAGTCGCAGATTGTCGGCGCGATGCTCATCTACCTCGTGCTTTCAATTATCTTGCTCACGCTCGGCATCGGTACTTTTATGAAACGGCGGTGGATCCGCCCGCTCACGATCATCTTGTCCACTCACTGGATGATCGGCGGGGTTTTTACAGTCTTCGCGATGCTACTGATGTATCCGGTTCTTCTTGCAAGCATGACGGCCCCCGCCGGCGGCGTATCACTGCCACCCGGAACTACGAGTGCGATTCTGATTGTCATCATCCTCATGATCGGCGTCATTGGCATTGCACTACCCGCATTGCTGATCTGGCTTTTGAAATCGGAGGAGTGTCGCATCACGCTGGAGTGGTTCGATAATAAGGCTCGATGGACGGACCACTGTCCTCTGAAGATTCTCGGCCTGGCGATCACGCTGTGCGTTGCGGGCCTGCTGTTCGCTTCATCGATCCCCTACGCCATGGTGCCTGGGGTGATCGTCCACATAACCGGCGCGCCGGCGGTCGTCCTCATCATGATTTTTTCGGCGCTCCTGCTGCTGGCGGGTTATTGGGTGTATCGCTTGAAGATGACCGGGTGGTGGATCGGGTTCGGAGTCATCGTGGTGTTCGCGGTGCTGGCATCATTAACGCCAGTTTTTGTTTCCCCCGTTGAATACTATCGCAGCTTCGGCATGACGCCGGACCAGCTCGCGATCTACAAGACCCATGAAGACTCGTTGCGATGGCTTTTCATCGCAATGTCACTGCTTTTCGGCATCAGCTTCGCAATCTACATGCTCCGCCTCAAACCGGTCATGGAGCAGGCGATCCGCGAACAATCGGCTAGATCGAGCACGCGATGATCGGCTCCCCGTCACTCCCCAAACCCGCCCAGCGGCGGCCGTCGCGCTCGATGAGATCCATGGCTTTCTTCGGTCCCCATGTGCCGGGGGCATAGAGCTCGGGCTTGCGGGTGCTCTGTTTCCAGCCTTCGAGAATCACATCGATCACTTCCCACGCCGCCTCGGCCTCGTCGCCGCGGATGAAGAGGGTCTGGTCTCCGCTGATTGCGTCGAAAATCAGCCGCTCGTAGGCCTCGGGCGCTTCTTTTCCGAACGTGGTCGCGTAGTTGAAGTTCATTTCCACGCTCTTGATGTTCATCGTTCCGCCGGGCACTTTCCCGTTCAGGTGCATGGATATGCCCTCTTCGGGCGCGACCTTGATGACCAGATCATTCGGGTAGACCGGCGAATCACATTGTTTCTGGAAAAGCGTCTGCGGCGGAGACCGAAACCGCACAATCACCTCGCTCACCTTGGCCGGCATGCATTTGCCGGTGCGGATGTAGAACGGCGTGCCGCTCCAGCGCCAGCTATCGATATACAGCTTCAGCGCAACGAATGTCTCGGTCGTGGAACCCGGCTCAACACCTTTGGCCTTGAGATAACCCGGCGTTGGTTTGCCTTTGACTTCCCCCGCGTCGTATTGGCCGCGCACGACGAACTCATCGACACGGGACGATCGCAACTGGCGGACGGATTTGTAAACCTTAACCTTCTCATCACGGATCGACCGCGCGTCCAGTGCAGCCGGTGGCTCCATCGCGACCAGCGCCATCAGCTGGAAGATGTGGTTCTGCACCATGTCGCGCAGCGCACCGCTCTTGTCGTAGTATCCCGCCCGATCATCGGCGCTGACGGCCTCGGCGACGGTGATCTGCACACTGTCGATGTATTTGTAATTCCAGATCGGCTCGAAGATCGAATTGGCGAACCGCATCACCATCAGGTTCTGAACGGTTTCTTTGCCGAGATAATGGTCGATCCGGTAAATCTGCGTCTCGTGGAAGCTCTGGGTCAGCAACTGGTTCAGTTCCAGGGCGCTTTTCAGATCATGCCCGAACGGCTTTTCGATGATGACCCGCTGCCAGGCGCCCTCATGCCGGACGGCCCCGGACTGCACGCGCTCGACAAGGCCCTGTTCGCCGAGGCACGTGGAAATCGGTTCGAACGCGCTCGGCGGAGTCGAAAGATAGAAAAGTCGATTCCCCTCAGTCTTGTGGGACACATCAAAAGCCGCCAGACGCTCCTTCAACTTGTCGAAATCGGCGGAATTGTCGTAGTTCCCGGTTTGATAAAAAATCCGATCCAGCAGCCATGCCAGCTTTTGCTCGTCAACGCCCATTTTCTTCGCAGTTCTGGCGCTCTTGGCGATGGATTCGGAGCATATTTTGCGGAACGCATCGTCGCTCATCTCGGTGCGGGCGTAGCCGACGAGCGCGAAATTTTCACTTAGCAGCCCCTCGATTGCCAGCTCATACATCGCGGGGATGAGCTTGAGCTTCGCGAGGTCGCCGCTGGCGCCGAAGATAACCATTGCACATGGTGAGACAGTTGGCATGCGGCTTTTCCTTACGTTAGCCCGTGAGCCGGACTCTACGAAACCTATGACCAATTGCAATGAATCCTGATCGGAACCGGACAGTCACTGGTCGTTAGTCTAGTCCGAACGGCCAGCGACCGTCCCCGAGGATGTCCGTGCCGAGATCCCGCTGCACGGGCGTCGCGACATACCAGCCCCAGAGTTCCCCCACCCTCGGATTACCTTCCAGGAACTGCCGCCAGCGGGCTTCAAATTGCTGGAGGGCGTAAAGCCGTCCTTCCAGTGCATCGCTCCGCACGGCCTGCTGCTGCTGAAGTACCTCGGCGTCGGCGAGCTTTTTCTGCAATTTCTGATTCTCGACCGCCAGTTCGTTTTTCCGATCCTGGGCATTTCGCAGCAGTTCCAGCGTGTTTTCGTACATTTTCTGCAATTGCTCAGGTGATGTCTGATTCTGCGCCATCGCCAGCGGCGACATCAACCCCAGCACCGCCAGCATGCAAACCACACGATTCATGAACCGTCCTTTCGCGGCCGAATTGTAACAACTGTCGTCGCGAGGCCGAAATCGTACATATGTTTGTATAATGACCCGGGATGGAGCTTCCTCTGACGAAGGCAATCGATCGATGATTCGCTTCGCGTGCATATGCGGGCTTCGATTCGAGTTACCGGACGAGCGAGCGGGGGATGAGTTTCAATGCTCCAACTGCATGCGGCTGGTTGATGTGCCGTCACCGGGCCAAATGGATGCGTTCGACGATGACGGAACCGTTCGGATCGCCGATGTCGCCCCAATACCGCCGGCCCTTCTGGAGAAAATTCGCGCGTTCGGACATCGCGACGATCTTCGCCAGACTGTGGACGAATACCTGTCCCTCGACGACGCCCCCGCCGCTGATGAGCCGCCACGTCGCCCCATGCCGCGCTACGACCCAGAGACCGGAGAACTGCTCGAACAGATAGATCTGCGCACCCAGGTGGCCGTCCCCTTGCCGCAGAACATCCCGATGGCCAAGCCGACGCTCGGCTACGCCAATCGTTCCACTGAACCGCCTGCATCGACGATCGCATGGTGGCAGCTTCCGTGGAAGCTGCTCAGAGGGCCCAACCTCGTCAGCATATTCATGGTGTTCCTCGTACACGCATTCGTGCATTTCCTCCTGGTGATGCCCGGCCTGATTTTCATCACCCCGATTATCGTGCTGCTGATCGTGCTGGCGATCACGGCTCACTACTGCAACACGATCGAAGAGTTCGGACCGCGCCAACAGGATGAAATACCCGCGATGCTGCGCGGCGTCTCATTCACCGAAGACATTCGCATGCCGCTGCAAGGTTTGATCCTGGCATATCTCGCTTCGTTCGGCCCGCTGATGTTACTCTGGATTATCGAGCGCATCTTCAACTTCGAATCGCCGGCTTCGGAGCACGTACTGTTCTGGCTTGGCGTGCTCGTGTTCCCTGCCGCGCTGCTGACGGGCGTGACCAGCGGGGCTATCGGCGATTTTCTGCCGAATCGTCTGATATCGGTTTTCACGGCCAGCGTCTCGCAATACTTTATGGCGCTGGCGGTGCTGATCGGAGCGTGGTTCGTGTATGGGCTTGCGCTGGGGTTCGTTGAGTACATTCCGTTCGGCCAACTCGCAGCCCCAGTGGCCACGGCGAAGGTTCCGTATCTCCGCATCATCGCAGGGCTCGCCCGGCTGTACGGAATGCTTCTGTTGGCGATCTACCTGACGCACCTCGCCGTGGCCATGCTCGGAATCCTCCACCGGCACCATCACCACCGCTTCCACTGGATCTATCTTGAATACGAGCGAGACGCGCGCGCGGACACCAACGCCCGGCTTGCCGAAATGCGGCGCCGTGGCGATCCGCGTCTGAATCGGGGTCGACGGGTGATGCCGGTTCAGCGGGTGACGCCGCCGGCCGGCGATCAAAGAGACGTGCGGTAGCGATGAAGCCCGTCACGCCAATGCGGCATCTGCTGACGGGTAAGGGACTCGTACGCCGACAGATCAAGCACGCTGTAGCCGGGGCGTGTGGCGCTGTCCGGCTTGAGTTTCTTCCACTCCGCGCTAGTCGTTCGTGAGAGCTCTGTTTTAAGCTCAAACTCTTCCAGTATGGCGGCCGTGAAGTCGTACCAGGTTGTTTCGCCGCTGTTGGTCAGGTGCCAGATCCCGTTGGCGCCCCGATGGATCAGTTCCAGCGTGGCGTCGACCAGATCATACGTAAACGTCGGCGTCCCGCGCTGATCGTCAATGACCTTCAACGGTTTCCCCTGCTTCGCGACATTTATCATCGTCGCCGGAAAACACGGACCGCCCGGACCATATAGCCAGGCGGTGCGGAGGATGAGCCAGCGCTCGGGTGCGCTGTCCTGCAAGAGTCGCTCGCCGAGTAACTTCGATTTGCCATAAGCGCTGAGCGGGCCGATCGGATCTCCGGGCTGTAATGGCCGCTGCAGGGTGCCATCGAAGACATAGTCGGTGCTGTAGTGCACCAACATCGCGCCCGTCTCCCGGCATTTCATCGCCAGCCGACCGACCCCATACCCGTTGCACTCGATGGCCTTGTCGATTTCCTTTTCCGCCAGATCGACCTTCGTGTATGCGGCGCAATTTATCACCAACGTTGGTTTGATCCGCGCGAAACTCTGCTCGATGGAGTCACCGCTGCAGACATCGAGAATCGTCCGGTCGGCGTAAGTGACGTCAAGCTTCATTGGCGACATTCGCTGCTTGAACGCGAAGGCGAGCATGCCATTGCCGCCGGTGATGAGGATGCGATCGTAGATGCTACTCAAGTGGTTGTTCCGTCTACTCACTTATTCAAGCGTATGTCGCATCGTCTGAGACCGCGTCATTCATCGACCGTACGTCACTGAGACAGTGCTTTTACATTCCGAATCACCGGTTGGCATACTGAGCTTGGTAGTATTTCAAATAATCCCCGCTCTTGATATCCCGCCACCATTTCTCGTTATCACGATACCACTGGATCGTCGTCTTGATCGCCGATTCAAACCGATGCTGCGGCTCCCAGCCGAGTTCGCGCTTGATCTTGCTCGCGTCGATTGCGTAGCGCCGATCATGCCCCGGGCGGTCTTTGACGTATTTCACGTATTTGTCCCACGGCTTATCCATCGCCAGCAGGATCGTCTCGGTGATCTGGCGGTTGGTCATCTCATTGTTCCCGCCGACGTTGTACGCCTCGCCAAAAACGCCCTTCTGCAGCACTGTCCAGATGGCCTGGCAGTGATCTTCAACGTACAGCCAGTCGCGGACGTTCTTGCCGTCGCCATACAGGGGCACCTGTTTATCTTCCATCAGGTTGGTGACAAAAAGCGGAATCAGCTTTTCGGGAAAGTGAAACGGGCCGTAGTTGTTGCTGCAACGCGTGGTCAGGACCGGCATGTGAAACGTGTGGAAGTAAGATCGCACGAGGCAATCGCCACCGGCCTTGCTGGCGCTGTAGGGGCTGTTGGGCTGGAGCGGCGTATCCTCGGTAAATTTCACGTCCGGCTGATCTTCGGGCAAGGTGCCGTAGACTTCGTCCGTGCTGACATACAGAAACTTTTCTATGTCCTTTGCTTTAGCGATGTCGAGCAGCACCTGCGTACCGACGACATTGGCCTGCACGAACGGGCCGCTGCCGAGAATCGAGCGATCGACATGACTCTCGGCCGCGAAATGGACGATTTGCGTGACGCCGTGGTCTTCGATGGCTTTTTGGACCGCCGACGCGTCGCAGATATCTCCTTTTACAAAGATGACCTGATCGCCAAGCAGATCCGACAGGTTCGCGATATTGCCGGCATAAGTGAGTGCGTCATACGCGACAAGTTTCACGGGCTCACGCCGCTTGACGAGCATGCGGACGAAGTTGCTGCCGATAAAGCCGGCAGCGCCGGTGACGAGGAGAGTGTCCATATTATTAATTTCAGCCTTCTTATTTAGAGCACCTCTTTAGAGCACCGCGCCGTCTTTCAGTACGCGAAGCAAGTACTGCCCGTATTCGCTCTTGCCGGCCTGGTCGGCGAGCTTCTGTAATTGTGCAGCGTCGATGAACTTGCGCGCGTAAGCGATTTCTTCGACGCAGGCCACTTTCAATCCTTGTCGCTCTTCCAATGTCTGAACGAAGATCGAACTCGAGAGCAGCGAATTATAGGTGCCGGTATCCAGCCACGCGATGCCCCGGCTCATGCACTGCACCTGCAACTGGCCGCGCTCGAGATAGGTGCGATTTACGTCGGTGATCTCATACTCGCCGCGTGGCGACGGTTTCAAATTCTTCGCGATCTCCACCACGTCGGCATCATAAAAGTAGAGCCCGGTAACCGCCCAGTTGCTCTTGGGCTGTTTGGGCTTTTCTTCGATGCTCAGGGCTTTGTATTTGTTATCGAATGCGACGACGCCGTAGCGCTCCGGGTCTTTTACCTGGTACGCGAACACACGCGAGCCGCTGGTCAGCCGCGCCGAATCTTCCAACATGCGCGTCAGTTCGTGGCCATAGAAGATGTTGTCGCCGAGGATTAGACAGACCGGCGAATTGCCTATGAACTTTTCGCCAAGCACGAATGCCTGAGCGATGCCGTTCGGTTGGGCCTGCTCCTGGTACTCAATTGTCAGACCGAGGTGCGAACCGTCGCCGAATAGCTCCTCGATACGCGGCAAGTCGCGCGGGGTGCTGATGATGAGGATCTCGCGTATCCCGGCCAGCATCAGCACTGAGAGGGGATAATAAATAGTTGGTTTGTCGTACACCGGCAGCAACTGCTTGCTGATGCAGCGTGTGAGCGGATACAGCCGCGTCCCGGCGCCTCCCGCGAGAACAATGCCTTTCATTCCATTCCTTTCAAGCGATCAACGAACAGCCGTGCGCGGGGCGTCCGCGCGACCATCCTTGTACGAGTGTATCGTGCAGATTGGAACCCCACGTGACAAGTCAAAGCGCCGGAATTACCGGACGGTATTTAGGTCGCTCCGCCCGCCAGAGATACCAGGTCGCGATACTCCGCCACGGTCGCCACGCATCGCCAAAGTTGACAATTTCCTTTGGCTTAGGCCTTGTCGCGAGTCCGAAGTGCTGGCGAAGACCTTCCTGAAGTCCCAGGTCGTCCACTGGCCACACGTCGGTACGGTTCATGCCGAAAATCAGCAGCATCTCGACCGTCCACCGGCCGATCCCTTTGATAGGAAGCAGCGCCGCGACAATCTGGTCATCGGTCATCCTGCTGAAATTGCGGGTATTGATCTTTTTAGACGCGAAGTGCGTCGCGAGATCCAACAAGTACCCACGCTTCTGCCGTGACAAACCGCAGGCACGGATCGTGGCTTCATCCGATTTTGTCAGGAACGACACCAGCCGATCAGGCGTGATGGTCTTCCTGGGAAAATTGGCGGCAAGACGTTTATACATCGTCGCCGCCGCCTGCACGCTTACCTGCTGGCTGAGAATCGACTGAACCAACTTCAAGAAATAGTTCGGCCGGCGCCGCAACGTGCACGGGCCGACCTGTGCGATCAACCGCCGCAGAACTGCATCACGCTTGAGATGCTTGAGCGCATTTGCCCAGGGATTCGCGATCGCCTTGGTCCGCTTCTTGATCGGCCGGCTACTCATCAGGCGATCTTCGCGGGCACCGGCTCGCGCTTTTTCTTTGGCGGCGGCGGGGTCCACTCGGGGATCGCGCTCCACGCGCGGATCTGTTCCAACTCCACGCGGTCGACGAAATCGCGAAATGTTTCCGGATCGTCATCACCTTCAGGATCAACACGATTTTCCTGATAGACGCGCACCACTTTCTCGATCTGCTTGTGAATGATCTGCGTCGGCACCTTCTCGAACAGCGGCCGGACGAATTCCGGGCTTTCGCCGAACCGGCCACCGATGCAGAGGTCATACGCGTCGGACTTTTCGCCGTGCCACAGTGCTTTGGTGCCCGTCAATCCGATATCCGCTACCTGATATTGGGCGCAGCTATTGGGGCAACCGCTGATGCTGAGCATGATCGGCGAATCGATCTCCACCTGGCTCTCCAGGTGCTGCAGAATCTCCAAGGCCCGCTGTTTGGTTTCCACGACCGCGAGGTTACAGAACTGAATCCCCGTGCAGGAGATCAGGTTATGCCGCCACAGCGGCGCTTGGGGATCGAGGCCGACCTGCTGAAGTTCTTTCACCAGCGGCTCGATATTTGCCTGAGGAACATCCGTGATAATGACGTTCTGCTTCTGCGACAAACGAATCTCGCCAACGCCGTGGGCGGCGTATCGCTCGGTCAGGTCAGCGACCGCCAGCATCTGGTCCGCGGTCCATCGGCCGCGCTCGATCGGGATGCCGACGTAGAAATTTCCGTTCTTCTGCTCGCCGATTCCCATGTGGTCCGTATGCAATGCGCCCCGCGGGGCGACGATCTCTTCATCATGCTCCAACTCAAAGCCGATGCGCTTTTCCAACTCATCGCGGATCCAGCGCCACCCATGATCGGCTACGAGAAATTTGAGGCGGGCACGGATGCGCTTGAATCGCAGTTCGTCAGAATCGCGGAAAATAGCGCAGACTCCGCGCCAGATCAGCGGAATCTGCTCCGCGATCTTCTCCTGCGGAACGAAGACGCGCAGTCCCTGGCCAAAGTGCGGGGTCGAGGACAAGCCGCCGCCGACGAGTATGCCCAACCCGCGCTGTTCGACACCGTTGCGAACACGGCGGACGCCGAACGCGCCGATGTCATTGATCTGCGGCTGATTGCAATGCAGCGGACAGCCGCTGATCGTCGTCTTAAATTTGCGCGGAAGATTGCTGAATTCATGACCGGCGGCCTTGAACATGTCGGACATCTGCTTGGGCAGGTCGCCGATCTCAACGATCTCATTCTTAAGCAAGCCCGCCAGCGGGCACGAACAAACATTGCGCGGCGTATCACCGCACGCGAATTGCGTATAGAGACCGGCCTTGTTGCCGACCCGCTCCAGCGCATCAGGAAAAGATTCGATTGTCATCCAGTGGAGCTGAATACACTGCCGTGTCGTCACATCGCCGAACCCGCGGCCGTGGTCTTTGGATACTTGCGCGATTTCCCGCAATTGCGACGGCTTCAGCCGGCCGCCGGAGATGCGGATGCGCCACATGAAATGACCGTCATTCGGCTTCTGCTGATAAATGCCAAACCAGCGCATCCGGGGAAAATCGTCTTCCTGAATCGACGCGAAGCCGGTCTGGGCATATCGATGAATGTCGTCCCACACATCAAGGCCATCTTTGGCACGTTTGATGTGCTCATTCTTGGTCATTTTCTCGTCAAAGTTCATAATGCTGCGGACGCTCCGTTCGTCGAACAAGCATAGTAGCGTCGAAGGCGTGTTGCAACTGAACTTCTATTACCCTATAGGAAAACTAGGATTTCAGGGTATCGAGGGCGTCGCTTAAATGCGCGTTCCGCTTATAATCCTCGCTACAGAAACGGGAAGGAGCCCTCATTGGCGAAGAAATCATTGCTGGCCGAGCGACTGGACGCGATCCGCGAACGGATGGCGACCGCGGCGAGCCGCGCGAAACGGGACCCGGCGGAGGTGACACTCATCGCGGTCACCAAAACCGCCGGTCCGGAAACGATCCGCGAAGCCGTACAGCTGGGGGTGACAGACCTGGCAGAATCGCGCGTTCAGCAACTGCTCCAACGCGCCGCTCAGACCCAGGAGATGGGACAGCGACGGCGCGTTCACGGGGATGACGCCAAAGACACCCCGGCCGCCCCGCGATGGCACATGATCGGGCATCTTCAGCGCAATAAGGTCAAGCAGATTCTTCCGTTGATTCACTGCGTGCATACGATCGATTCACTACGGCTCGCCGAAGAAATCGACGTCGCCGCCGCCAAGGTGGATCGCCGGATGGCCGTGATGATGCAGGTGAATGCGAGTGAAGAATCGCAGAAGTTTGGCGTCGCGGTCGGCGCCGCGCTTCATCTCGGCGAGCAGATCGCCACGATGCCGAATCTCCAGTTGGTCGGATTGATGACGATGGCCGAAAACAGCGACGACGAGAAGACGATTCGCAACGCGTTCCGGCGCACGCGCGAACTGTTCGAAGAGATGAAGTGGCAGAAGATCGGCGGCACGAATTTCCGCCACCTTTCAATGGGCATGAGCAATGATTTTGAGTACGCGATCGAAGAAGGCGCCACACTGGTGCGCATCGGCAGCGCGCTATTCGGGGCATCAACCGCGGACGACGTGAACGATAACTGAGCATCGGACACGGACGTCCGTTACGAACCAATTTGCCAGACATTGATTTATTCAACTTCTTCCGCTGGGGACTCTTTATCATCGCCTCGATCTACTGTGTCGTGGTGACCACCCAGAGCATGTGGAGCTGGTACGTGTGGCTCGCCACCAACGACCGCTACATCACAATCCTGCGCAGGTACGTCATCGTCCACGGCCTGCGACTGCGATTCAGCACGTTCTGGGGTGATGTGCTTATCTGTGCGCTACTGATGCTCGCATTCACGCTGATGATGTGGGCGCACGCCATTCTCCGTGCGATACAGTGGGTTAGCGCATGAGCGAAGCGGAAGAATCCAATCCACCCCCACAGCAGCTGCCCGCCGTCATCTCGGCGCGTGTTGAACACGCCCGCACGCCGTCGAATCAACTCGGCGATCTGCCGCAGGAGGAACTGGAAGCGATCGCCGAGGAATACGGCATCGAGCCCGGGCAGTTCCGCAGTAAAGCGGCGCTGGTCTCGGCGATACATGAGCGGCGCCAACTGATCGCGACCCTCGCGCGACAATCCATGCAGGAGGTGCTCGACTGGGCCGGACGATCGCTGCCTCCAACGGTTTCACCGGAGCAAATGGCGATTGAGATCGCCCACATCCGCTCGATGCGTTTCAACGGTCTCTCCGATCGCGGCCTGGTAGTTCTTGCGATGATGCGCGGCTGCGACGTCGAGGGAGCCGAATCGCGGGACGACATTATTTCAAAGCTGAAATCCCAGGAGGGATTTTTTGCCCGGATCAAACGCAAGACCCGCGGTTGGATGGGGAAACGCGTTGAACGAATGGTCGGTGATTCGACGACAGAGATCCCCGCTCCAACACCGGAACCGCACAACAAGAGCACCGATCAGACGGCTGTGCCAAGGCAGCAGGCGCTGCGCGAAGAGATCGAAGACGCGGGCTTTTTCTCTGGAATCGCCAACCGGGTAAAAAAGCAGGCGGACAGCTACGTCAACCAGAAGCTGGACGAGATCGAAGCACGCATTGATCGCAAGCTCGATGAGATCGATCGCCGCCTGGCCGAGTGGCGTGATAAGGAGATTGCCAATCGCATTCGTATCCTCAAGATCACACTGTGGGCGTCGGTCGTGGTGGCTGCGGTTTCGCTGATATACTCGTATGTGAATGTCGTAAGGGATCAATGGAATCAGCCGAAGAATTTAGCTCCCTCCACGACGCCTACGTCGATTGTGGTGCCCGCGCGTACTACCAGCGCCACGGCCGCAGCTATCGAAATCCCCACGAGCCGATCATCCGCGAATTGATATCGCGGGTCGTTCAAACCTGGCCGCTAAATCTGAAAAACGTACTCGATCTGGCGGCCGGTAGCGGTGAAGTGACCCTCGCTCTCCGTGATAACGGCGCGACAACCATCGACGCCATCGATCCATACACCGCCGAGGCATATCAAAACCGTACCGGCTCAAGTTGCGAACAGATTTCGTTTGAAGATATCGCCGGCGGCACTCTACGCGGAAGGCAATACTCACTCATCGCGTGCAGTTTCGCGATGCACCTGATGGATGAATCACGCTTGCCTGTGCTCTGCTGGGAACTCGCCGCAATCGCACCGGCGCTGTTGATTCTGACGCCGCACAAGCGTCCGGTTTTGCGCGATGCATGGGGCTGGACGCTCACGCATGAGGTGCTACATGACCGTGTTCGGGCACGGTTATACGGAGCAACGTCGCACAACGATTCCAGTACGCCTCGTCAAAGCCAATCGCCTGCTTGATCAGCACATCGCGGCGCAGCCAATTCTCTTCTTCCATCAGCTGTACGGATCGGCTCAAGCCAAGCCGTGCTACTGGCGGGATCGGCATCACCGCCCAATCGCTCCCGTGAACAACCTTCGCCATAACGCGCTGGTCATCGAAAATGCTCCCGTACGCATGCCACCGCGCCGGCAGATTCAGCGCGGCCGTGTCGCCGTAGAAGCGCTCGTGCTCGATCGCCATTTTCACAAACTGCCTGACGTAATCATTCCCAAACGGGCTGGATCGTGTGCCGCAGTGGGCGGCGATAACAGTCACGCCCCGCCGTAATGCGGGCAGCAACAGAACCGGGTCTGCGCACTGGTTCACATTTGGCAGCATCATCTCGCCACCCGTGTGTGAGAGCAGAGGGATTTTGTGATGGGCCAGCGCCTCGTAGAATTCAAAACACCGGCGATCCGATGGATCAATTCCTTGCGTAATCGGCAGCCATTTCACGAGCACCGCTCCCCGATTTACGCAGCGCTCCAGTTCGGCGATCGCGTCGCGGCGATACGGATGGACCGAAACGCCGAACAGCACCTTGCGGTTTCGGGCCGCGATTTCCATCACGTAGTCGTTCTCAACGAAGAAGTGGGTATCGGCATCGAGTCGCGTTCCGGATTTGTCGTAGACCGCGTCAAACGCCAGCACGACGGCCGCATCAATCTCGGGCGTGCTGTCGAGTTGCGAGATCAGAAGTCGCTCCAAGTCGAGTTCCGCCTGTGAGCCCACTTCGCCGATTCCAAATTTCCATCGCAGAAATCGAAACTGCGGCGATCGGAGAAGACGTGGCGACAGCGCCCCGTGGCCGGGCGTGAAGCCGGAGAGATGGACGTGGCAGTCTATGCGCATTGGATGGGTCACTTTCCTGCGTAAGACAGGTACCGCTGATACGCAAGATCGACCGCCGGGCTCGCGCGGGGCTCGTATCGCTTGACCGGGAAGCTGGCGCGCACGACACCGCGTCCCTCTTCGAGCGATTTGATCGCCCCGGTCGCCATTGCCTGCACGATGATGTTGCCAATTGCGGTGGCTTCAATCGGTCCCGCCACGACCGGCCGCTGGCAAACGTCGGCCGTCAATTGATTTAGCAGTTCGTTCTGCGTTCCGCCGCCGACGATATGGATTACGCCAATCTTTTTACCGAGTAGATCCTGCAGCCCTTCAAGCGTCTGGCGATATTTGCACGCGAGCGAATCCAGGCACGCCCGCACATACGCCCCGCGTGTCGACGGCGCTTTCTGCGATGTAAGACCGCAGAATGCGTCAATCTTCTTCGGCATGTCGCCCGGCGAAGCGAATGGTGCGTGATCCGGGTCTATCAGCACGTCATATGGTTTTGATTCGCCTGCCATCGCGGTCAACTCGGCGTACGTGTGGTCGTGCCCGTCCTTAGTGAATGCGCGGCGGCATTCCTGCACCAGCCATAGACCCATGATGTTCTTGAGAAACCGAATGCTCCCGCCAATCCCGCCTTCGTTGGTGTAATTGTATTGAAGCGATTTCGGGTTGATGAGCGGCTCGGGCAATTCCACTCCCATCAGCGACCAAGTGCCGGAACTGATATAGCACCAGTCCTGTCCCTCGGCTGGAACCGAAACAACAGCGCTCGCGGTGTCGTGGCCGCCCGGTGCGATGACAGTCGCCTGATCCACTTCGCACTCATCGGCCACGCTCTTCAGGAGTGGGCCCAGGACGGTCCCAGTGGGGATGATCTCCGGGAGAATATGCGTGGGGATGCCCAGCTTCGTCAGCATCTGTGTCGCCCATGCCCGCTTGCGCGGGTCGTACATCTGACTCGTACTGACGATCGAAAATTCTGCTTTGGCAACGCCGGTGAGGAAGTAATTGAACAAATCCGGCATGAACAGCATCGTCCTGGCGGTGGCTAGTTTCGCCGAGTTGGCTTTGACCAGCGCACGCAGCTGATACAGCGTATTGATCTCCATGAACTGGATGCCAGTGGTGTCGAAAACCTCTTCGCGCGGGATGATCGAGAACACATCCTTCATCATCCCGGCGGTGACCGGATCGCGGTACATCGTGGGATTGCCCAGCAGGTCTCCCGACGAATCGAGCAGGCCAAAATCGACTCCCCATGTGTCAACGCCGATGCCGTCGAGCTTGATGCCGCGGGTCGCTTTCAGTCCTTGCTTGATCTGCTCCCATTGGCCGAGCACGTTCCACTGCAATCGGCCATTGAGTTGGCCCATCGGATTGGCAAAACGATGCTTCTCCTCGAGCGTGAGCCTGCCGTCGGCGAGCGAGCCCAGAATCGCCCGGCCGCTCTCGGCGCCGAAATCGAATGCGAGATATTTTTGCTGCTTCATTCGTCCGTCCGTCTCCGTGAAATAGACCGCGAAATAGACTCGCTGCATCGTAATGGTTGAACGCCGTCGGAAGAAATGGCTTCACGCTACGATTTCCCGTCACAACGGGTAAACTGACAAACGTGAATCGCACACGAACCAAACTCTGCGGCATGATGAACGCCGCTGACGCCCGGGCAGCCGCTGACGCCGGCGCGGATGCGATCGGCATGATCCTGCACGCCGATGCGCGGCGGCGGATCGACCTCGACACAGCCGCTGAGATCGTCACCGCGCTGCCGCCGTACGTGACGCCTGTCGGCGTCTTTGTGAATGCGCCAACGCATCTGGTCCTCGAGATAGCAACAAAACTACGCCTCGTCACCGTCCAATTCCATGGCCACGAGACTGCCGAGGATATCGCCGCGGTCTCGCCTCTGAAGGTGATCAAAGCGGTCCGCGTCGCGCCCGAAACGATTCGCGCGTCTCTGGAGAAACTGCTTGCCCAGGCCACAACAAATCTTGCCGCACTGCTCCTTGAAACAGACACGGCGGGTGTATCGGGCGGCAGTGGAGTTGAGAACGACTTCGGCCTGATAGCACAGCTCATCGCCGAACAGGCCCTTGTCGGCTTGCCGCCGGTGATCATCTCCGGCGGCCTGACCCCGCAGAACGTCGCGGAAGTTGTTCGGCTTCTTCATCCGTATGCGGTCGATGTCAGCAGTGGCATTGAAGCCGAATACGGAAAGAAGTCGGCGGACAAAATGCGGGCATTTGTCACCAACGCTGGCGCGTCGAGCTAGCCGATCCACTTGTCGCGGCTCACTTGCCCCCTTCACGCTTATACGCCCGCGGAACAATCAGGATAAGTCGCTCCTGCTGCTCCGATGGCGTGTGATTCAGAAAAAACGCCGACCCCAGCGTACACGGGTCGCGCGCCTCGACAGACGGCGCGATCACCAAAAGGCTACTCAGCGGCAGATCGAGTGACAGACATGCGTCGTAGCGCACTTCTTCATTCGTATACGTGATCTCGCGCTCGAGCTTTCCGGGCAGAGTGGAATACTGCAGCTTCTTATTTTGCGCGCGGACCGCCGGCGACAACGCGAGTCGAATCTGGTCGGGCTTGCGCGGCGTGGTCTCGAAAGAGAAATAGAGGATGTTGTCGCTCCGGTCATAAGAGCGACCAACCAGTTGATTCTCGCGATTGAAAAAGAAGATGGTCTGCTGATTAATGCCGGAGCGCACTGGAAACTCAATCTGCTTCCCGTCGATGCCGCTGAAACTGGAGATTTGCTTCTGCCTGTCGCCGGCCAAAGCCTGCAGGCTTGCTAGTTCAGTCACGGGCAGTTCGCCGACCCTGATGCCGTTCTTAAACAGCACGTCGTGGGCCGCCAGCTCCACCGCGGATTCATTGACGCGCTTCCAGAACGCCTCATCGGCGCTGACGCTTTGGCGCGGCAGGAGAATCTCGAAGATCTCAATCGAATACATCAGCGACACCGGCGGCATCGCGTCGCGCGGGGATGTGGGCAAATCAGGGATCGTCTCCGGCGCGGGCGCGGTGGCGGGCACATACGGGACGAACCGCGGCTTGCCCGCATCGGCGCGGGCAGGCTGGCTCGTCTCGGGCTCAGCGCTACAGCCGCTGACGATCAGCGGTGCGCTCAGGAGCATCAGGATCAGCGTGCGGTATCGCATGCGTAAAATCTCACAGCGAGGCGATGAGGTCGATCACACGGTCAACGCCCTGATCCCACTCGGCCGCGGAAATATTGATCGGCGGCGCGAGGCGGATCACCTTTTTACTTGTGATGTTGGTGATCAAACCCTTCGCCAGGGACTTGGCGACAAAATCCACCGGCTCGGCCGCTAGCTCAATGCCGATGAACAGTCCTCGGCCGCGCACTTCGGCGACCTTCGAACCGACAGCCGAACTCGATTTAAATTTGGCGCGCGCGGCTTCACCCAGATTCGCGGCGTGCTGGACCAGATCATCCCGCTCAATGACATCAAAGATCGTCCGGCTCACCGCCATGCAGATCGCGTTGCCGCCGAGCGTGCAGCCGTGTTTTCCAGGAACCAGCAATGCGGCGATTTCGGGCACGGCAAACATCACGCCCACCGGCAGACCGCCGCCGACCGCTTTGCCGAGCGTCATAATGTCGGGCGTCACGCCGTCGTATTGATGCGCAAACCATCGTCCGGTACGCCCGCAGCCGGTCCAGACTTCGTCGAAAATCAGCGTCAGCCCGCGCGCATCGCACAACGCACGGACTTTGGCGACATGTCCAGGCGGATACACGTTGATGCCGCCTTCTCCTTGAATGGGCTCCATGATGATGCTGCAGGTTTCATCGTCGACCGCGGCCTCGATCGCGCCGTAGTCATTTGCGTCAATATTGGCGAATCCCGGCACCGCGGGACCAAAACCATCTTTAACCGCAGGGTTGCCCGTCGCGGCAATCATTGCCAGCGAACGTCCGTGGAAGCTCTTCATCAGCGAGATCGTCTTCCACTTCTTTCCGCCGTCCTTTAGGCCACGCAGGCGCGCGAGTTTGATCGCCGCCTCATTGGCTTCGAGGCCGCTGTGACAAAAGAACGCTCGCCCGTCGAACGCGTGTTTTTTCAATCGCTCGGCAAATTCGATCTGCGGCTCGCTGTACAGCGCGTTACCGACATGCCAGAGCTTTCGCGCCTGCGCCGTGGCCGCCTCAACCAATTCCGGATGACAATGGCCCAGAATCGCCCCGCCAAATCCTGCAAATAAGTCCAGATACTTGCGGCCATCGGTGTCCCAGACGTGGGTTCCCTCACCGCGCGCCATGACGACGGGAGACCGACCATAATTCTGGATCAATACCTCACCCGCGCGGCGAAGTAATTTCTGCGTATCCGACATCCGAAACTCCAATCTTGTCGAACCGGGAAGATTACCAGACCATGCGTACACGGGCTACCATTTCGCGACTACCCGAATGAGGCCGACTATGAAAAAACTCCGATGGGGCATTCTTGGCACCGGCAACATCGCCAGACAGTTCGCCGCAGGCGTGATGGAATCGGATCGTGGCGAATTGGCGACCGTGGGATCGCGGTCCGCCGGAGCCGCCAATAGTTTTGCTGCAAAGTTCACCATCCCGCACGCTCATGGAAGCTATGACGCCATGCTTGCAAGCGCCGATGTCGACGCGATCTATATCAGTCTGCCCAACACGATGCACCACGAATGGACCATCAAAGCCTTGCAGGCCGGCAAGCACGTACTGTGCGAGAAACCGATCGGCGTAACGCTCGCCGAGGCGCAGGAGATGTTTGATGTAGCCAATCACTGCGGGAAAGTGCTGATTGAGGCTTTCATGTACCGTGCCCATCCGCAAACCCTCAAGGTGATGGAGCTGGTCCGGTCGGGCGTCGTCGGTCAGGTTAACCTGATCAGGACCAGCTTCTGCTACAGAGTCCGCAAGACCGAAGGCAACATTCGCTTCAATGCCGGGCTGGCAGGAGGCGCGCTGATGGACGTCGGCTGCTACTGCCTGAGCTTCTCCCGCCTCGTGGCCGGCGAGGAGCCGACGACCCTCGCTGCGGTGTCGCGAACGCACCAGTCCGGCGTGGATGAGCAGACGTCGGTGATCGCGCGATTTCCCGGCGGCGCGGTTGCGGAATTTACTGTCGGGATGATGACACAGGCCGACAACACCGCGTACATTTGCGGCGACGAAGGCTATCTCAGGATCCCTGTACCGTGGAAGCCTGTGCCCGGAAAGGGGGAGATCATTCTCGCTCACTCGACACCGCCGCGGCAGGATTCGCCGGGAACTGCGCCCGTGGTGCCGCAACCCGTCAGCTATCCCATTGATGACCCGCGGCCTCTCTACGCGATCGAGGCCGACGCATTCTCGGCGGCCGTTCTCGATTCCGCCGCGCCGTTTGTTTCCACCGCCGAGACGCTTGGTAACATGGCGGCCCTTGAAACACTTCGGAAGCAAATCTTTGCGCGATGACGGGGTGGCCGCATGCTGAGTAAAACCGCACTCATCACGGGCATCACCGGGCAGGACGGCTCTTATCTCGCGGAATTTCTGTTGAGTAAAGGTTATCAAGTCCACGGAATCATTCGCCGCAGCAGCTCGTTCAACACCCAGCGCATCGAACATCTCTATCGTGATATTCACGACCCCGAGCGCCGGGTCCATCTGCACTACGGCGATCTCATCGACGGCACCGGCCTGCGCGAGACGCTCACCCGCGTTAAACCGAACGAGGTTTATAATCTTGGCGCACAATCCCACGTGCGCGTGAGTTTCGATCAGCCGGTTTATACGGTGCAGTGTGACGCGCTGGGCACCATCGGGCTGCTTGAAGCCATCCGCGATATCCAGAACACCTACGGCCGGCCGATTAAGTTTTATCAGGCGTCCAGCAGTGAAATGTACGGCAAGGTGCGCCAGACGCCGCAGAACGAAGAGACGCCGTTTCACCCGCGCTCGCCTTACGGTTGCGCGAAGGTATTCAGTTATTGGCAGACCGTAAACTACCGCGAGGGTTACGGTATGCACGCCAGCAACGGCATCCTTTTTAACCATGAATCGCCCCGCCGCGGTGAGACATTCGTCACGCGCAAAATCACCCGCGCCGCCGGACGCATCAAGGAAGGCCTGCAGAGC
>JACMML010000343.1 GCA_014379105.1 Phycisphaerae bacterium
GGCATCGATCCGGGCGACCTGACGCGGTTGCTGAAAGCATTGCAGGGGGTTGGTCTTTTACGGGAAAATGCCCCGAATCCCACACTTGCCATTTCAATTCCAGAATCATTTTTCGACAACATTGTGGAGTAGCAATGACAGCAGATTCAGATGTCGCGGCTGCAATTATTGAGTTGTCACGATGGGTACGGGTTGCGTGCCATCAGCCTGTAAAACTGATGCTTGAGGCTACTTTGCCAGATACCAAATCCCGCCAGATCTACCAGATGACGGAGGAGACGGTAGGACGTAATCAAATCTGTAAAGCCTGCAAAGTGAGTTCGAGTACAGTCAGCGACGTTCAACAAAAGTGTATTTCCCTTGGGCTGATGAGCGTGTCCGGCGATGGCCGCAGGAAGCGATTGTTCGACTTGAATGATTTCGATCTTCTCAGTTCCACAGCTGACAAATAGGTTAAAAGGCAAATGACATGGGCAAGAGCAATCCTAGGGTTGAGATTTCATCCGATCAGTTGAAGAATGAACTAACCGAAATCAAGGACCGCGTTGGTGCCCTCGAAACCATTGCAACTATTTCAAACCGCGCGGTAGTGGAAGAGTTTGTTAAGGGACACCTGACGAACGAAAAGGGGCAACAAATTATGAAGCTGTGCCAAGAACCGCGTACGCGGGAATATCTGATGGCGCAGCTTAAGTTCGCAAATCCGCAGGCACTTGATTACCACCTCAAGCCGCTACGTGAGAACGATCTGCTTCGTCAGAACTTCGACGACGACGGCGTTCAGACCTTTGAATGGAGCAATCTTTTTAAGCGCCTTCCCAAACCAACCATCCGGAAAGTCCTAGATGGACCCAAATAGTCAAACACCTTCGGCATGGTGGGAAATCTTTGTCGGCGCGAGTGGGAATCTTGTTGGAGGTTTCGGAGCAACGCTGCTTTGGTGGTTCGCAACTTTGGCTATAGATAAGCGACGAGAAAAGCGGCAGCGCGCCCAAAAACGTGAAGCCATCGAGGCTGAGCTCACGAAACTAGGTGCTTGGCTCCGACTTGTTCAATTGGGTGACGATCGAGCAAATAGCTTTCTTGGGATTAATTCGGCGAGCACACTAGCGGCGTTACTAAGGATTGGGCCGTCCCTTGCCGATGATCAATCGTCCTTTGAACCTCAGCTAACGGAACTTGAATACGCCATTACGCTCGTCACTACCACCCTCAATCATATCAATGGAATGACTTCGGGCATGGCCTCTGCGATGCGTGGAATAGAGACGGAGTTGCAGGAGCAACGTGACGTTCTGCTCAGGAACATTCAGTTTGCTGCGAGCGCGCTAGAGCAGTTTGAAAAAGCAGTTCTTACAAAATAGCGCATCCGTAAGAATGAGGTGGTCAGGCAGCTTTTTTTTCGGCCAAGATACGAATCAGGTTTCGCCCAAAACATTCTAGCGCTTTGTTCGGCATTGTTTTCGAATGTGACAGCATCTGACCCACTGTGTTGTTCCTCGAAATCGCGGACCAATTCCTCATTCCCTCCCAATCTGCTACATTCCCACTTTCCCCGAAACCTCCACCCACCCCCAGCGTCGAACTCAGCAACGTCAGCAAGATTTATCCCGGTAACGTGAAGGCGGTGGATGCGATTGATTTATCGATCGCCGATCGGGAGTTTATTGGGTTGGCGGGGCCGGGCGGGTGTGGGAAGTCGGAGAGGTTGCCGAGGGTGGCGGCTTGACGGACGGGCGGCCACGGGGACGGCGGGGGCGCGGGGCGAGTTTCCGTCATCGGGCGACTGTGCTACATTCCCGCAATCGCGGAGAATCAGTGCATGGCCAGTGTTGAACTGCAGAAAATCACCAAGATATATCCCGGCAACGTCAAGGCGGTGGACGCGATTGATCTGACCATCCGGGATCGTGAGTTCATCGTGCTCGTCGGCCCTTCGGGTTGCGGGAAATCTACGACGCTGCGGATGGTGGCGGGGCTTGAGGAGATCTCCTCGGGCATCATCAAGATCGGCGAGCGGGTGGTGAATGCCGTGCCGCCTAAGGATCGCGATATCGCGATGGTGTTCCAGAACTACGCGCTCTACCCGCACATGAGCGTCTATAAGAACATGGCGTTTGGGCTGAAGCTGCGCGGGTTCCCCAAGGCCGAGATCGAGAAGCGCGTACACGAGGCGGCGCGGACATTGGATATTACCCACCTTTTGGAGCGCAAGCCCAAGGCGCTCTCCGGCGGGCAGCGGCAGCGGGTGGCGGTGGGACGGGCGATCGTCCGCGAGCCGGCGGCGTTTTTGTTCGATGAACCGCTTTCTAATCTGGATGCCAAGCTGCGGGTGACCACCCGTGCGGAAATTAAACGCCTGCACCAGCGGCTTAAAACCACCACGATCTACGTCACCCACGATCAGGAAGAGGCCATGACGCTTGGCGACCGGATCGTGGTGATGAAGGACGGGGTGATCCAGCAGCAGGACAGCCCGCTGGAGACCTACCAGAACCCGGTAAACCGCTTTGTAGCGGGTTTTATCGGCATGCCGCCGATGAATTTCTTTGACGGGATGATCCAAAACAGTGGCGGAAGGCTGATTTTTGAGGAGGGGTCGCTGGAGGGGGCGCGTCAGGTGCAGAAGCGGGCGGACGAGCCGCTGGTCATGGAAGGAAAGTTGACCTTACCGGGGAATGGGTTTAACCTAGCGATCCCAAATCATCTGGCGGTTCCGCTCGCGCGGCACGCCGGACGGCATGTGGTACTCGGGATCAGGCCCGAGCATCTTCATCTTCAACCGATCCCGGGCACTGGTCCGGCGACGACGGTGCGGATGGAGTTGAATGTAACTGAACCATTGGGCAACGACATGGATATGTATTTGAGCACGCCGCTACATCGGAACGTGATCAGCCGTGTTGAGGCCCAACCGGGTATGACGCCCGGTGCCCAGATCGAGTTGTATGTCGATCTGCGCAAGGTGCACTTTTTCGAACCCGGAGTGACCGGGATGAACTTGAGCCTGTCTAAAGAGCAGACCCATGCAGTCGCGTAACCGCACTACATGGTCATCGGCCGCAGACAGCGGCCTCACGGTCGTCACCCCGGGTGACGCGGTGTGAGGCACGGGTTTCATCTTCGTCCATTCGTGGATTTGGAAAAGTGGTCGCCCGATGGCGGCCATTTTGTGTTTGTGTGAGCGAGGAATCTATTGAAGCGGTTTACCGGTTCTGAATCTTCGTTCGCGACAATTGAATAGCGAGTAAACGAGAAAAATAATGCCCAATCCGGATCTCATTCGTATCGTCGACGGTATCGCGCGTGACAAGAACATCCAGCGCGACCAGATCTACACGGACATCGAGCAGGCGATCGCCTCGGGTCTGCGCAAGCATTTTAATACCGAAGACGTCAGCGAATTCGCCGTCACACTGGACCGCGCCACCGGCGATCTCACGGCCGCCCGCGCCGGCGAGCCGCTTGATCTCAAGCTGGTGGGTCGAATCGGCGCGCAGACCGTCAAGCAAGTGATGATCCAGCTTATCCGCCAGGACGAGCGCGGCAGCATCTACGAAGAATACAAAGACCGCGTCGGCCAGATTACGACCGGCACGATCTCGCGGATCGAGGGGAACACGATCATCGTCAGCCTCGGCCGCTCCGAAGGCATCATGCCGCGTTCGGAACAAATCCCCGGCGAACAGCACGAGGTGGGCGAGCGCATTCAGGCGCTGATCACCGAAGTGCGCGATACGCCGAGCCAGATCAAGATCATCCTCAGCCGTTCACACCCGGAACTGATTCGCCGGCTGTTCGAGCGCGAGGTTCCCGAAGTGCAGGAGCGGACGATCGAGATCAAAGCGCTCGCCCGCGAGCCGGGATTCCGTACGAAGATCGCGGTGAGTTCGATTGACAGCAAGGTGGACGCGGTCGGCGCCTGCGTCGGCGTTCGCGGCAGCCGAATCAAAAATATTGTCGAAGAACTGGGCGGCGAGAAGATCGATATTGTGCGATGGAATGAATCGTCGCAGATCCTGATCAGCAACGCGCTCAAGCCCGCGGAAGTGGCCGAGGTATCGCTGTGCTTCGAGCTTGGCCGGGCGACGGTCATCGTCAATGAAGACCAATTGTCGCTCGCGATTGGCAAGCGCGGCCAGAACGTGCGATTGGCGGCTCGATTGACGGGGTGGGACGTCGATATCCTGACGCCCCCGGAGTTTAAGAAGGCGATTGTTCGACTCGACGCGACATTGAAGAGCGTCGA
>JACMML010000344.1 GCA_014379105.1 Phycisphaerae bacterium
GGAAAAGGTCGTTGCCGCGGTGGAATTTACCAAGGGCTTAAAGGACAATCCGGGTACCTACACTCTGGACAAGAATAATTGCACGAACGCCTGCGTCGCAGCTGCAAACGCAGCGGGGATCACGTTGCCTCAAACAGTCGGAAGCTATAGTAGTTGGTCGGGACTCAGTCCAGGTCATATGGGTGAGGATTTGCGAGAAGGTGGAGGGTCCGGCGGAGGAGGGGGAGGTGGTGGAGGAAGTAGCGGCGGAGGCGGAGGAAGTAGTGGGGGTAGCAGTTAGAGTCCGGCATCTGTGCGATTGGCTTTAGCTTAGGAGTCTCTTATGAAATCAACCCAGATTTTATTTCTCTTATCCAAGGTTCTACGAATTGGCATTTTAGTAGGTTTTTTAACCGTTTCATCATCATGGCTGTTGGCAAGAACGCTCGAGGAAACTGCGATGGTGAAGCTTCCTGAAAAGCCAAAAGATGAGTTCCTCACGAAACTCGTGGAACGAATCAATCTCGTTTCGCAGATCGCAAAAACGCGGGATTTCAGCGGGATTGAAAAGCTTCCGGCGGTGACGTCGGTCGAAAAATCCGTCCATCCACACGTGGTAGACGTAAAGATAGTCTATATCGCTGAAAAACTATCCCAAGTGACGGTCTCGACGCGTGCTCAGCGAGGCTTGCAGGTTAATTATCGCGACGACGGCTCGGTTAGCATGTATTCCGAGGGACAGCTTGACCCGGCGAACGGGATTGTCGTCTGGATGAACGCGGATCGACAACTGACCTCGGTACAATCGATTAAGGACGGAATGCTGTTTGGAAGGCAAATAAAGTGGGAAAAAGGCACGTTGATCAAAGACGAAGATATTACCGTACCACAAAAAGTCGAGCTTTTCTCGCGATAACCGCGCGAAGTAGTTGGAAAAACAGTAGGCGTAGGTTACCGTCGATTTGATTGCCTTTTTGCAGAGAGGTTCGGGATGCAGATGTGGATTTAGCTCTTGGAACTCTGCATGGCTACGCAATCCGTATTCTGGAAGATTCTGCTGCTGGCGGTCGTCGTTGGCGCGATGCCCTTATCGCCGGCGCAGGCGCAGCCCAAGCCGGTGGAGAAGCCCAAGCCGATCGTCACCGTCACAAAGCTCGACAACACCACCGTCCGTGGCTGGCTGATCGAGTATGACGCGGATCGGCTGACGGTCGAAGTAGGACCCAAGCCCGGCAGCGGCGAAATCGTGCCGGTGGAGTGGTCGGCGGTGTCCAAGGTCAGCAACGGGCTCACGCAGGCCAAGGCGCTGGACGAATGGAAAGCGGCGAACAAGGACAATCTGTGCGAAACGTGTCACGGCAATCGCGGTAACCGCTGTCCCACCTGCCACGGCACCGGCCACGATCATGCTTCGTCCAAAGACTGCGCCAAATGCCATGGCGAGGGACAGATCAAATGCGCCGCCCCGCGCTGCAAAGAGGGAAAGATTCCGTGCACGGGCAAGTGCATCAAGCTCAGCGAGGGCACATGGGCCAAGGGTGCCGAGGGCAAGACGTGGCGATCCATCCGCTGGGGAAATGTGGAGTTGAAAGTCAGCTCGCTGCATGTCGGTGAAATCTTTGAGTTGGAGAACAATGTGCCGGTCAGCCGCGGGCCGTGCCCGGTGTGCGGCGGCAAGGCGCAGCTCGACTGCGCCAAGTGCCAGGCGAGCGGATTCGCGACGTGCGCGACGTGCCTGGCCGCCAAGGATGCGCCGGATTGCGCCGACTGCGAAGCGGGCCGCGTCGCGTGCGCCACGTGCAAGGGAACCGGGCTTAAGCCGCCGGCGCAGTAGCGAGGATGGTGAGATTCGTCGCGGAAATCGCAGTGCTATTGAGTCGCGTGAGTCCACCACAATATTCATCCGACCGATGACCTTGCTGATTGATGTATTCGTCCGCATTTATCCGCGTCATCTGCGTAATCTGCGGCCTATTCCGCTTCCGCACGGTCGCGAATTAATAGCTCGAACGGTTTGTTCGCCCAGGTGATGGGCGCCAGCGGCTGGCCGAGATCGATCACTTCGCGCGTATAGCCGGGGACCCAGATGGTCTGGCGTCGCGGGTCGTCTACCGGCCGGATGACCACGTCGCCGGTGAGCGGGGCGGTGGGCAAAGTCAGGTTAATTCGCCATCGCCAGAGCCCGACGGGCGGGAGCGAATAGGGGGCGGGATCGGCGAAGATCTGCAGTGTCTTGCCGGGGTGCCAGAGTGCGTCGAGCCGAGCGGCTGTAATGAGCCGCGTGTTCTCGTGCTGCGTGTCGGCCGCGAACGCAATTACATACGCCCGAGTGCCAAAGACCGCGACCGCGGCGCAGACGAGCATCGCGGTGGCCAGACGCATCCACGCGCGGCTGATGACGCTCAGCGCGACAGAACCAAGTATCGCCAGTACGACCACCGGATAGACAGCGAAGCGCGCGTATTCGCCGGGCTTCTGTGCCGCATACACGACAAATGGCACGAGGACGATCAGCGCGGGCGCGACGAGCAAAACCGCGATCGGCATAACCCGAGGCCGCCGGGCGAGCACGGCGATGATCGCCGCGGCGCCCAGCGCCAGCAGCGGAAGCGAGGCGGCCTTGAAAAAGTGCCATGCGGCGGCGATCGCCGACGCACCGATCGGCCCGCTTGCGTACATCGCTTTTGTATTGATAAAGTTCGATGTCAGCGCCGCGCGGTCATTGACCAAATGAATCACCACGTAAGGATTTGTAATCGCGTACGCGGCAACCATCGCCGTGATGCCGAGTGCGAGCGCCGCCAGCCGCTGTCGCGCCGAACCGGGGCGGAGAAAGATCATCACCAGAAGCAGAACGGCGACGACGCTTGCTGAAAGAATCATGCCCGCACAAAGCCCGCAGAGCGCCCCGGCGAGCGACGCGTCGCGATGTCGGCCGGTCGCGATCCATCGCGCAGCACCGAGGCACGCGAGGCACATCAGCGCCGCGCCCGCCAGGTGCGGCTTGGCCTCGTGCGCGGTGGCGAATACGACTGGCGCGAGCCCCACCAATGCAGCCGCCGTGATCGCGGGAAGACCTGCTCCGCTGAGCCCGCGGGCGATCATCGCGACCGCGATCAGCAGCACCGCGTACCAGAAGAGGGTGTACGCCCGAGCGACGATGTAAAACCGGCCAAATGCCGCTGGATTGTCATAATAATGTGCGACATCCGCGCGCAGCTCCACCAGCCCGACTGTCGCCGCCGACTTGAGCAGCGCACCGACGCCGTAGGTCCAGAGTCCACCGTATTGATACAGACGCGGGTCGAAATCCCGATCGGCCGGGTTCATCTGCTGTAGCGCCATGAACGTGATCATCTCGTCCGGTTGGTTTGAAAATAATCGGTAGCGGCGAAGGATCTGGCCGCGCAGCTGATCGTCTTGATTGACGGTGATTGGCCCGCGCGAGCGATCGATTGGGTCGCGATCGACATCCGCGCCGATCGCCGCGCTGGTGCGGTCCCGGTCGTAGGCCGCCAGCTCCGCGCCGGTCCACGCCGAGCGCATTCCAAACAGGTATTGATCGCTGGTGCGCGCAGGCAGTCCCCAGTCGATCCCGGCCAGCACCGCGGCGCACAGTGCGGCGATCACGAGTGCGAGTATGGTCCGGCTGCGCCACGTCATTCTTGAGGGATCGAATAACCCATCGTCAAACCGCGTGCAACCGGCGCTGCAGTGCCAATTGCCTTTGGGGTGGGTATGATTGGGGATGAGGAAGACATATGACCGTCAAACTAGCGTCCGAGCCTCCGTTCGGAAATATAGGCAAGCAGTTCGGCCAGGCCGACC
>JACMML010000345.1 GCA_014379105.1 Phycisphaerae bacterium
CCGGCGACGGTCGGACGATCGGTCCGTTCGGGGAGGTTCCGGTCGAAGGCGCTGTCGCACTCTGCGCCGCCTGGATCTCCCGCTGTTTTCTCATCACTTCGCGGATCTTCTCGCGATCGCGAATCAACTGGTCGCGCCCAACCTGACGATTCTCGAATTCCTTGCGCAGCACCGGGTCTTCAATTTTCAGAGTCACGCGCGCCTGCGCGGCCAAGCGAGTTCGCAGGTCTTTCACCGCCTCGACCATCCAGCGGTCCTGGATGCTCTGGCGCAGGCTGTCTTTCACGTCGTCGTATTTGATGGCCTTTGGATCGATGCGCTCTTCAAGCTTGATGATATGGAACGCGCCTTCGGCCTCGACGGGGTCGGAGATTTCGCCGGGTTTCAACGAAAACGCGACGCTCCGGAAATTCGCCGGCAGACGCACGTCCTGACTCGCGAACGGCGGCAGCTCGCCGCCATCAACTTTAGTGTTCGGATTCCTGCTCATCGCCCGGGCGACTGCGGCGAAATCTTCGCCATTATCCAGACGCCGACGGGCCTGCAGCGCCTCCTGCGTGTTGGACACCATGATGTGCCGGACGCGGACCTGAGCGCCGTAGGTGCGTTCAAATTCACTCTTCAATTCCGCCTCACCGATCGCGCCGGCGCGTTTCGGCTCGACCAGCTTGCGGAGATACGCATTGGTCTCCACGACCATGTCGAACTCCGTCGCGGTGCCCATCTGGTCGCTGGTCTTGGGCTGCTGGAGGTATTGATCGAGCACCTTTTCGCGCTCTTCGTTGGTGGTGACTTCGGGAAACATCGTCTCGAGCGTCCACTTCCGCTCCTGTTCAATGTCCGCCGGCGAGACCGCAATCCCCTGCTGTCGGCACGCGTCGGCGGCCATTTCGCGCTGAACGACGTACATCAGCACGCTATACCCGTGCGCCTGCATGACGGGCGCGACCAATTGCGAGCGCTTGATCTCCGTCGAACCGATCGTGGCGATAACCGGGTCATCGACGGCATCATCCGTCGCCGCGTTATTCTGGATAGAACGCGTCGTAGCCGGACGAGCCACCGGCGACGCGGCTTTGGGCCCGCAGCCGATGATCAGCGCAGAGACTATCAATCCGTTCGTCCAACCGTAGCGCACAGGACTCCTGATTCAGTTATACCGATTCTTTGACGTACCGCACGTCGTGTCAAGGCACATCCCGCCACCGCGCCGAATTAACCGCAAAGTCCGATAAAAGCGCGCCAACTCACAAGCCAAACGACGCGGCGCTCGCCCATGACAAATTCTTACAAGGCTCACCTGATGATCTCACACCGATTGCAAATGACGTGTAGAGACCGAACAATAGCGTCCCGCAGCGGCGAGTATTGAGGATTAACCATGCGTCTGATTCCCACTCTATTTCCATGTCTGATTGCCAGTCTGATTCTCACATTTTCGACCTGCCTGAGCGCTGCCGCCGCCGAACCGCGCGTGCTGATCGTCAGCATTGACGGGCTGCGCCCCGACTGCGCGCTGCGCGCCGACATGCCCAATCTGCGGTCATTGATGAAGGAAGGCTCATTCACATTCTGGGCGACGACCACCACGGTGGCCGTCACATTGCCGAGCCATACGAGCATGTTGACCGGCGTGGTGGTCGAGACGCACGGCATCAAGGGAAACGACGATAAGTCCGCCGCCAGCGAAAAAGTGCTGGTGCCCACGATTTTCGATCTCGCCAAATCCGCGGGCCTCAGCACCGGGATGGCGGCAGGGAAATCAAAGTTCTCGCTTTACGCTGGCTCGGTCGACCATAAATGGATCACGACCAAATCGGTCACAACCGATGACGAGGTCGCGACCGCCGCCATTGAGCTTATCAAGGCGTATCAGCCGCGCGTGATGCTGCTGCACCTGCCCGCGACCGACTCCATCGGCCACTCTTTAGGATGGGGCGGGCCCGAGCAGATCGCCACGATCAACAACGCCGACAAGCAGCTCGGCCGGGTGCTGGAGACGCTTAATGAACTCAATCTTCGCGATCAGACGACGATCATCGTCTCCGCCGACCACGGCGGCGGCGGCAAGACGCACGGCGGCGAGACCGCGGCGCATCCATCGAACCAGACAATCCCCTGGATCATCAGCGGCCCGGACGTGCGAAAGAACTTCGATCTAACCCGAGTCAAGGGATTACAGGTGCGCACGTACGACACGTTCGCGACGGCATGCAAAGTGCTGAACATCACGCTGCCTGAAGGGAGTGATGGTAAAGCGATTCTGCAGGCGTTCCCCGCGGAAGATTTGATGACGAACCCGGCGACTCAGCCGACGACGCAGGCGACTACCGAGGCATTTACCGGGAAGCCGCGCGGACGGGGCTCGCCAAACCGTGATGAAGATGGTCGGAATATCCTCTACCCTGCCGGGCCGATTAACCAGGGCAAATCGATTCTCGGCACTGCCGAAGCAGAGAAAAATTACGCTAACGAAAGTGCTCCCTCCACCCAACCTGCCACACCAAGCCCCAGTCCCCAATCCCCATCCCCCACTAAATGATCATCGGCCACGGCATCGACATCGTCTCCACCGATCGCATCCGCCAGATGCTCGAAGAGCACGGCCAGCGGTTCCTGGATCGCTGTTTCACGCCGGCGGAACAGACTTACTGCGCCCAGTCGCAGAAGCGCTACATCGAGCACTTGTCCGGACGATTCGCGGTGAAAGAGGCGATCCTCAAAGTCCTTGGCACCGGGTGGCGCGGCGGGATCGCGTGGACCGATATGGAAATCCTCCCCAATGATCTTGGTCAACCGATCCTGTCGCTTGCCGGCGAAGCCGCGTCGGTCGCGACGCAACTCCACATCCGCAACTGGCACATCAGCATCTCACACATCGAGACGCACGCGACGGGCAGCGCGATCGGAGAGGAATGAAACGATGTTGTGGTATATTAATTTTTTGTCATTTAGTGGCATGGGCTTCCAGCCCATGTTTATTCTGCAACTAACACGGGCTGGAAGCCCGTGCCACAAATTTCATCAGAACTGATTCGTATATGTCAGCTAGTGCGCTCCCGCTATCTACACACCCGACACTCGCCGCTCGATCCTGAATTTCTGCTCTCAGCGCTGGCGAATCTTGCCCAAAAACGCCAGCCGATCCGCTTCGGAGATCGCGGCGGCGTCACGCCCTTTGGCGCGGTCGTACATAATCTGCTGAGACGGCGAGAGCAGCGGGAGCACGTCGCGGTGCGCGTGCAGCGCCGCGCTGATACGGCAGGCCTGGGCGGGTGTCATCGGCACGGATTTCAACGGCGTCTGCAGGACGTACCATTTGGGATTTTCGTCCGGACGCACGCGCTCATCGCTTCGCACCGCGGCAGCGCCGACGAAGTGCCGCGCGGCTTCGAGTTGGGCGTCGGTTCGGCAATACACTTTGACGGCCATGCCCGCGTCGCGCGCGCCGGTGATGAGCGACTGGTAAGAGATCACCGACGGATCAAATTCCACCTCGACGACCTCATCGGCGCCCACGTAGCCCGCTGTCGTGCGATACACGCAGTCGAGCGCGCCGAAATACCCTTCTCCCGACCAGAAACATGGCATTGCCGCGACCGCGGTCTCGCGCCGATGAATGGAATCAACCTCGCCGCGGACAAGCGTCGCCAGCGGCGAACGGTTTGACCGGTCCCCCGCCAGCATCGCGATTTCGCTCGCGGCGTTGTCGGCTTGCGACGCGCTCATCGCCAACAATCCCGCGCTGGCGATCGCCAAACCAAGAACAACGACGCCGGATCGAACGGGTGTGATTTTCATGTTGCTGAAGCACTGTACGAGCCGTGCGATGTGGTCGGATGATGAATCTCACGCGATCAGCGCGGCGTTTGTTGCATAAGCAAGTCATGGCCGGCCATGGAGTTATGCTCACAAAATGCAACAAATGCATCATGTGTGTTTTTTTGATTTGTCCGCCGCTAGACTCGCGATGGCGGCGTAACAAATCGGCGGAATGAAAACGTGAAGATCGGCATACTTTCAGACACGCATTCCGAATATGCCAACACCGTCGCGGCGGTTAGGTTGCTGCAATCGGCCGGCGCTGAGCAACTGATCCATTGCGGCGACGTCGGCGACACCCGCATCCTCGATGTACTGGTCGGACTGCCCACGGCGTTTGTGTTCGGCAATAACGACTATGACCACGCCGGGCTACGCGATTACGCCGGCATTCTGGGCATCAACTGCCTGAACAGTTACGGCGTGCTGACGCTTGCGGGAAAGCGGATCGCGATAACCCACGGCGACGATCACCAGCTACTGAGCCGCCTGCGTAGAGCCGGCCAGCCCAATGATTACGTGTTGACCGGCCACACCCATCGTCGCCATGATGAACGGCTCAACGGGGCGCGCTGGATCAATCCGGGCGCGCTGCACCGGGCGACGGTGAAAACTGTCGCGACGCTCGATCTGGCGACCGATGCGCTGGAGTTTCATACTGTCGGAGCGGGGTAACTTTTCTGCTGGAGGACGCAATGCACAATTTTCAGACTACGACTTTCTACGACCGAACAGGTTTGCTGATCGCGATCGTGTTGATCGCCATGATGATGCTTCCGATTACAGCCGCCGTCGCGCAGTCGCAACCTGCGAGCACCGCCGCGCCGCTGGATCCGGCCAAGCCGACGCTATGGCTGATCGGCGACTCCACCGTCCGCACCGGGCAGGACACCGGCGACAACGGGCAATGGGGCTGGGGAAACCCGATCGCCCATTATTTTGATCGCACGCGGATCAACGTCGCCAACCGCGGCGCCGGCGGCACAAGCACGCGGACGTATTACCGCGACAAATGGGCGCCGGTGCTCGAAGCGATCAAGCCCGGCGATTTTCTAGTGATGGAATTCGGCACCAACGACGGCGGCCAGATCAATGAGCCGCCGGGCCCCAGCGCCCGGGCGCGGGGATCGATCAGAAGCAATGGTGACGAAACCCAGGAGATTGAAAATCTGCTCACGGGCAAGCACGAGATTGTCCATTCATACGGCTGGTATCTCCGGCAGTTTATCGCCGAGGCAAAAGCGAAGGGCGCTGTTGAGTTTTATGTCTGCTCGACCACGGCGCGCAGTGACTGGAAAGACGGAAAACTCGGCCGAAACACCACGTATAACACGTTGTCCGAAGCCGCCGCGAAGCAAGTCGGCGCGTTTTATATTCCGCTGAACCAGATGGCGTGCGATCGTTTCGAAGCGATCGGCGAGGAGAAGACCAAATCGGAATACTACCCCGACAACGAAAAGGTTCACCCGGCGTGGCTAGGGGCGATCCTCCACGCCGAATGCGTGGTTGATACCGTCAAATCACTGGAGCAGTCGAAGTTGAAGAACTATCTGCTCCCCGAAGCGCCAAAAGGATTGAAGAACCCGACCGGCAAGCCGCGATAGGGATTCTCTTGACCCGAGCCCGACTGTCTGGAAGAGCGCGTGTGTTGTATGATTTGGCGCATGGGAGTCGTTGGTTCTGACATTGTCATCCGCCCGTTCGAGGCTAGCGATCTCGAGGCCTGCCGCGAGTTGTTTCGAGACGGAATGATCGGTGGGACGATCGCCGACAATGACAGCGCTCTGGATATCGATGACATCCAATCGGCCTACATGGAATCGCCGGGCAACCACTTCTGGGTGGCCGCGAACAAGGAGAATAAGGTCGTCGGAATGATCGGCGTAATGCAGGCCGAGGAGATCGGCGAGATCCGGCGCCTGCGTGTCCACGCGGACCACCGGCGGCGCGGGATCGGTTCGGCGCTGCTGGAGCAGGCACTGAAATTTTGCCAGGACCAGCAGTTTCTGAAAGTCACGCTGGACACGTTTATTGAGCGCGAGGCGGCGGTGAAACTATTTGAGAAATTTCAGTTTCGACTTGCCCGCACCCGAACCGTCCACGACAAAGACCTGCTCTATTTTTATCTGGATATTTACACGTCCGACGGGAAAGACACACAGGTATGAGCCATTCGCCCGAGGCGTATTTTAATGGGGCGCTGGACGAAGCGATCGAGCTTCTGCCGACGTTGCGGACGCTGGCGCCGACGATTGGCAAGGTCGCCCGGGCGATGGTGGCCGCGTGGAAGATGGATCGCAAAATCCTCTTCGCCGGCAATGGCGGCAGCGCCGCGGACGCGATGCACTTCGCCGAGGAGTTGATCGTCCGCTATCACCGCGACCGCCGCGCGCTGGCCGCGATCGCGCTGCTCGATCCGACCGCCGTCACCTGTGCCGGAAATGACATGGGATATGACGCGATCTTCTCCCGCCAGATCGAGGCGCTGGGTCAATCGGGAGACGTCTTTATCGGCATCACGACCAGCGGAAATAGCCCGAATATCCTTCGGGCACTGGAAATCGCCAAGGCGCGCGGCATCACAACGATCGGCTTCTTGGGCAAAGACGGCGGAAAAGCAAAAGCCTTGTGCGACATCGCGCTAGTCGTGCCGCACCCCCGCACCGCCCGCGTACAGGAGGCGCACAAGATGATCTATCACAGCATGTGCGATTACATTGATGCGTGGGCGCTGGGGGAAACTTAGTCTTTACTTGCAAATAGTTAATCTAGGTAGGTATGCTGGTCCCCCGTCGCTCTCCCGGGGCGATCGCACATGTCGGATTGATCGGTAACGTTGTTTTCATTAGCCATGGAGGACGTATGACACCGATGGGTCACGTCACTTCCGTTCGTGAAACACGCCGCGGCTTCACGCTGGTTGAACTACTGGTGGTTATTGGAATCATCGCGCTGCTGATCGCGGTGCTACTCCCGGCTTTGCAAAAAGCCCGCATGGCCGCCGGTAACGCAGCGTGCCTGTCCAACCTCCGGCAGATCGGGCAGGCGACGATCATGTATCGCGCCGACACCGGGCGAATCCCGTTCTTCTTCATCCTGCGTAACATGCCGTGGCAGCCGGTTTCGCCGGACGGTTCAGGCAACGCGTTGTGGTGGACGGCGTTCAGCGCCGGCGGAAAAACCACGCATCCGACGATTTCCGTCGGCTACATGGATGATCGCGACAAGCCGCTGAATCAATACGTCTACAAGGGTCTTTACCCGGACAAATGGGACGGCACTAAAGCGGCCGCCGATCAACGCCAGCCCAGAGACGTGTTCCGCTGCCCCGCGGACGACAATATGAGCAATGGCAAGGTCGGCGCCGCGCTCAACTACCTCGGACCCACCGTTTCGTCGCCATACGAATTGTACGGGACTTCGTACATGGTCAATCGCGGCTGGATGTACGACAAGGAGATCGTCGCCGCCTACTCCGCAATGGGCACCGGGCCGATGACGACCGCGAAAGTGAATTATCTGAACAAGGTCGCGTCGCAGGTCACCAAGCGATGGAACGCTACGCGAACGTATGTGGTGGCCGACATTCGCTTTATCTGGTCGGTTTTCTATCACAAGGAAATTGCCGGCGCTCATTCGAGACAGCCGACGCACAACGCGGTATTCCTCGACGGCCATGCGGCGCCGGCGTTCATCACCCAGCGCAATCTCGACGCCTCGGGCACGCGGGTTGTTGGTCGATACATTCCTAAATCAGGTGACGACTGGCAGGAAGTAAAAAACTCGATCTACGCGTCTTATCCTTATTCAGACAGTGCGACGGACAATCGAAGCGATCCGTGGTACAGCCCCGACGCCTTCGGCATCGGCCCGCCCGGCGCGTCAAAGGGACAATAGTCGAAAACTGACCGCTGCTCTAATTCCCCAACGCCTAACCCGGCGGCCACGAAAAGGACCGACCCGCCAGGCAATGCAGGTGCAGATGAAAAACCGTCTGCTGCGCGCCGGCACCGCAATTAAAGACCGTGCGGAAATCGGAGTGGCCGAGTTGCTTCATCACGCGCGACGCGACGAGAAACATGCCGCCGATCAGTTCGGCGTCGGCCGGTGAGATGTCGTTGACGGTCGGGATCACTTTCTTGGGGATCACCAGCACGTGCGTCGGGGCCTGTGGGGAGACGTCGTGAATGACGATGTAAAGATCATCCTCGTACTCAATCCTGGCCGGGATCTCACGGGCGATGATTTTTTCGAAGAGGGTCATAAATGGAAGGCTACGACCGCGACGCCGCGAGTTCAAACTGGCCGGATGGGGTCATGATTGAGATTTTAGCGCCGCTAGGTATGCCCCCACCGCGATCATCGCGATGCCGATCCAGTTCACGCCGCTGGGGCGTTCGCTGAGTATGAGGAAAGCAAGAACGGCCGTCAGCGGGACTGACAGCTTATCCAACGGCGCAACCTGCGAAGCCTTTGCCATACTGAGCGCCTTAAATCCGAACAGCCACGACGCGGCGCCCGCGGCGCCGGAGAGGACGATCATGAGCCAAGCCTTGCCACCCACATCGGGCAAACTTTTCCATAGTCCCATCGTGGTCGCGAAGATTAGCAATAAACCGCCTTGCACACTGCCACGGACGGTCGTCGCGAGGCTGGAATCGATCCCCTCCATGCCGATCTTGCCAAAGATATTCAGCGCCGCCGCGCACGCCGCCGCCGCCAGGGCGTACCAGACCCACAGTTCGATTTGCATACCCGGCATCTTGTCCCGGGTATGAGCCGGACGCAACGATAAGTGCGTTCTACAGTAACAGTTCGCGGGGGCGGGCGTTTTTACATAGGATCGATCGACGTAATATCGATCAGACGCAATGATGTACTTTTTGATGGAAAACTTCCGGCTAGGGCTCAAAAACCTCTACCTGCATCGTCTGCGCACACTGCTGACCGCGCTGGGCATCATCATCGGCGTGGCTGCGGTCATAATCATGGTCGCGATTGGTGAAGGCTCTAAGCGCGAGGCCCTGCGGCAGATGCAGGCGCTGGGAGCGCGAAATGTGCTGATCCGATCGATTCGGCCGCCGGAGGGAACCGAGGGATCGCGCTCTCGCCTGCTGGAATATGGTTTGCGCGAGGCGGATCTGGCAAAAGTCAGAGGCATCCCCGGACTCGACCGCGTCGTGCCGATGCGTGATACGAAAAAACGCGCCAGCCTCGGCGGCAAGCAATTTCCGGCGGTCAATGTGATTGCGACGACCAGCGAACTGTTTCCGGTCATCAACCTGCGACTTTCCGAAGGAAGTTTTTTCACCGCGCTTCATGAACAGCAGCAGGCCCCGGTTTGTGTGATCGGCGCAGGCGCCGCCCGGCAGATTTTCCCGAGCGAAGACCCGATCGGCCGGACTGTGCTGGTGGGATCGTCCAACCTGGGAATGGTCACGCTACAGGTGATCGGCGTGCTCGAACCCACCGGCCTGCGCGCCGGGGCTGATAAAGCCGGCATCATGGTTCGCGATATTGATAACGACATCTACTTTCCGCTTTCACTTTCGCAACAGATGTTCGGCAAGATCAGCGTCCGCATGACGACCGGCTCGATGGAGCGGGAATCGATCGAGTACACTGAAATTTGGGTGCAGGTCACCGACGTTGGGGACGTGGAACGGACAAGCTCGATTTTTTCCAATGTCGTCGGCCTGCCCGGCCGGCAGGACGTGCAGGTCAAAGCGCCGATCGAACTCCTGCGCGCCGCCGAACAGCAGGCGACGATGTTCAATTACATTATGGGCGGCATCGCGAGCTTCTCGCTCGTGGTCGGCGGGATCGGCATCATGAACATCATGCTCGCGACGGTCACCGAGCGCACGCGCGAAATCGGCATCCGGCGGGCGCTGGGCGCCAAGCAGCGGCATATCACGCTGCAGTTCCTGATCGAGACGACTGTGATCTCCCTCACCGGCGGGCTGATCGGGGTCGGCCTCGGCACGCTGGCGGCGTGGGGATTGCCGTTGCTGTTGCAGTTCTTCTTCCAGAGCAGCGGTTTCCCAACTGCGATCGCACCGTGGAGCGTCTTGGGCAGCTTCCTGGTCAGCGGCCTGATCGGCGTTTTCTTCGGTCTGTACCCGGCGATCATGGCGGCGCGGATGAATCCGATCGAAGCGCTTCGTCACGAATAACTCGGTCACGAATAGACGTCATGAGCAAGAGCGGCAACCTCATCGCCTTACAACAGCGCGAGCCGGCGACGCCGGTGATGCGGTTGTCCACGCCGGACGTGCCGTGCGCGCCGATCGAGGCGCTGTACGTACACATTCCGTTCTGCTTCCATAAATGCCATTACTGCGACTTTTATTCGATCACCAAACAGACGCCGCAGCGCATGGAGGCGTTTGTCGATCTTCTGCTGGCTGAAGCGGAGCTATGGACGCGCGC
>JACMML010000038.1 GCA_014379105.1 Phycisphaerae bacterium
GAATTTCAGACAACGATCCTCGCAGGCAGCGACCGCATCCGCGTTGCAGACCAGAAAATCTTCAAGGACCGCTTTGGCCAGATCTCGATCCTCCCTGAGGCGGCTAAAGATTTTGGCGTGCGGGTTCAACCCGTCGCAGTTGAAACACTTGTGCCCATAATCACCGTTCCAGCGCGCGTATCGTACGACACGGAGCGCATGGCGCACGTCGGCTCCGCCGTCACGGGGCGCGTGTCTGATCTGAAAGTCCGTCAAGGAGATCATGTAAAGCGCGGCGACGCGCTGCTGGTTGTCGATAGCCCGGAACTTGGCGAAGCGCAAAGCGAATTCCTCCAGCGCCGCACGATGATCGCCACAGCGACGCCCGCCGTCGCACTGGCGCAGAGTGCATTTGATCGTGCGCAGCAGTTGTTCGACAAGAGCCAGGGTATTGCGCTCACCGAAGTGCATAAGCGTCAGGCGGAACTGCAGAATGCGCAGGGCGCACTGTCCACCGCGCAGGCATCGCTGACCGCCGCCGGCAGCAAGCTCGCGCTGCTGGGCATGGATGACCAGGACATCAAGACGCTCGAAGACTCCGGCAAGATCACCTCCATGTACACCATCCGCGCCGCGATTGACGGCCAGGTGATTCGCCGCGCGGTCACGCTCGGAGAGCTTGTTTCCCCGGATCGCGACTCATTGTTGGTGCTCGCCGACACCACGAGCGTGTGGGTGATCGCCGAAGTGCCCGAAGCAAAGTTGAAGGACGTGGCAGTTAGCGCGACTGCGAAAGTAACACTGGCTGCGTTGCCCGGCGAAACCTTCGACGGAACAGTGTCCTTCATCGCGCCTGAACTGGATGAAGCCACTCGAAGCGCGCGCGTCCGTATCGTGGTCAAGAACGACAAAGCCCGCCTGCGCCCGGGCATGTTCGCCAATGTACAGATCTCGTCCGGGGCAACATCCACAACTCAGCAGGCATTGGCGGTGCCGGACTCCGCGGTGCAAACGATCGGAGGGCAGACCGTCGTCTTCGTACCGATGGCCGACAAGCCTGACACGTATCTCAAGCGCGTCGTTACGCTCGAACCCACTGTCGGCGGGCTGTGGCCGGTGCGGTATGGCCTGTTCGAAGGCGAACAGATCGTGACCTCAGGCAGCTTCATCATGAAGGCGGAACTCGGCAAGGTTGGCGCGGAGCACGGGCATTGAAATTCCGCCATGACCATGCGCCCGACCGCGCGATGTAACCCGCGTTAAATATCCAAGGACAGATCATGCTCGAAAGCATCCTCAGCTTCTCAATAAAAAACCGCTGGCTCGTCTTGCTGTTCACCGTCGGCGTGGCGACGGTGGGCGTCTTCTCATTGCGCAATCTGCCTATCGATGCGGTGCCGGATATCACCAACAACCAGGTGCAGATCAACACCAGTTTCCGGGCGCTCTCGCCGACCGAGATGGAAAAACAGGTGACATACCCGATCGAGACCGCGCTGGCAGGCATCCCCGGGCTGGAGTACACGCGGTCATTGTCGCGCAATGGATTCTCACAGGTCACAGCCGTTTTTGAAGATAGCATTGACATCTACTTTGCCCGCCAGCAGGTGAACGAGCGGCTCGGCGAAGCGAGCGAACAGTTGCCGCCGGGCGCCGAGCCTCGCATGGGTCCGATCAGTACGGGGCTCGGCGAAGTCTACATGTACACCGTCGAGTATGAACACCCCCGCGGCAAGGGCGCGCCTGTGATGCCCGGTCAATCAGGCTGGCAACCCGACGGCACATATCTCACGCCCGAACGCCGGACGCTGAGGAATGATTTTGAACTGGCAGCATACCTGCGCGAGGTGCAGGATTGGATCATCCGTCCGCAACTCAAGGGCGTAAAGGATGTCGCCGGAGTCGATTCCATCGGCGGGTATGTCAAGCAATATCACGTTCAACCCGACCCGATGAAGCTCGTCAGCTACGGCCTGACGTTCAGCGATGTGATCACGGCCTTGGAGGACAACAACCTCAGCACCGGCGCGGGCTACGTCGAGCACAAAGGCGAAGGCTACGTCGTTCGCGCCGCCGGGCGCATCTCCAGCGAAGAGGAGCTTGCGGATGTCGTCGTCGGGCAGAAGAACGGCACGCCGATCTACGTCCGCGACATCGGCATGGTCGGCATAGGAAAGGAAATGCGGACCGGGGCCGCGGGCGAGAATGGTGAAGAAGTCGTCGTTGGCACAGCGATGATGCTGATCGGCGCGAACAGCCGAACGGTATCGCAGGCCGTTGATGAAAAGATCAATGCCATTAACAAATCGCTTCCACCTGACATTCGTGCAAAGGTGGTCCTGAACCGCATGAAACTGGTCGATGCGACGATAGCGACGGTTACGAAGAATCTGGCCGAAGGAGCCGTCCTGGTCATCGTGGTGTTGTTCCTTCTGCTGGGCAACATCCGGGCGGCGATCATCTGCGCGCTGGCGATTCCACTATCGATGTTGATGACCGCGTTTACCATGACGCAGAACAAGATCAGCGGCAACCTGATGAGCCTGGGCGCGATTGATTTCGGCATCATCATCGATGGCGCGGTGATCATAGTCGAGAACTGCCTGCGCGTGCTCGGCGAGAAGCAGCATCACCTGGGTCGGCGGCTGGCGCTGGCAGAACGGTTGGCAGCCGTCACCGAGGCGACCAGGCAGATGGTCCGGCCGTCGGTCTTCGGACAGGCAATCATCGTAACGGTGTATCTGCCAATACTGTTCCTCACCGGTGTCGAAGGAAAGATGTTCACGCCGATGGCGATCACCGTCATCATCGCACTGGTCGCCGCATTCATTCTGTCCCTCACGTTCATACCGGCGATGGTGGCACTACTGGTCAGCGGAAAGGTGAGTGAGAAAGAGAACTTCGCGGTGCGTGGCGTGAAGCGCGTCTACACCCCTGTTTTAGAATGGGCGGTGCGCGCACGGTGGGTGGTCGTGCCCGCGGCGGTAGCGATCTTCATCGCATCGCTGCTGCTCTTCACCCGTCTTGGGCAGGAATTCGCGCCGACGCTTGACGAACAAGATATCGCGATGCACGGCCTGCGGATCCCGAGTACGGGTCTGACACAGTCCATGGAGATTCAGACGCACATCGAGAAGGCCGTGCGAAGTATCCCCGAAGTTGCATTTGTCTATTCCAAAACCGGCACAGCGGAGATGGCGTCGGACCCGATGCCGCCGAGCACATCCGACAACTTCATCATCCTCAAACCCCGATCCGAATGGCCAAATCCCCGCATCGACAAAGCCGATGTCGTGCGCCGGATTGATGAAGCCGTCTCGAGAGTACCAGGCAGCAAGTACGAATTCCTCCAGCCGATCCAGATGCGATTCAATGAACTCATCGCCGGCGTACGCAGCGACGTGGCGGTCAAAGTGTTTGGCGACGAGTTCGATCAACTCGTACCGCTGGCCGAACAGATGATGAAGGTGCTCGAAAGTGTTCCCGGTGCATATGATGCGCAGGTCGAACAGACCGAAGGGCTGCCAGTGATGAGCATCGAGATCGACCGGCGTGCCATGGCCCGTTACGGCATTAGCGTGAAGGACGTGCATGACATCATCGCCACCGCGATCGGCGGGCGCGAGACAGGGCTTGTATTTGAAGGCGATCGTCGCTTCCAATTGCTCGTGCGGCTGCCGGATGAAATGCGTGAGGATATCGCGGCGATTCGCGAGTTGCCGATACCGCTTCGGGCACACGAGGGGTCGAATTCTGACGCGCTCATGGCGTCGGCGGCTGACGACTTTTCGGGCGCAGGTTCCCGCCCCGGCTATATCCCGCTGTCGTCGGTCGCGAGTGTCGTTCTCACCGAAGGTCCGAACCAGATCAGCCGCGAGAACGGCAAACGCCGCGTCGTCGCACAAGCGAACGTACGCGGCCGCGATATTGGCTCGTTTGTCGCCGAGGCGCAAAGGCGGATCGACGCCGAAGTGAAACTCCCACCCGGTTACTACATCGACTGGGGCGGACAGTTTGAAAACCTGATGGCTGCACGCCAGCGGCTGATGATCGTCGTCCCCATCTGCTTCTTCCTCATCTTCCTGCTGCTGTTCAGCACGTTTAACTCGGTCAAGTATGCACTAATGGTCTTCACCGGGGTACCGCTCGCGCTCACCGGCGGAATCGTAGCGCTGTGGCTGCGCGACATGCCGTTCAGCATCACGGCCGCAGTCGGGTTCATCGCACTCTCGGGCGTAGCAGTGCTCAACGGGCTGGTGATGGTGACATTCATCAACCAGTTGCGAAGCGAAGGGGTGACTTTACACGAAGCCATCGTGCGCGGCTCGCTCACTCGGATGCGTCCGGTGCTGATGACGGCGCTTGTCGCAGCCTTGGGCTTCGTGCCGATGGCGATCGCGACCGGCACAGGCGCCGAAGTGCAACGTCCGCTGGCGACAGTGGTGATCGGCGGGATCGTTTCATCCACGCTGCTCACCCTTGTCGTGCTGCCGGCGCTGTATCGGATGTGGAGCCGCGATAATCCGGGCGCGGCGATCGGCGCGCCCGTAGTGGGCGCGCATTGATTGTCGCAGACGGTTCAGAGGACTGGTTTATTCCGCGGAGTATGCGTCGAGGATCCGCTTGATGACATTGCTGGTGGATCGGCCGTCGATCAGTGGCGCCAGTGCGACGTGGCCGCCTCGGGCTTCGACTAGCTCCCAGCCGACGACCTGCTGCTTGGCGTAATCCGCGCCTTTGACCAGCACGTCCGGCTGTACCAGCTTGATCAGATCCAGCGGCGTGTCGCTGTCGAATTTGATCAGGTAATCGATGCTCTCGAGCTCTTCGAGCACGCCGATGCGGTCGTCTTCATTCACCCCGGGGCGTTTCTCCCCTTTGAGTCGACGGTTGCTGGCATCGGTGTTGACGCCGACCACCAGCACGTCTCCCTGGGCTTTTGCGAATTGGAAATACTTCACGTGGCCGAGGTGGACCAGATCAAAACAGCCATTGGTGAACACGATCCGTCGGCCGGCGCGGCGGTGCGTTGCCAGCTCGGTCATTAGAGAATCGTGGCTGCGTTCCTTACCCGCGTGCTGGCGCTGCTCGCTTTGCAGATCGGCGATGATCTCGTCGCGCGTGATCGGCACGCAGCCGAGCTTTTCCACCTCGAGCCCGCCGACGACATTCGCCAGCTCCACCGCCTCGTGCCAGTCGGCCCCGCTGGCGCTGGACATCGCCAGCGCCGCCAGCACCATGTCGCCGGCCCCGGTCGCGTCGGCCACCTGGCGCGGGCGCGACGCCAGCAATTCGCGCTTGCCGTCGCGCAGCGCGAGATAGCTGCCTTTGTCGTTCATCGTGATGACCACCGCGTGCAGGTCCAGCGTCTCCAGCAGCAATGCCGCGGCCTTCTCGCACGATTCGGCATCGGTGATCTTCAATCCAGTGGCTTTTTCGGTCTCCGGGCGGTTGAGTTTGATCAGCGTGGCGCCGAGGTATTTGCCGTAATCACTTAGCCGGGCGGGATCGATCAGCACTGGGATGTTTTTAGATTTCGCCAACGCGATAAGCCGCTGTGTGAGCGATTCGGTGAGAACGCCTTTGTTGTAATCCTCGAGGCACAGCACGGCCGCGGCGTCGAGGGCGTTTTGGGCGGCGTTGAATAGCCGGTCCTCGGTCGCGCGATCCACCGGCTGCGTGTCTTCGATATCCAGCCGGATCATCTGCTGGGCCGTGCGGTCCTCGCTGGACCCCAGCAGCCGCACCTTCTCCACCGTCGGCCGATCGCAGCGCACGAGCCCGGCGCTGTCACAGCCAAAGGCGCTGATGCGCTCACACAGGCTCTCCCCGGCCCGATCATTCCCGCACACGCCAATGGCGGACACCCTGGCCCCCAGCGTCGACAGACCCGCCAGTACAAACCCCGCCCCACCCAGCCGAATCTCTTCGCGCCGAAACCGCAGCACGGGAATCGGCGCTTCCGGCGACACGCGATCGGTCGATCCGAAGATGTACCGATCAATCATGAAATCGCCGACCAGAACGACTTTCGGCGATGAAAACCCTTGAACAATCTCGACTAAACTGGCTGCCATAAGGGTCTAATATACACTCGACCGCCACCCGACGCCGCAGATCACCGCGACGCATTGGACTCGAATTCGATATTACCCTGCTTGAAATCCTGGTAATACAAGCGGCATCTAGTGATCAATTCATAGTACACTGATTCAATGATCGGGAAACGGTCCTCAAATCTCTCACGTAATCTGTCCCACCAATCGGCCATAACGTCGGGTGAGAAATCAGGCCCGACATCCAGCCGGGCATTGGCAAAATCCAGAAGGTAAGGCGGGGTGACGATCGACATCTCGATCGCCAGCAAGTCATCGCTATACCCGAGCATCTCCGGTACGGTGAATTGTTGAATCTTCTTGATCCTGCGATTTTTCAGTCGCTTATAAGCCATTACCTCTCGTCGGTAGTTTTCAGCATTACTGTGAATCTTGATGGCGTGAGTCAATATAAGGGGCGATACGAAGACAACCCCGGCGATTCCATAACCGAGAACTTCCAAAGGGCCGGCGGTGCCGATATATTGCTGGGCAGACTCTTTCGCCTTGGGATGGATAAGATTGAAGCCTCCGGAAGACACTATTCGATACTCCGCTGAGGTCGGCCTGTGGCTCGACTGCTTCGACTTCGGAAAATTTCCGCTTGCTCAGGCAGCATCCACGTTCGTCGTGACATGTTCACCGCAAGTCGTACCCGCCTGCGACGCAATGCTCATCGTAACCATTGACGGCCGCGAGTATAAAAGGCCTGTTACACTCGTCGGTGGCATGGGTGCGGATAGTACCGAAGCAATGATACTGGATCGCGATGATATCTCGCCGTTCTAATCACGGCCAGAATTGCAATACCCACTCCGCTGGATACATCTGCATCCGTCGCTTTTGCTAAAATGAACTTAAAAAAGATGCCGCATCTGCCTTTGTAGATGTCGGTAAAGGCAACTCATCTCCCCAAATGCCGCGCCAATGCCGCGATCAGCGGATCCGCGTCGGTATCGAAAATATCGTTGTGATCACTATACGGTTGATAAAGCGTCGTCACCGGGCTGGTGGCTCGGGCGGCCAGGGTACGGGACATTTCCGGTGGGATCGTGGTGTCGCGCTGGCCGTGGATGAGGAGGATTGGGCACTGGACCTGTGCGATCTTGTCGATGCTGCGAAACGGGTGCCGCAGTATCAGCGACACGGGCAGAAACGGGGCAGTGTGGCGGCCCATATCGGCCATGCTGGTGTAGGCGGAAATCGTCGTCAGCGATCTTGGCCGCACGCGCGCGGCAAGATCGATCGCGACTCCACTGCCGAGTGACCAGCCGACAATGTGCAATTGGCTGTGATCAATATCCGTGCGAGATTGCAGATATTTCCAACACGTGTCGGCGGCCGCGAACAGCGATGCCTCCGATGGCACTCCGCCGCTCATGCCGTAGCCTGGATAATCGGGCGTCAGCACGTTGCACCCGAGCTGTTGGAAAATGTAGATCACCCCGCCGGTGGTCCGGGCGCATTGGCCGTTGCCATAGAAGACCAGCACCGTCGGCGCGGCCGCGGGATCAACTCGCGCCGCCAAGTCATACCGCGCGACAATCGGCGTGCCGTCGGCGAGATTCAGTCTGATCAATCGCGTAGTCGGCGCCTCGGCGACAACCGCATCCGCCCGCCCCTGCGTGGCCTTGCCGGGGAAGATTATCTGATCCTGAAGAAAGTAAAACGCCGCGCACAGTACGAGGTATACGACGCAGACAATCGCCGCTAGCCGGCGCAGATAAACGAGAGGACGGGCGCGTTGCGGTGTGTTTGGCGGTGTCATGGTTTCTTGCGTCATGGTTTTCTTCACGGTTGCGCGCGCCCCTGAGTGCGATCAGTGACGATTGAATGGCCATCCGTCATTCCGCCACTCCCATACGATGAAAGCCACGACGGTCAGTGACGCGAGCAACCGGCCGGCTTTTCGCGGCAAAAACCACATTATGAAAACCACGATAACGCCAATCACTGCAAGCCTCAGAAAAGCGGACGCAATGGGACGCCGTTCGCCAAATGTTGATTCGTTGTAGCACTCGACCGCCTTGCGCCGCTCAATCTCAGAATTTCCCTCGTGCACATGCTCTTGCGGTGGGGACGAGTAGTCGAGGATTGGCTTCGGACGCTCCACGGATCACGCTCACAATACTGTGACGAGTTCGAACTGGTGACGCAATCGGATCATTAACTCTCATTTAAGAAGGACTCAATCCATGCTTGCGCGATCCATTTTCAGTTTGTCGCCAAGCCCAATCCGCTGTCAAGAAACTTCCGGACCAACTACTTGACATCCCGCCTAAATCGGATCAAATAGTCCTTTGATATACGGCGGAGCCAGTCATGCAATCTACGGAGACGGTCCACGATGTTTTGCGGCACGAGCGTCAGCCGCTGGATTCAATCTTTGCGCCAACGAGCGTCGCGCTGATCGGCGCAACGGAGACCGCAAACTCTGTCGGCCGCACGCTGTTGTGGAATCTGATGTCCAACCCGTTTGGCGGGACGATCTATCCGGTGAATCCCAAGCGGTCTTCGGTGCTGGGGATCCCGGCGTATGCGAGCATCAAGGATGTCCCTCAGCAGGTGGACCTGGCGGTGATCGTCACGCCGGCGGCGGCGGTTCCGGGGATTGTCGGACAGTGCGCGGATGCGGGCGTGAAGGGCGCGATCGTCATCAGCGCGGGATTTAAGGAACAGGGCGCTCCCGGCGCGGCGCTGGAGACGCAATTGCTCGCCGAGGCGCGGCGCGGGCGGATGCGGATCATCGGGCCCAATTGCCTGGGCGTGATGAACCCGCTGAGCGGGCTCAACGCGACCTTCGCCAAGGGAATGGCCAAGCCCGGGCGCGTGGCGTTCATCTCGCAATCGGGCGCGCTCTGCACGGCCGTGCTGGACTGGAGCCTGCGCGAGCGCGTGGGGTTCAGCGCGTTTGTCTCGATCGGATCGATGCTGGATATCGGCTGGGGCGATCTGATCGACTACCTCGGCAACGACCCGCGCACACAGGCGATCCTGATCTACATGGAATCCATCGGCGACGCGCGCGGCTTCCTCAGCGCGGCGCGCGAGGTGGCGCTGAACAAGCCGATCATCGTCATCAAGCCCGGCCGCAGCGAAGCGGCGGCGCGGGCGGCGGCGAGCCATACGGGTGCGATGACCGGCTCGGACGAAGTGCTCGACGCCGCGTTCAAACGCGTGGGCGTGCTGCGCGTAAATAACATCGCCGAGCTGTTTTACATGGCCGAGGTATTGAACAAGCAACCGAGGCCGCGCGGCAACCGGCTTACAATCGTCACCAACGCCGGCGGCCCGGGCGTACTTGCGACCGACGCGCTGATCGGCAATGGCGGTGCGCTGACGTCGCTGAGCCAGCAGACGGTGCAGCAGCTCAACTCTTTTCTGCCGCCAGCGTGGAGCCATAATAATCCGATCGACGTGCTCGGCGACGCCGGCGCCGATCGATACGCCAAAACCTTGGAAATTGCCGCCAAAGACGAAAATTCTGACGGGCTGCTTGTCGTCCTCACCCCGCAGGACATGACCGAATCGACCAAGACCGCCGACCTGCTCAAGCAGTATGCGCAGATCGACGGCAAGCCGGTGCTGGCGAGCTGGATGGGCGGCACGGACGTCGCCGCCGGCGAGGCGATCCTCAACGCGGCTGGCATTCCCACATTTCCCTATCCCGACACCGCGGCCCGCATGTTCTGCCATATGCACAAGTACGCCAAGAATCTGCGACTGCTCTATGAGACGCCGTCGATGGATAGCGAGATTGAGCCTGACGACGCGTTGGCGGCGGCGATCATCAACACCGCGCTCTCGGCCGGGCGAACGCTGCTGGATGAATACGAATCGAAGCGCCTGCTCACGGCGTACGGCATTCAGGTGGCGCCGACGTTTGTTGCCGCAACCCCCGATGACGCCGTAGCGCGGGCGGCGGAAGTCGGCTACCCGTGCGTTCTCAAGCTTCATTCGCACATCGTCACGCATAAGACCGATGTCGGCGGAGTGAAACTGAATCTGCAGAGCGCCGACGAAGTGCGCATGGCGTTTGACGTGATCAAAGCGAATGTTGCCCGAGCGCATCCCTCTTCACTTGAAGCGGCCAACGGGACCGCTCGCCTGGAATCCGACGATGTGCTGCTTCGGTCTGCTCTCCCACACGGGGAGATGGGGGAAGTATTTCTCGGCGTCACAGTGCAGCCGATGGTGAAAATGGCCGACGCGTATGAGCTGATTCTTGGCAGCTCGATCGATCCGCAATTCGGGCCGGTGCTGCTGTTCGGCATGGGCGGGCAGTTGGTTGAGGTTTTCAAGGATCGATCGCTCGGATTACCCCCGCTCAATGCAACGCTGGCGAAGCGAATGATGGAGCAGACGCGGATCTACACAGCGCTGCAAGGCGTGCGCGGACGCCCGCCGGTGAACATCGAGCAACTGGCAAGCATCCTCGTGCGCTTCAGCCGGCTGGTGACGTGTCAGCCGCGGATCGCGGAACTGGACATCAACCCGCTGCTGGTCTCGCACCGGGGCATGATCGCGCTGGACGCGCGCGTCGTTCTCCACCCGCCCGCCGTCACGGATGCGGCGCTGCCGCGGACGGCGATTCGTCCGTATCCGTCGCAGTACGTCACACCGCTTCGGCTTAAGAACGGTCAGGACCTGACCATCCGCCCGATCCGCCCGGAAGACGAACCGCTGATGGTGAATTTCCACGAGCAGCTCAGCGAGCGATCAGTGCGATTGCGGTATTTCCACACGATGAAGCTCAGCCAGCGCACCAGCCATGGTCGGCTAACTCGTGTCTGTTTCAATGATTATGATCGCGAGCTGGCGCTGGTCGTCGAACGGATCGATGCCGACCACACGCACCATATCCTCGGCGTCGGCCGGCTAAGCCGAATGCCGGGGCTGAATGAGGCGGAATTTGCTGTCCTGATCGCCGACGCTGATCAAGGGAAAGGGATCGGCAGCGCCCTGCTCGAGCGGATCGTGGAAGTGGCCAGAAGCGAGCGGATCGGCGTGCTGCGGGCGGATATCCTCAATGATAACTTTGGAATGCAAAGGCTGTGTCAGCGCTTGGGATTCGCATTCACCCGCCAGGACGCCGACGGCACGATGATCGCCGAGTTGCGTCTATGACGCTTTTCTTCTGATGCCTGGCTTCGCGGTAAGCATGGTGGCCGAGGGGGTCGGATCACACCAGGCGCTACCCGTCGCAGGATAAAATTAAGTTGTCACCAATCGCCGAACCTCGATACATTAGTGTTCAGTGAAGATGAGTGGACGGGCCATATCCTTTTCCCGTCCTGGGTAGTAGCGCTTGCCTCAAAGGCGAGGGTCGTATGGTTGAAACCACGGCTGGTTTCCCGCCGATGCCGGAGATCGGTCTCCCGGAGTCGGCGTACGCCCAGATGGCCAAGCAGGCGGAGCGCGAAGGCAACGAACACGCTCGCGCCGCGGCCAAAGTGGGGCAATACGTGACGCTCGCGATGGACCGCTCCCTCGATTGGGACCAGAAGCTCCGCTATTTCAAACATACGCTGAGCCGCCATTGTTTCCCCCCAAGATTTGCCGGCGACAAGTGCTGGACCTTCTACCACAACCTCGCAGACGTCGTCCGCGAATACTGCGGCCGCGAGGCGCTGCGCATCGCGTCCACCGAAGATGACCTCTACGCCTCCCGGCTCGACATGGGCCAACTCCGCGAAAAGATCGAGGCCGAGGCCGAGGCATTCTTCGACAAGCTCATGGGCGGATTCACCGATTGCCCGGAACACTACGACCAGGAAGACTGGGCGCAGTTGAAGTTGATACGGGATCAATGGATTTGAAGGTCGGTGTTATTGCTCCAGTTCAGATCGATGCGCTGCGTATTCACATACGCCGCCAGCGCCGACGGCGCATCTGGCTCGGCCGCGCCCGTGGAGGGCAAGCGGTAGTGCCACTCTTTCTCCTCCTGCGGTATCATTCCCTCTTAGACGTTTCGCCGAATCACCGAAAACCCGCTTAGTGCTTCTGGCCGTGTCGTACGCCACTGGTGCCTGAGCGACAATAATACGATCGGTATATATACAGCAGACATCAAACAGCCATAGACTAGCGCCCACTCAACGTGGTGCAGTAGTCTCTTGCTGGATTTAAGAATGATGTTCAGTGACGGACTTTGCAAAATATTATTTGCGAGAACTGCACTAATATTAATTACTAGAATAACGACTACCAAAATACAGCCTCTACTAATTGGCCTCGAAAAGTAGCTTGTCAAGAAAGAGATTGTCACGACTTCCGCTAACAAAGTACCAATGCAGAAGACAACTATCTGAAGAATTTCGAGCAGTGAGGCACCCATAGCAGCCGCACCCAGGGCCACCAAAGGCGCTAGACACAAGCAAGCGAAAAATGCGCGCGCGATAGATGAATACATCGGATGCCACGAGACTCTTAAAAAATTGTTCCGGATGCCGAGACTCCGAATTCTTCAGGGGGCCCAAGACTCAACGGAGTTTGGTCAGCACTGTCGTGCTGATAGATTAGTTCATGATAGAGATAAACTTCATAACAAGGGAAACCATCATGCGCACCTTCAATCCACCAATTAAGATATCCGTCAGCGTTGACTTGAATAGTCAATACAAGGTCATAATTGATTGCCGGAGCAGCAACTGCTAATGGATTTCCAGCTTCCCCAACTATTGTAATCTCGATAGTTCTACTATCAATCGATCTGGTAGACATCGTCATGCCGCCCGTGCCCGCTTGGCCCACATCCACTTTCAAGACGTCATCGTCCAGAATATCGTCGTCCATTGCTGCTTGGCTGATGGTGACCCAGGGGTCAAAAATTGGCAAACCGCTATGACCAACCGTTGACGTCGAAGCATTGTATCTGACTGAAATACCAGTCTGCGCGCTTATTGAAGATGGTACCAAGAGCAAATTGCCTGCGCTTGGTTCATTAGGGTCTACAACAAACTCGAGATCGGCGATTTGCCGGGTTTTAAAACGCGTGTTTTCTTCATCGAACTCAGCCGGGCCGTTCCCCGTCAATCCGCCGCGTCCATCGCCTTGGAAAATGCTGTCAAATCGCCCGGGGTCCTCAACCAAATACTGCTTTATGAATGTCGAAATCTGAAGACGGACAGGCTGATCATATATGAACCCCAACGCTTTTTTCTGACCTATGAGATAATCTTCAGAGGGCTGGACCTGCACAGCTAGGTTCTCCATTCCCTCTAGCTTTCTATCGACTGCAACTCCGATCTCGATATGTCTCGTCGTTTCGCCGGCTTCAAAGCTCACTGTAGTCGGCGGCGCTATCTTTAAGTCGTTTCCGCTGGCAGTACTGGGCGCGACAAACCATTCTAATGGGGCCACTAATGGGAACCTCTCTGCACCATACATATTCCTGGTAACCGTGTAGACAAGTTTCTGAGTGTCCCCCTCCATAACCTCGGACCCGTCAAGAACCGAAACACTTGGCATGATCGTGCTCAGCCAGAATGACTGAATCCACCAAGCGTGGCTTGCCCTGCTGTAGTTCGCGCCGGTTATGGTGAGTGTCAGCGTGTCGTCGGTGTGCGGGATGATGTTCTCGCCTTCCACAGGGCTCCAAGATTCGTAGAACAAAGGTCTGTTCCAGCCCGGTTCGGAGAAGCTGCCTTCCATCGGCACCTCCGTGCCGTCCACCTTTATGGCCAGTTGCCCGTGGGACGCGCCTTCGGGGCGCACATAGCTGTCTTCGTCGGCATTGAGAAGCAGGCCCAGGTCGATGTATCGGTGCGTTTTCAATCCGGTGAATATGATCGTCACGGTCTCGTCGTGCAGTTCGGCGGTCTTGTAGTATTCGACCGTCTGGCCATTCGGGTAAGTCGTGTCCTCCATTGGCGTCCAGTCCACACTGATGTACGGCGGCGTCAGCTCGGGGTGATCGAGACCAAATACGCCGATGCGGCCAGCTTGCACGCCCGTTGTGAAATTCGCCGACTGCGATGGACCGCCTCCGCTCCCACCTCCTCCGCCGCCCGCGTCCGGATCAAGCGGAATCAGTTCAAACTCATACTCCGTCTCCGACTCAAGTCCGCCGAGATCGAATGATCCGCTGCCATCGCCGTTCGCGCCGATCGTCACCGTTACCCACTCGCCGAACGTGCCGTCGCCGTTGACGACCCTGTACCGCAGTGAGTATCCGGATTCGTCGCTCGCGTTGTCCGTCCACGTCAGGCGGACGGTGTTGCCGTCGATCGATTCGATGTTCAATTCCTCCGCCGCCGGCAAATCACCGTGGCCCCAGGCGGGCGTGGTCACCACCGCGCTGGCGCGGAACAGCGAATCACGCTCACCGACGGCCTTGATGCGGAACTGATAATCCGTCTGGGCCGTCAGGCCGGTGACGCGATAGCTCTGCGTGTTCGCCGGCGTCGTCGCCAGCGGCAGCCATTCCTCGTTGATGAAGTCGTACGATTCGATCACGTAGCCCGCCTCATACGGGTTGGGATCGGTCCAGTTTAGATCGATCGTCGACCAATTGACGATCTCGGGATACAGACCCACAGGCCGCTTCAATATCGCTAGCGCGCTGGACGTGTTGGACGGAGCCGAATCCCCCATCGCGTTGCGCGCTATCACCCGGTAGTAATACGTCTTTCCCCCGGCGGCGGTGTTGTCGTAAAACGTCGTCACGCCCGCCGCCACGGTCGCGATCTCCGCGAAGCTCGATCCATTCTCGCCGCGCAGGACCACAAAGCCCGTCTCGTTATTCGAGTTGTCGGTCCAGGTCAGATCGATCCGCTGCGTATTCAAATACGCCGCCGCCGCCAGCGCAGTCGGCGCGTCCGGCTCGCCCGCCGCCGGCGGCGAGGGATATGGATAACCCGTGTGATCCGAACCGTCGTCCTCAGCGATCTGTTCAGCCCACTCAAGCTTTGTCACCGGGTGAAGCGCTTCGCGTGTACGGGAAGTGCTGATGTGCTGCTGGGTTGCGGTGCCGCTCGCGTACACCGCCGCCACGCGGAAGCGAACCTGGCCGGCGATGGGGCTGCGGAAGTCGTAGTGCGTCGCGCCGCTCACCTCGGCCACCTGCACGTAATCGCCCTCATCCATGCTGGCGAAGACGATGTACTTCGACGCCGACCCGCGCCATGACACCCGCGCCGCGCCTTCCCACAGCGGCTGAACGTAGATGCTCGAGGGCGCCGCGTTATAGATCCCGATCGCGCCGACGAACTGCGAGGAAAAGCCGGTGTCGGCGAAAGCGTAGTCGCTGCCGTTGACGACCAGATCGATATTGAAATCACCATAGAACCAATCGTCGTGCCCGCTGCTTAATCCGGTGTCCGTCAATGCGTAGTCCGAGCCGTTCACCCGGCCGTCGAGATTCGCATCACCGAACCACGTGTAGCTTACGATGACGGCCTTATTCGGAATATTCTTGAACGTGCCCATTTCGGTGATCTGCCCGCCGATCAAGCCGTTGTCCACAACGCCGAGCGTCGTACCCTGCACCGCGGTGACGAACTCGGTCTGCAGCCCAACGCCGAGCCCATCGCCGCCCAGATACGTCAGTCCGTGCCGAAGCTTGTCCACCATGTAGGTGTAGGGAGAACTCGTTGGCGTGGCGGAATAGTCGATCAGCAGCACGTTGCTGTTGACGTTGAACTTTCCGAGGCTCCCCAGATCGAACGATTTGGTGCTGACCAGGCTCGCCGGCCCGACCGCGATCTCGCCGGCGGCGCTGCCGGTGAAATTCAACGACTGGAACGCCTGCGATCCTGCGAGCACCACTTTCACCGGCGAATTGACATGCAGCGAATCCAGCACCACACCGCTCACCCGGCCATCAAACCGATACGCCTCAAAGCCCTCGATCGACGCGGTGATGCCCGATTCGGTCAGCGCGATGACACCGGCATCCACCAAACTGCCGCCGCCGTCGACAGAACCAATGACGACCAAGTCGGCGCTGGTCGTCCCGACGATCGACAGTGTGTCGCCGGCACCCGTGCCGGCATCGACGGTTGTATTATCCACAATCGCACTGCTAATCGTGACCTTGTCATTGCCGCCCAGCGCGTTGATGACGATGGAATCCACATCGGTGCTGGGAAACAGGCTGACGATGCTGTCAGCGAGATCACTGACGACGACCTTGTAATCCGTGCCCACACGCAGCACCGAAATCGTGTCGGCATCGCTCGTCCCGGTAACGGTCAAGAGACGAGAAGTCGAATCAAGCGAAGCGCTGAGCAATTGTCGTGTTTCCAGCGATTCGACGAGCGGACGGACGGCGCGTGCCAAGACAGATGCGGTATTTTTCATTGAAAGACCCAAAAACGGGACTGGCGAAAACGATCGCACCCCTTGTGCTCCCTCTCCTCGACCACGAATCTGGGGAAAGTTTAGCGCTCTGAAAAGCATGAGTCAAGAAAAATATCGGGTTTCTCCCGATGGCATCGTGGCTCGCTCTGGGCACCGCGCCTGCGGTTCTGATGATCACGCATCGCTCGCGTTTTCCGGCGCATCGGTCGCTGCGCACTGCGTTTCAGTCGCTGCGCACTCCGCATCGGTCCCTGCGCACTGCGCATCGGTCGCCGCGCACTGCGCATCGGTCGCCGCGCACTGCGCATCGGTGACCGCGTACTGCGCATCGGTCCCTGCGCACTGCGCATCGGTGATTGCGTAGTGCGCATTGGTCGTTGGTTCGCGGTGGCGCGCGACGCGAATTGCGGTTTTGATGGCGTTGCGGCGGGATTCTATCGGACCCGCGTTAGTGGTGCCGATCATCGCGGCGGGTTGTCCGGCTTTTCGCAAATTTTTCTACTCAACAATCTAAACCGCACATCTCGCGAGGCCGATTGATTGGGTGTGTGACGGAAAATGAGCGGCGCGATTTTAAACCCGATCATGTGATCGCGGACGCACCGGCTTGCTCGGACGGGCTCGGGTCACCACTGTCTATAACGGGAGCGCTAACATGAGCGTTATGCCAATTGACAAGATCGGGAAGATTGAGTTCTGCGAGAATCATACCGCGCCTTGGACGACCAATGCGGTCGCCATCGGCACATCCAGCGCAACGGTCACTGATTTGACCACCAAAACGACGGCGGCGCGGACGGCGTTTAACGCGCAGCAGGCGGCGCAGAACGCGGCCAAGGCGGCGACAAACACCTATAATCTCGCAGTCCGGGCGATGGCGACGGCGGCTCAGGACATCATCGAACAGGTGCGCATCAAGGCATCGACTGCCGGTGACAGCGTGTATTCATTGGCGCAAATCCCCGCGCCGGCGACACCTACTCCGATGGGCCCGCTGGGCACACCGCGCGATTTCACCTGCACGCTCGACCAGACCGGTGCATTGCAATTAAAGTGGAAGTGCACAAACCCGCGCAACGCCAGCGGAGTGCTCTATCAGATTTGGCGGCGCATCGGCTCGACCGGCGAGTTCACGTACATCGGCGGCGTGGGCGAGAAGAGTTACACGGACTTGGCCGTGCCCGCACCCATCTCGCAGGTGCAGTACCAGATCCAGGCGGCACGCTCGACGAGCGTCGGCCCGTGGGCGCTGTTCATCGTCAACTTCGGTGCTGGCAGCAACGAGACCGCATCGGTCGTCGAAGGCACACCGGCGAAACTGGCTGCGTGAATGGAACCAGTGGAGAGTGGAAAGCGAAGAGTGGCAAGAAGCCATTCCTCGCCTTCCCTCTCCACTCTCCACTTTCAACTTTTCACAGAGGCACCCATGCCCATTCCATCCTCCGTTATCCCTTCAAAGCCGCGTGTGAGTCGCAAGCGCCCGGCTACGGTGACCACACCCGCCCCGCCGGCGCTGGCACTCGTGGCTGCGGTCTATAGCGAGGTTGATCTGACGATCACGCTGACGTTTGATCGGGCGATTGATTACACCGGATTCGACGGCACACAGATCAGCGTGTTTGACCCGGTTGACAACAATCAGCAATACCTCGGCACGGGCGGCGTGAGTTTCATGGCTGCCGATACGATTGAAGTGCAACTGGTAAGCACCGGCGCGTACGCGGGCGACTTCATCCACCTGGACGTAACGGCGGCGACTGGAATCATCGCAACCGATGGCGGCGCGTGGGCGGGGGTTATGGATCTGGTGTTGCCGTTTCCATAAATACTTACGCAAAGACCGCGGAGACGCAGAGAGCGCGGAGCACAAATTCATTTTGTCCACGAATCTTCACGAATGGACACAAATATAAATAAATTGAATTTGTTTTCTTTGCGTTTTCTGCGTCTCTGCGCTCTCTGCGGTAAACGAGTCAAGCGAGTGCATCATGTCATCAATTATCCCAATAAACTTGCCAGTACCGATCCCCGCGCCGTGCGAGCCGATCAGTATTCGTGCCGCAATGATGGGCGATTTGTCATTCATCGACGCGCTACAGAAAAAACACACGAAGATGGTTGGTTGGATGCCGACAAAGACGCTGGAAGGCAAGATCGAGTTGGGGCACGTGATCGTCGCCGAAGCGAACGGCGAACATGCCGGATATTGCATCGGGAACGACCGATATTTTAAGCACGATGATGTTGGGATTATCTATCAGATGAATGTTGTGCCCGATCGCCAACGGGGATTTATCGGTGCGACGTTGTTGAAGGCGATGTTTGATCGGGCCGCGTATGGGTGTCGGCTGTTCTGTTGCTGGTGCGCGCAGGATATTGAAGCGAACAAGTTCTGGGAATCGATGGGGTTTGTAGCGCTCGCCTACCGCGCAGGATCGGAGACGCGCGGGAAGAACGGCGGCGCTCGCGTGCATATTTTCTGGCAGAAGAAGATTCGCGCGAAGGATGATGCGGTGAACTGGTGGTTCCCGTCGAAGACGGATCAGGGGGCATTGCGCGCGGACCGGATCGTGTTGCCGATCCCGCCGGGGGTGCATTGGAGCGCGGTGAAGCCGGTCGCGCTGCCGGATACAGTGGAAAGTGAAGAGCGGTTCGGGATGGGTGAGAATCTTGTGGCTCGTCACTCGCCGGTATCAACTCAGAAGCTTCGTCACGCAAAAGAAGCGCCGACACTCCGGCAACCAACGCGGCAGCGCGCGCTGTTGGGTCCCCCACCAGCGAATCCTCGACCTACACCAGAAATCACCCCGGCTGTGATGAAAGAGAAACCTCCTAAACCGATAAAGCATAAGGTTAAGCTCGATCCGAAGTACGTCGCTGCGGCGCGCGAGCTTCGCGACCGATACTTGGAACAGGTGAATGACGGCAAATTTCAATTGTCGAGTGCGGGGAAATACCATCTTGTCCGGCGACTCGCCGATGCGCCGACGGCACCGGCCCCGCTGCAATTGGCGGCGTGAGGGTTACCGCGTCGCCTGCCCGTCGCCCCAGCCCGGGCCGGCGATGTGGCCTTCTTCGATCTTCAGGTCTTCACGGCGGCTGATCTTGGCGACCGTGCCGTCGCTGATCCAGATGATGCGGTCGCTGACCGCCAGCATCTTGTGATCGTGCGTGGCGCTTATGATCGTGACGCCTTTTTCCTTGTTCAGACCGCGCAGCAGCTCGATGATGATTTTGCCCGTATTCAGGTCCAGATTGCCCGTCGGCTCGTCGGCCAGGATGATCGTCGGATCGTTGGCGAATGCCCGCGCGATTGCGACGCGCTGCTGCTGGCCGCCGGAGAGTTCGCTGGGTTTGTTTTTCCAGCGGTGCTGTAGATCGACGCGCTTCAGAATCTCCATCCCCTTGTCCTGAGCGTCGGCGGTGTTCAAGCCGGCGAAGACCATCGGCAGCGTGACGTTCTCCAGCGCCGTCATTACCGGGATGAGATTAAACGTCTGGAAGATGTACCCGATCTTACGGCAGCGCATCCACGCCAACTCGTAACTGTCCAGCTGCGCGATATCCACTTCGTCGATATAGACCTTGCCCTCACTTGGCTTATCCAGGCCGCCGATCATGTTGAAGAACGTGGACTTGCCCGAGCCCGATGGGCCCATGATGGAGATGTATTCGCCGCGCTCGATCGAGACGGTGACGCCTTTGAGCGCCCGCACGATCTCCGTGCCCATCTTGTACTCGCGCTTCACGTCGATCGTGCGAACGGTGTATTCGGCGAGTTCGGTGGACGGGCCGTTGGTTGCTTCCGCGGCTTGTGTCATTTTTCTCTCCGCGGTTACTGATCTCGAATAAATTCCTGCCACGTCATTCCAATGTCTTTCGCAATCTGTTGCAGCATCGGCGGGCGGATATCTTCTCCGTGATCCGATACGGTAGTACACCGTCCGTCTAGGTGACGAAATTGCCTGTGTGAACCGCGTTGACGCACTTCGACAAATCCGAGTTTCAACAGAATCCGAGCAACTTCACGGGGTTTTAGTACCGGCGCCTTGGGCATTGTCACGCAACCTTTACATTCTGCGTGCCCACAAACTCAGCCTGAAGCTGAGGCTCTCCGTCTTCCAGCAGCATCTGGATTACTTCGGTCAGTCGTTGGTTCAGTTCTTCGGTCGTTCGACCTTGCGCATGAGCGCCCGGAAAACCGGGAACATATGCAACCAACATGTCTGAATCGGCTTCGCGTTCGATGATGGCTGTGAAATTTCGCATATTTCAATTATAGCAACAATCAGGCGTCCACCCGCATCGCGGCGATCGGTTCCATCCGGGCGGCCTGCAATGCCGGGAGGATCGCGCCGCCGACGCTGAGGACCATGCCTACCAGCAGTGTGATGAGCACATTGGTCCAGACCTGATCCCAGAGCACGTGATAAAACGCCGCCCCGCCGAAGCTGAGCGCGGCCATGCCGAAACTGACGCCGAGGCCGACAATTATGCCAAGCAGCGTGCCGACCGTGCCTTGAAACAGGCTCTCCAGCAGGAATAGTTTGACGATGAACCCGTCGAGCGCGCCCAGGCACTTCATCGTGCCGATTTCGCGGAAACGTTCGGTCACGCTCATCAGCATCGCGTTGAGAATGCCGACAAACGCCACCAGCAGCGCCAGCGCCATCACCCAGCGCGTCTGGATGCGGTTGCCTTCGATCTCCTTCGGCTCGATGGGCACGCCCTTGCTCAGCATCACGGCCTTGAGGTCTTCGGGCAGATTGATTTCGCGGCGGACGGCTTGGCGTTCGATCGATTTGTCGATCAGCAGCTTCACGGATTTAAGCATCTCCGGTTCGGATGTCAGCAGCTTGTTCAGGTCTCCCCCCGCCAACGGGAGCGGGCCGCCTAGCGATTCTTTGACCGCGTCCCAATCGTCGCCATTGAATGCCTGTTTCGGATCGAACGGCGTCGCGTCCTTCGCGGCCGGGGGCGCGTACTGGGCGGCTTTGCGGATGTCCCCTTCCAGGGATTTTATCTCCGCATCGAGCGTATCCCGCTTCTTCTTCAGGGTCTTCACCGCTTCATTGTCCGGCCGCTGCATTTCCTGGGTCCATTGACGCATCCCATCGACGAGTGTCTCGGTGGTCATGATTGAACACAGAAACGCGAGCGCCAGCACGATCGCGCTGGTGACAAGCATGCTGCGGCTGAGCCGCAGACGAATGGATTTCCACGCGATCTCGATCGCCTTGCTGAGCGGCAATTTGATCTGGCGGGCGACGTTTTGCTTTTGCTTCGACATACTTTTTATTGGCCGCAGGTGAACGCAGATGGACGCAGATCATTCAAATAAAAGACATTCGAATCACAATCCAAGGCGCGTTACTGACGTCATTCTTTTCGTTCCATTCTTCATCCGCGAAAATCCGCGTTCATCTGCGGCCAAAACTCTTCTATTTCTTCTCCAACGGGATGCCGACCAGCCCTTTGCGGATCAGCATTTCCAGGAACTTGACCGTCGGCACCTGGGCCTCGCGGAGATTTAGATCGTACCGCGCCGCGAGGCGCTTGATGATCTGGCGGACGGTGGTTTTTCCGTCGATGCTTTCCCAGACGAAGACGCCGATCGTATCAAACTCGTAGGACTTGGTGGCGTTCTCCGGCAGACGGAAGATCAGCCGGCCCCACTTGGGTTGACGCATCTGCACCTTCAGCATGCCGCCGTCGTCGGGCAGCGGCTGCATAACGGCCTCGACAAGCCGGATCGGCTTGGCCTCGAGCGCCTGCTCGGGGGTGAGGCGAGGTTTTTTCTTTCGGAACAGCATCACTCAGTACTAGATCATCCGTCACATATTCTTAGCCCAGCCGACGCTGGTCAGTAATTCGGTCATCGCCGTCGGCTCGTTGCCCTGCACGATAACAATGCGATTTCTCGTTTCATCGTGCAATCCGAGCACCGTCAGCTCCTTTGCCAGAGTCCGCATCCAGAAAAAGCGGCGCTTGCGTCGCAGGATTCCCTGTCGAACCTTCACCGGCTCGGCGGCCGTTTCGAGCGCCAGGTCGGTGACGCTACGGAGCAGCTTATAGAACTTTCGGACCGTCTTTTCTTGCTGGGCAAGCCAGGAATCAATCGGCTGCCTAATCAGCGCCAGTGAAGCCGGGCCGATCTGCCGGAGTGTCATCGTCGAACGCTTTTTGCGAAACGACAACGACAAATCCCCGGCATTAAGCCGATACCACTGCATCGTCCACCCGGCCGGGGTGCGGCAGGAGATGTCAAAGAGCGACCACGCCTGCGGCACATCACGCAATTGCTCCTGCAATGACGGCAAGACCTTCGCCGCCAGCACCGTATCCCGTTCTTTCACGTGATGGACGATTTCCATCACCCGGCCGCTGCGTTCACTCCAGCCGAGCCACACGTCGCGGCCGGGCGGGTCGGCCTCGACGTACAATCGCGAAACGCGCCACGCCGCCGCATCCGGCATCGCGTGATCCTTCGCTTCCGCCGCGGCGAGCGCGCCCACTTCCGACCGCATGGCGCGCTCGGCCCATTTCGCCGAATCGCCGCGCTTCATCATCCGCCAGCGAATCCCCAGCTTCGCCTGCTGCAGGTCCGCCAGCAGGATCATTCCCTGATCCCAATCGCCGTCCACTTTCACCGGATTCCACGAATCCGGAATTCGGAGCTGCCAGCCGTGCCAGGCGAGCAGTTGCGATTTGCGATTTGCGATTTGCGATTCTTCAGTACGTTCGGACATCTGTCTCTCAATCGCAAATCGTTCAATATGGCGACTGAAACACGCTCTTACTAATAAACACCAGTCCCAGCGCCAGCATCATCATCAATCCCATGCCGCAACTGAAGCCGGCGAAAAAGACGATGATGTACTGCTTCCACATATCTCCGAATTTTTTCGCGAAATAGAACCGGCCCAGCAGCGCGCCGATGAACTGCGGAATGATCACATGCGGCGCGGCCTGATCGAGCCCGCGGATCAGCCCGTAAACCAGCAGGATCGGGGCGCCGAAGAATCGCAGGATGCCGAATGACGCGACGGCGGTTCCGAAGCCCGCGTAGAGGACCCACGGCTTGAACGCCTCGGCGAACGCGCTGTTCTCCCCGCCGGGCATCGTGCGGCTCATCAATACGCCTTGCCGGTAGGCTTGCGCTTCCCACATCTTCTCGGTGAACGGAAACGACTGGCTCGGCACCGGTGCGATGCTCCAGATGAACTGGCTGAAGACCAGCGTGGAGATGAATGCGATCGGTAGGATGAAGATCTCGGCCTTGAACATGGAGATTATCTTCGTGCCGGTTAACTCCGTCTTGCGGAAATAGAGCGTCTGCGATCCGTAATTGTGCGCCGGGAACGGCGCGAACCAGATGGCGGCGCCCTGGTAGCCGGTGAGGATGAACGTGGCCTCGCGGACGAAGGGGATATTCACCGAGTTGCCGACGATGCCTTCCATCCTGGCCGAGACGTAGCTGATGATGGGCGTGTAGACGAATCCGTAGAACACAAACACGCCCAGCAGCACCCAGGTCACTTCCGAGCCGAGCCCGTCCTTATGAGCCGCGCGCAGAAGGATGTATGCGGTGAGAATGGTGATGGAGGTGACCGTCACGTAAATCAGCACCGCGATCCAGAGCTTAATATCTCCTCGCCCCGCCGGCGGGTGCAGGAACGCGGCCAAGCCTTGCCGCTCGCCGCCGGACTGATTGCCCTTCATCTTGCGGGCGGCGCGCAGGCTTTGGAAGACGTGGTAGAAGCCGATCGCCGCGATCGCGAACGTGAGGCCTAGTCCGAAGCTGAAATAGAAATCCAGCGTGTTGCTGTTGAGCGTGCGGATCGCGCCCATCCCCGGCGACCAGTTGTGCAGCGCCCCCGAGTGATAAAGCACTTGGTTGAGAATGATGCCGATCACCAGCCCCGCGAAGCTGCCGATCATCGCCCAGAACGGGAGCACCATGCCGAGGATGACCAGCCCGATATCAAACGACAACATCATCGGCACGGCCGGGAGGAGGCGCTCGGTGTTGTCGGTGAGGTCCTTGAACGGCAGCGGGAATATCTCGATCTTCTCCGGCAGAAACGCCCCGCTGACCGCCGGCAGCGCCAGGTAGATCGTGGCGAACGCCATGCCCAGCACCGAGCCGAAGCTGAAGACGCGCCATCGCCAGGTCTCCTGCCCGCCGGACGCGTCCGCCAGCGCCGTCACGCCCGCCGCACCGACCGGCGCCATCGGGAACGGGAGTTTTTCCACGTCGCTGGTGATGCGGTACATGATGTACCCGAGCCCGAAGTTATCGAACCGGCTGAGCACCATCCCCAGCGCCATCAGCCCGATCGGCGCAAGCCATTCGCGGTGCAGAAAACTGCGCGAGCCCAATACGTCCACCGATTGCGGCGCGTACCACGACGGTATCTTGTCGGCGATGCCGAACTTCCGCATTTCCTCCGACTGCACGAGAAACTGCTGCCAAATGAGCCCCTGTCCGATGCCCGAATGCACCAGCGTCGCACCGGCCATGTAATACAAAAGGTAAATTTCCGGCCGCGAGAGTTGCGTGAAGGAACGGCGTGCGACTTCCATGAAAAGGATGATCGTCACCCACTGCGCCGCCGGCCCGATATCCGCCCCGGTCACCAGCTGCATATACATGCTGGCCGGCGTCATGATCAGCCCGACAAAGAGCCCACCAAGGATCGCCTTAAGCCCGAACGCATCCACCCACGTATCGGGCGGCTTCATCAGGTCGCGGAATTGTTGGAGTTCTTTGTCTTCAGTCATGGATGCAAAATCCGAATCACGAAATCAGAAATCTGAACAAATGACGAAACTCGAATGACGAATCAATGAGGAAATGTTCAATGACAGAATGACTAAGAAACTCTGCTTTCGTCATTCCGTCATTCGGATTTGATTCGTCATTCGAGTTTCGTCATTCGTCATTCAAGATCCTTTCCAGTCTATGCAAGGCGGACAACCTCACTTGCCTCCGTTGTCACCACCTCGTCCGGCACCACCTTGAACAGCTTCTTACTTTCGTCAACGTAGTCTTTCATGCGCAGCGGGCTGAGGGATCGCCATTGCAGGAACTGTTTGCGGAGTTCGGTCAGGAAGCTGCGGTTCATGCGCCACCAGCTGCCGTCGTCGCCGCTGAGGCGCTGGAGGACGACCTGCACTTCGTAGATGTCGGGGAATTCGCCGGGGTGGATCAGCAGAAGCAGGTGCTGGCGGACGCCGAGATCGAACGGGGTGAGCCAGATCACCGTCTTGAGCCCGCGCGTGGGTTTGCCGTCGCCGCTTTGGCCTGAGAAGGCCTCGATCTTTCCGGCGCTGAATTTGCCGATCGACCCTTCCTGATGCGCCTCGAAAAACTCGGCAAGGTACGCGACGACGCCTTGCGCGGCGGTGCGGTTAATCGTGAACGGGAGCCCGGCGATGATCTGGTCGTCCTTCGGCGCCGGGACGCGCCAGCTTCGCTCGATGCTCGGGGCGGCGATCTTGCTGGCGAGCCTGGCCGGGACCAGCGCCGACAGCAGGACGATCAGCAGGATCAGACCCATCGTCATCATCGCGCTGGTGCCAGAATAGTTCATCGTGACATTGCCCAGCCAGCCGAGCTTGAGCAGCGCGGTGCCGGCGCCCTGGCCGATGATATAGCCGAAGACTGAGCCGATCAGGCCGTACGTCAGCGCCTCGGCGACGAAGAGCACGCCTACGTGAAATGGCGCTAGTCCGAGTGAGGTATAGACGTGGATCTCACGCCGCCGCTCGGCGATGGAGCCCATCATCGTGTTGAAGATGATCAACCCGCCGATCGCAAGCGGAATCGCGACATTCGCCCCGCCGCCGATGCTGGAAAGATTGCTGGCGGACACCAGCTTCACGCCGTCGCTGTAACCGGCGAAGGTCGCCAGTGCGAAGCGTTTGGTCATGTCATCCACTATCGCTTTAACCTTCGCATCCCGATCGGCGGGCTTGTCGTCATCGGCCGCGACGCGGACGCCGACGGTGCGCAGCGTCGTATTCTCCAGCCGCTTGCTGATCGCGGCCGGCACGATCGCGAACTGCGTGGAGGGCAGGTGCTCGTAAGTCGCCGACGCCTCGGCGGCGGATGAATTTGCATCGAGATCGAGCGTGTTGGCGTCATTCCCGTCGGTGAGCTTGCGGCCGCTGGCATCGAGCGCGCCGGAGCTGTATTTCAGCGGCGCGATCGATTCTCCGGAAAGCGTATTCACGCGCTGGTCAAAATCATTAGCGTCATACGTGCCGGCGATTTCCAGCTGCATCCCCGCGATCTGCAGCTTGCCGCCGACCTTCAGCTTCATCTGGTCCAGCGTGGATTGCGAGAGATAGACGATGTTGGTCTCGCCGTTCTCGAGCCGGTCAAAATTAGTGATGACCTGGCTGATCGGCGAGAGCAAGCTTTCACCAGGCGAGAGCCCGAGCATCGCCTGCACCGGAACCACGCGGGCGGCCGCGCCGTCGATCCCGACGCCGCCGGCAACCAGATGCACCTGGTCCTTGGTGTCGCCGGCGTTGAGCGTCCACCAGCGCTGTACGAACGTCTGGCCGACATACGCCGACTTCAGCGAATCAATCGCCTCAACCGGCATCGATCGGAAACCGCGCTGCCGCAGCAGCAAACCGGGATACGTGGCATCAACGCCGGTCGGCAGGGAGATCGTGCTTTGGTAGCGGCTGGCCGACGTGAAACACAGGACCGCGAACGTGATCAGCACCACCGTGATGCTCGTCAGCGCCGTGCGGAACTTGCGGCGGCGCATGTTCGCGATGCCGAGCATCACCGCGCTCATCAGCACGCTCGCGCTGGCAATGCTCGCCCCGTCGGACGTGCCGCGGCCGGAGCGGAGGCGCTTTAGCTCGGTATCGAATTTCCCGTACACCACGCTGATGACGATCAGCGACATCAACACGATCGCGAACGCAAGAATGATGATCAGCGGACTGGAGCTGATCTTAAATGCCGGGTGAAACATCCACAGCGCCGCGGCCATCAGCGCGAAGATGCCTGATGCGTAGGCGATCTGGCGATAGATGCTCGGCGTGCCGATCACCAGGCGCTCCATGCAGAACGCAAACGGCACCGACAGCAGCAGCAGGAAGATCGCGGCATAGATCACGTCATTGGCCATCTTCTGCACCGCGTCGTAGACGCGCGCTTCGTCGGCCCAACCGCCGGTGGCGTTACGCATCATGCCGTCGGCATCGTCGGCCTGGAGCAGTTTTTTGGCGGTGTCGATTTGCGCCGCGGCGTTGCCGTGCATCGTGTCAATCAGCGTGCTGCTGACGCCGGCCTTACGGTATTGTTCGATGCGCGATTCATTGAGCCGCCAGAAATCGGTCGCGGTGACCAGCGCGATCGGACCCAGCCGACTGAGCTCCTTAACCAGGTAGCCGTCCCCTTCGCCGCGAGCGCCTTCCTGCTGGCGCGGCTTGTTGGCTTCGGGCATGTTGAGCAGTGCGATGCGGTTCCCGATTCGGCCATACCGAAACAGCAGATACGCGCGCGATCCCGGCTCCAGCGCCCCGGCCATCATCTGGTTGTAGAGCGCGGCGTTGAATCGCTGCGGCTCGGAGTTGCGCCGGGCATCCATCAGCTGCACTTCGCCGAGCGATTGCAGAAAGCGCGGGTCATAGAGCCCAAGCAGTGTGTATTCCTGACAATCGAAAACGACCGATTTAAGCGGCACGATCGTCTGGTCGAGGTTGACAGTCTGCTTGAGGTCCGCCGCCTGCTTGCCGAGGTCGGTGCAGGAGAGGATAGCGCCGGTGCCGGGCTCGAAGCGGTAGACGTTGACCGCCATCAGCTTCAGATCGCCGACGCGCGGCAGGCCTTCAAATTCATACCGGCCTTCCGAATCGCAATTCACGATTTCCAATCGCCGCACGCCCACCGCATACGGCATCCATCGCACGGGCGGAATTTTCCGCACGGACGTGATGTATTCGTAGGTCGCGATAAACCCGTCGCGCGGCAGGTCAGGGATCGGCTTGCCCGATGCGGTGGAGACGACTTGGACTTTAAAGTCGTTGATGTTCCGGCGGTATTCCGGTTGGCCGAGGAATTTGGGGTCGTCCCACGCCTGGCGCAGCAGATCGAGCACCGCGGCGGCCTGGAGCTTGATCGAATCGAGCCTGAGATTCGCCAGCGTGTCGGCCGGGGTGTCGCGGCGCGGGCGCAGGTCTTCCAGCGTCGCCATTGTGAACGCGGGAATTCCCCACGGCACGCCGACTTCCACCGGCAGCCCGATCGGCGCGGTAAGATAGGAGACCGGCGTTCGCGTGAGCTTCAGCGGCTCAAAATCCATCACCTTCGCCAGCGGCTTGAACCATGCCGCCGCCGTCTCGGGCTTGCCATTGCCGGCCGCTTTTTCGAACCATTCGCGATGTTCCTGAATCTGCGTAATCGCCGACTGCTTCGCCACCGCGCCCCAGTACACCGGCCCGACGCGCTGGCCCATGTCCGCCAAGTCCAGGCCAACCATCAGCTCGATCAGGCGGTCATCGTTGTTTCGCGGATTCGGGTCGTTGCTGCGTTGGACCGAGCCGGGCAGATCGTCATTCAGGTTCTTCGCCAGCCACTGGTAAAGCTCGATGCGTCGCTCGAGTTGCTGCTTACGGTGCTGCCACTGCTGGAGCAGGCCTTCGGTGCCGGACGTGTCGCCGAGCCGCGTCATCACGCGCTGGAGCATCGCCGGCGCGTCCTGCCCGAATTCGGCAAGGGATTTAGGGCTCGCGGTGACATGGAAGCGGATCTGCCCCAGGCGAATCAATCGCGACTGGACGTCGTCAATCTGTTTGCGCTTCGCGTCATCGAGTTGCTCCGCCGGCAACACGCGGAGGCGAAACAGCTCGTCCTGACCCAGCGCAACGTCGGTTTCGATGACCTTAATGATGCGGTTGATCAGCGTGCGATGTCGGACGATATCCAGCCAGGTGGGATCGCCATTCAATCCGCGCGCGAGGGAGAGATCGTGCTCGATCGCTTTAAGCTGCGGGTCCGCCTCTTCGTCAATTTTTCCCTGCCAGGGACGCGGCGCATCGCCCAGGGCCATCATCATCTGGCGCGAGCCCATGAGGTTGTAGGCATCAGCACCGGTGAACGCGACCATCACCGGTCGCCGTGGCGGGTTGTTGGCAAAGTCGCGTAGCATTTCCAGCGCCGCCGCGGTCTGCACCGCCTGGCCGGCCGCGGGGGACAGGTCGTACGCGACGCCGGTTGCGTCAAACGGCGCGACGATCGTCAGCGCCGCCCACGCCTTGCCGGCATTCCCGCGCTCGAAGCTGGCCGGCAGCGGGTTTTTCGGAGAAACGTACGCGTAAAGATTCGACGCCTTCACGCGTTTCCAACTCGCAGACACCTTCAGATATCCGTCGGCCACGCCGGAGGACCGCATCTGCTCGGCAAATCCGTCGTCGCCGACAAAGAACCTCGGCAAGTTCACGGCGATCGGCAACTCGTGCGATCGCATCTCCAGTTGAGACAGATCCTTCGACCCGATGATGATGACTGCGCGGGCACCGAAGTAGAACAGGTTGCGCCACTTGTCCTTGGCGGATGATTCCACCACCGCGATGTTGCCGTCGATCAGCGTCGGCTTGAGCTCTTTGTATTCGGCCGTTCCGCAATAGACGAGCTTGCCGGTAAGCCCTTCGGCGGGCGTCGTATTCAGGCGCACGCCGGCCGGGAAAAGTGGGAAAACCGGGACGCTTCGTCCGGCGATCGTCAGCGTTGCTTCGGTCGTCTGCGGCACGAGCATGTCGAACTCATGCACCTGCAGTTTTACGCCGGGCAATGCGCGGATTTCGGTTGTGAGATAGTTGAGTGCCGCGTTATATCCAGGCGATCCGGCGCTCCGCGTGCTCGGCGCGGCAAGTGCCTGTAAATCGCGGGAAAATCGCTCGCCGTCAAACGCCGCGTGGACGGTGGCCGCGAGCCCGAGCAGGCCCAGCAGAACCAGTCGCATTAACGTGGCCGGGCGATTGATCATCAGCATTTGACCTGGGGCAACGACTAAGGCAGGCGCCAACCCGCCGATGGTCCGGCGATTATGCCGGGTAAAGGGGTAAATGCAAAACAGTAACGACTTTGCACGCATCGACGCGCCCGTGATTTTGCGTCCCGCAATGGCTTGCAAATCGACTTACGCATGTAGAGAATCTTCCCGCATCACCGGTGCGGAGCCGGCGACGCCACTTCGGGGATTTTTGATCTGGGACCACCGCATGATCGCACTCACGACCGCCGTTACCTTGCTTGCGCTAACAACATTCACCGCGATCGCCGTCGCGCAGGACACGCCGTCGTCGTCAACAGCGCCCACCACGATACCGGCCGCGTTGCCGGGCAACGGGCTCAGTCAGCACGATTTTCTCTACGCCGGCGAATGGGACACGCGCAAACCCGTCCAGACGGCGTTCATCATCCGCGGCGGCAAGGTCGTGTGGAGTTTTGAGATTCCCTCGAAGAAGGGTGAGATCAGCGACGCCTCGCTGCTCAGCAATGGCAACGTCATCATCGGGCACCAGCACGGCGCGCTGGTCGTCACGCAGGATAAGAAAGTCATTTGGACCTACGAATGCCCGCCGGGTACGGAAGTGCACACGATCCAGGCGATCGGCCTGGATAAGGTGATGATCTTCAGCAACGGCCCGGATCCCAAAGTCATGCTGTTTGATATCAAGACCAACGCGGTGGAGAGCAGTTTCTCGGTCCCGGTCGGCAATCTAAAAAGCACGCACGGCCAATGCCGGCACATGCGGATCACGCCGGGCAATACACTGCTGATCGCACACATGGACAACAAAGAGATCGGCGAATACACGCTGGACGGCAAGAAGATCGGCTCGACCATGCTCGAAGGCGGCGTTTGGTCAGCCGTGCGGCTTCGCAGCGGAAATACGCTGGCCAGCACGAAGAAGACGCAGATCGTCGAACTCGATCCGTCCGGCAAAATCGTGTGGGAACTCGCGCCTTCCGACATCCCCGAGATCAAGCTCCACAACATTCAGGAAGTCGCGCGGCTCGACAATGGCAACACCGTCTTCACCAATTGGGTTCCCGGCAGCGCCAAGGCGCCGCAGTGGCCGGGCACGGTGCAGGTGGTGGAGGTGACGCCGTCGAAGAAAGTTGTCTGGGCGCTGAGCGAGTGGTCCGATCCCGACCTCGGCCCGGCGACGTGCATCCAGTTGCTCGATCAATCCGGCAAGGCCGAGGAACACACGATCCAGCGGTGAGCGCGGCGCGCGTCAATGACGTCGCTCAATCAGCAATCAGAATCTCTCCCGGCGATCTCTTGAAGTCTGATGGGAAATCGTGACGATACATTACAGCCGGTTTAACCCGGCGGCTGGGGCCTTCGAGATCGAGAGGAACTGATCTCGGTTCGGGCACGGCGCAGTCCCTTCTTTACAAGATAGGATCGTTCAAGGATGAACGCCACCAAGAGCCTGGATGCTCCGATCTATCACCATATGACCCAACAACCCGCCCACGACGCGACCCGCGCCTCGCTCAGCGACCGCCGCCACTCGCTCCGGGGACCCGTGCAGAGCAAGGCGAAAGTCGCGCTGCTCGACGGGGACAAACCCGGCGTAAAGCACGACGTGCTGACACGGGATGCGTCGCTCAGCGGAATCTCGTTTCTTCTGCGCGAGAGCTGGCAGGTCGGGCAGCAGTGCGAAATTGAGTTTGAAGCCAACGGCCATCCGGCGCGGAAGTATCACGCGGAAGTCGTCCGCTCGCGCCCCATCTCCGCCGGCCGGTTCGAGATGGCCGTGCAGTTTCGTAAGCAGGTCTGATGCCGGCTCAGCGCGGGCGTCGTCGCCTCAGCGCGGTCGTCTATAGAGCCGGCCCAGCGCCGGCAGCATCCACCCACCGATATTCGCCAGCGACCACTCCGGCGTCGGCACGCCTTTCTCGCCGCGAATCAGCGCGCGGCCCGTTATCCCGATGATCCGAAACGGCGCCGCCAGCCGAGTGCGCCATGTCATCCGGGCGGTCGCGGGATTCGGGCGGAACAGCAGCACGGTGATGTCGTCGCCGGTGATGAGGTTGCCGCAGTGCGATTCGATCGCATGGACAACGCGCGGGATCAGCGTGGCCGGGTCGGCGATGTCGACAGACTCAACGATCTTCAGCAGCCCGGCCATATCAAGGCACGAGCCGTCGCGGCAGCGGGCCTCCGGCAGCGAATCGGTGTAGCACATGACCAAGTCATCGCGCTCAAGCTGCACATTAAACTGCTGGTAATCCGCCAGATCGACGATGCCCAGCGGCACGTCGGCGAGATCTTCACCGACGTAATCGGCGTGCTCGATGTACCGCCAGCTCTTCTCCTTCGCGCGATACAGCAGCGGCGGCGGGTGACCGGCATTGCACAATGAAAGCGAACACGTCGGCGCAAAGTACGTGGTCACCACCGCAGTCGCGAACGAGCCGAACGTGGATTGCAGGACGAATTGCTCATTCATCCGGCGGACGAATTTCACCTGATCAATGTGATTCACATGCTGGCGCATCAACTGCCGCAGCGAAACCGCCAACTCCGAGACCGCGTTGCCGTGCCCGGACACGTCCGCGACCAGCAGACGTGTAATCCGCCCGGTCGCGCAACTGGAGACATAATACACATCGCCGCCGCCGTCGGCCTGCTCGTATGGCTTGGAGTAGACCCACGCGTCGAGTCCGGCGAGGCGCACGGAGCTGTTCACCGCCTGGTTGCCGCCCCAGACTTCCATGCAAACCAGAGAATGTTCCTCCTCGTCAGCCATCTTGCTCAATCGCGTGGACCCGATTGTACGCCAAAGTGGCGCGCCACGGTCGGCCGGGCTAAGATACGCGACATGCAACGCAGGAAGCTGGATTTCGTGTCGTTCGATCAATTCCGCGACGACGTCCGCGCCCTTGCCGCCGGGCCGTACGACCGCGCCGGGCAATGGTCGCTGGCGCAGGCGGCCGATCACATCGCGATGTTTCTGGAAATGTCGATGGAAGGCTTTAGCGTGCGGGTGCCGTGGTATCTCCGCATCGGCGGCCGACCGATGAAGTGGATCACGCTGCGTCGCCGATCGATCCCATCGGGTATCAAAGGACCGCCCGGGCTGATGCCTCCCGAGGGGCGGACCGACAAAGAGGCCGCCGAGCGGCTTTTGGGCGCGATCGCGCGCTACACCGCTCATACCCAGCCGCTGCACCCGAGCCCGCTATTTGGACGTCTGCCGCGAGAAGAATGGGACCAGATTCATCTGATCCACGCGGCCCATCATTTCAGTTTCCTGATTCCCGGGCAGCCGATCGTCACACCCGCGGCAGGACGACCGTAAATGTCGTCCCACGCCCGACTTCGCTCTGCACTTCGATCCGCCCGCCATGATGCTCGATGATTTCGCGGCAGATCGCCAGACCCAGCCCGGTCCCGCGCGGCTCGCCGCGGCGGGCGGTGCCTTTGGTGGTGAAGAACGGATCGAAGATGCGCGGCAGATTTTTCTCCGCAATCCCTGAACCCGTGTCGCTCACGCAGATGCGCGCTTCGGTATCCTCAGCCGTCGCTTTGATTGTCAGTGATCCGCCGCTCTTTCCGGTCATCGCCTGGCGCGCGTTGATGAGCAGATTCAACAGCACCTGCTCCAACTGCACGGGATCGGCATCGACTCGCAGGTCCGGCGGCACTTGCACGCGCAGCGCGATCCCGTCTTTCTGAGGGTCGCGGGCCATCACCAGTAGTGTCTCATCGACAATCGTCTGTACAAGGCACGTGCTCGTCTGCGATTCGCCACGGGCAAGCCCGAGCATCGACGTGCATATCCGCCCGGCCTTGGTCGCGCCGGCAAAGCTCTTGGATAGGGCTTTTTTGATCAGCTCCGCATCCGGCTTCTCACTCTCAGCCGACTGCAAGGCGTATTGGGAGTAGCTGATAATCGGCGTCAGGATGTTATTAAACTCATGCGCGATCACCGCCGCGATCGTGCCGATGGTCGCGAGACGCTGCGACTGCGTCAGTTGCTCTTTCAAAAGCGACAAATCGCCGGCCGCCTCCAGGAGACGGTCCTCCAGGGCCTTGACGAATTCCGATGGCGGGGCAGATTGGGTACTCACACGTCGTTGATCTATCGGCGTTTACGGCGCGAGGGGATGATGGGGATTTGCAAATGGCAATTGTCAGTATGCACTTTATGGGACGTAGCTGGCTAACGTATTCAATTGCAAAATTGACAATTGCAAATTGCAACTTGATCACGTGTGGTAATCCGCGTTGATCGTCACGTATTCCTTGGAGAAATCGCACGTCCACACCGTCGCTTCACCGGTTCCGGCGCCGCAGTGCAGGTCGGCGATCACTTCTTTGGATTTGAGCGACGCGCTCACTTTGGCGGCATCAAACACTACCGGCGTACCGCGGCGATAGACGACGGCGCCCTGGAGCGTGAGCTTCGACTTGTCGGGGCTGAACTTCGCTCCGCACATCCCCGCCGCCGAGACGATGCGGCCCCAGTTGGGGTCGTTGCCGTGGATTGCGCATTTGACCAGCGCGCTGTCGGCAATCGCGCGAGCGATCTTGCGCGCGTCAGCATCGCTAGTAGCCGCCCGGACGCGGACGGTGAAGATCTTGGTCGCACCTTCGCCATCGGCGGCGATCTGCCGGGCGAGGGATTGGGTGACCTCATCGAGCGCCTTTAGGAACTTGTCACGGGCCGCACGATTGGCGACCTTCGCCCCGGATTCGGCGCTGGCCATCAGCACTGCGGTGTCGTTGGTGCTCATGTGGTTATCGATCGTGACGCAGTTGAAGCTGCGATCCACGGTGCGGGCGAGCAGTTCCCGCAGTGTCTTGGAAGGAATGGCCGCGTCGGTGAGGAGGTAGCCGAGCATCGTCGCCTGCGGGACGTTCATGCGCGGGCCGATCATGCCGGCGCCTTTGCAAATTCCAGTGATGGTGACTTTTTTCCCCCCGATGCGCAGTGTCGCGGCGGCGAATTTTCGCACCGTATCGGTCGTGAGGATGCAATCGGTAAATGCCAGCGCGTGCTCTTGCGAATCCCCCATATCGGCGGCCGCGGCGCGGATTCCCGCAAAGACATTATCCATCGGAAGCAGGTGCCCAATGATGCCGGTCGAAGACGGCAAAAACAGGTCCGCATCGCTCTGGGTGAGCTGCGCCGCAAGTGTGCACATCCGGTTGGCATCGCGAAGGCCTTGCTTGCCGGTGCAGGCGTTGGCGTTGCCGGAATTGAGCACGACGCCCTTCAAAACACCGCCGCGAATGTGCTTTCGTCCGACCTTGATCGGGGCGGCGAACACCTTGTTGGTTGTAAATGCTGCCGCCGCGGTGGCGTAGGTTTCGGCAATCAGAAGGCCGACGTCCTTCTTGCCCGAAACCTTGATCCCCGCCGACACTCCGCCGGCGAGAAATCCTTTAGCTGATAGCAGATGCATGTCACCTTCCAATTCGAGCGGCAGAAGCGTATCCGGCGGTGGAGGAAACGCCAGCACGGTATCAGAAACACGGGTTCTACGGATTGCCGGACACATCCCCGGATTTTTCGTTGGAACCTCGGGAAAATGAGCGGTATTCTAAACCTGCATACCGGCCCGGTGCTATGATCGGTTCAGGGGTGCGGATTTCATCCAGAGGAGAGGTGTTGTGCTCGTTTATCGGACCCTGGCCGCGTCTCTAGCTATCGCCGTCGCTGCGCGGCTGTCTATCGCGACCGATTATTACGTTTCGCCCACGGGCAACGACGCCGCTGCGGGCAATTCGTCGGGCACGGCCTGGGCGAGTCTGAGCAAGGTCAATTCGTCAACCTTCAACCCTGGCGACCGCATCCTGCTACAGCGCGGCGGGGAATGGCGCGAATCGCTGGTAGTCCCCTCGTCCGGAACGGCCGCTGCGCCGCTTGTCATCGATGCATATGGCTCGGGTGCGAAGCCCAAGCTGTGGGGAAGCGATCCGATTCCCGCTGCCTCTTTCCAGCCGTACTCAGGCAACGCCTACGTCGCTAACTATGGCCAAACCGTCAATGCCGTACTGTCGAACCAGGTATTCTACAACCACGCCATCAAGCTGAGTGGATTGAGCCAGAACAATCCGGCCAACATTACTTACGTCCGCGACCATCCCGGCACCTGGTATCAGGCGGACGACGGCAAAGTCTACATCAACGCGCACGGCACCGATCCCCGGAACGGCACGGTCAATTTCACTGCTGCTGTTCGCGATGACGTCGTAAATGTCACGGATAAACACAACGTCGTTATCCGCAATGTGGTCGTGGATGAATCCGCCAAGGACAACGCCGGCTATGCGTTCCGGGTGATGCAAAGCTCGAACATCCGGATCGAGGACAGCGAAGCGTACCGCGCGGGCAAGCATCATTTTGGTACGATCAACTCGACGGGTTTTGTCGGCAAGGGGCTTTACAGCGCCTTCGTGCTGCCCAACCAGATCAGTTCCTCCGCGTACGTCTCCTACAGCGACGCGAGCAGGACTGACGACACCTCAGACTGGGACACCATCACAGCGGAGAACATGCCCGGGGCCGGGGCGTTTTACGCGCACGGGGACGGAAACGGGATTGGCAGAGTCAGCGTTAAGAACGTCATTGCGCGTGGCACGCACGTGGACGCCAACCTTCGTCCGGGAACGCTCAGCCTGCAGAATATCACGCTCGAACAGGGTGCATCGCTCAACGTGGGCACGGACTATACAATCGTCGATGGCGTGCAGGTGAAAGGCTACAACTCCTATATTTTTGTGACTGCGAGCAGTTCAATTCTTCAGAATATTGTTGCAAACAAGTACGTCAATCAGACGCGCTACTACTCAGTGATCGATGACCACGGCCGGAATAATATCGTCCGGTTCAGCACGTTTGATATTGAGGATGGCGCGGCCTTGTCATCGGTGGGCGGCAACGCGAACACGCAGTTTTATGGGAATATCGTGCGGAGCAAATCCGGCTTAGCGCTTCGCTGGCTTGGCAAAGACAACGGCTTGCGGGCGCACGATAATCTCTATTGGGGGCCGGGCCGCAACCGAATTTTGATCGATTTGGGCTATTTTGTGAACTATACCCCCGAGGAGTGGGCCGCGCTGGGTCTCGAGAGCAACTCCCACTTTGCCGATCCGCTCTTTCGCGATGCAGCAAATGGCGACTACACGCTTCTGCCCGGATCGCCGGCGCTGGGTTGGATCGGTATGAACGGCGGACTCAGCTCGATGCCGCTCTACGACGCGATGGGCAATCGGCGAACTAACGGCTACTACACGCTGGGTGCATTCGCCGGCACTGTTCCCGAGCCGAGCCTCTTGCTCCCGCTCGCGGCCGGTATCGGGCTGCTTCGTCGACGTCGATAACGCGGTCTGCGCAGCTTGGTGAAGCGCACGATCGCGCGTACAACACTAGTACGCACGTCCCCATGATCAAGCTCTTCCGCAGCCCGCTCTCTCCTCTCATCATCGCGATCCTGTGCGCGGCGGTCTGGTCCACCGCGACCTTCGTCGCTCCGAATCGCGGAACGCCGTGGGCGGATGAAGTGCAGTACCACGTCCCCACGATCCGCGAGTTCGCGAATCAGTTCCCGCGATTCGATCTGGTCCATTACAACGCCGCCACGACGCCCGGCTACCACCTGGCGCTGGCGTTAGTTCTTAAGCTGACTGGCTCCGATGCCGCGCTGCGGATCGCCAATGCGTGCTTCGCCGCCGGTTGCCTGCTGGCGGTGATGCTGGCTTGTCGTTCGCGGGTGAAATGGGGATGGGTGTTTGCGCTGGCGCTATTGGCTTCTCCATATTTTCACTATTCCGCGCTATGGATTCGGCCGGACAATGCGAGTTGGATGCTGGTGTTTATTCTGCTCGCGCTTGCCAGCCAGCCCCGTTTTACCGTTCGAAAAATGCTTCTCGCTGCGTTAGTGCTCGTGCTGCTGGTCCTGTTCCGGCACGTGCATCTCTGGGCCGCCGCCGTGCTTTGGGCGGCCGCTTATCTGGATGAGGATGGCGCTCTGCTTCCGAGCCGACCGAAGCTCCGGCGTCTCGGGATGATGATGACGCTGACACTCCCGGCGTTCGCGATGGTCGCGTACTTCGTCCGCATCTGGCACGGCCTGGTGCCACCGGGTTTCCAAACCGTCTCCGGCGCGCTCCCGCCCGGCCATTCCACGTGGCAGCACGAAGGGCCGAATTGGTCGGTGCCGATGTTCATCATGGCGCTGTTCGGATTAATCGGATCGCTCTTTCTGCCGATGATCGCCCGCCGACTGCGCCCTGTGAAAATGGCGATGCGCCCGATCGCGTGCGGGATCGCAATCGCGCTGCCGATCGCGCTTCTGGTTCCCAGCAACTGGGACGAATCACACGGCCGGCGCTCGGGGCTTTGGAACATCGCCCAGCAGCTTCCGGCGCCGATGGACCGTTCGGTTCTCCTCGTGCCGCTCTCTCTGCTTGGCGGCGCTGTGCTGGCATGGATGCTCGCGAGCCTGCCGCGCCGGGCCCGAGTTATTGCGATTGTGACACTGCTGGCGTTCGTCGCCGCCCAGACAGCGAACGCGATGGCGTGGCAAAAGTATTACGAGCCGTTTGTAGTTGGATGGCTGGGATTAATTTGCGCCCAACTGTCTCGCGAAAACGATCCCCTCACTCCACAATCGGCCGCCGATCCGCAACCGCATTGAACCACCCCGCGACCGTTTCCACCTGTCGCGACCAGCGGAAGTCTTCGCAATAGGTTTTATACTGCTCGGTGTCCGGCGCAATACTCGCGCCGTTGGCTTGAATCAGCGCTGCCGCAAGCGCTTGATCTGACGCGTCGTCCAGCCTCTTCACCTGCGGCCAATGACGCGCGAATCGGCGGTTGGACCAAGTCGGGTTTACCTCCACAACCGGCTTTCTCGTCGCGATATACTCGATGAGCTTTGTGCTGATGATCATCCCTGAGCGGCGCTGATCGCTGAGATAGTTGACCAGCACATCCGCGCCCAGAATCTCGGCCACGGCGCGGTCATATCGAACATATCCAGTAGCGATAACCCGATCGCCGAGTAATTCACGCATCTGTGGCAATGTCTCGGGCAAACGGCCGACGAACCGCAGCTCCATGTCATGTCCGCCTCGCACCATCCGCGCCACCGCCTGCGCGATTTTCAGCGCGTCACCGTCGAGGCACGTTCCGACGACGCGAACACTCCGCCGCCCACCGCTGGCTAATTCCGGCGCAATTGAGCCGTCGATCAGCGCGTCGGAGAATCCGTTGATCATCGTGACGCACTTGTGCTTCGCAAACGGATATTGCCGACGAGCCCATCGCTGGTGGACAGGGAGTTGGTGAATCACCAACGCCGCCTGCTGATAAACGTCCTTTTCGTACTTCCGATATGCCGGCCACTGCCATGTGTGCAGTCCGCGCGGACGATATCGCGGATCGGCGATAAACGCCTCGCGGAAATCAGCGACCCAGGGGATGCCGGTCTTGCGGGCTAGCCGCATGCCGGCACGGTGGATCCCGTATGGCGGCGCGGTGGTGAGAATCACTTCGGGCTTGAATTCATCGACAAGTGCAAGCAACTTGTGATCGATCGATGTCCAGAACCGAGCGGACGCGTCTGGCGAATAGACGAGCGAAGCCAGCGCAGTCTGTATCTGCCGCAGCGGACTCCAAGTGCGCTCCTGTGCGCGAACCCGGTCAACGGTCGGGGCGGCGGTCAGGTGGCGGACCTCAACGCCGGGATGGACCTTATCGTCGAGGACTTCGCGCGTCGCGTCATACCCGTAATGCCGACACGCGACGATCGGCTGCCAGCCCTTATCCGGCAGGTGCCGACACCACTGTGTCATCCGAATGGCGGCTACCTGCGGGTCCGGGAAAAATGTCGTCGAGACGATAAGTACCCGGCGGCTTGTCATTGCACCGATGCTCCAAAACCATCTGCGGCCCGAATATACTCCACTTCAAACTCAATCTCCGGTGAGGAACTCGGTGAGGAACTTCGTCAGGCTTCGGAGCAAGTTATTGACAATGGATCATATCTCGTTCGTCGCCAAATGCGACCCTTTACAACACAATCGAATTGAACTGTGCCGTGCTGAGATCAAGCTGCCCCGATATCGCCCTCAAGTCATGGAAACTCGCGGCGATTTACTCCTGTGCGGACATCCTGCCAATCAGCGCGTTGGTTTCCTCTGAGAGGTACTGAGGTTTGAATGACGCGTCGAAGCGCGGCCGTCGAAGGTCCAACAGAGAGACGCCGGTTGCATACAAAAGCCGTGTGGCGACACGCTGCCGAACCGGGCGGACGTGGTTGTACCTGGGACTCTCCGTAAGCGGCGTGCCCGGCGTCCAGTGCAGCAGCGGGCCCGAATCGACCAGGCTGGAATCAGCGATCCCGACCTTTCTGCTCTGCGCTTCGCTACCGCCAACATCATCGACGACATCCTGCCGCCAGTCGTCCAGCTTCCAGTGCCCGCCGGCGGCGGCCTTGAGCTTCATCATCTCGGCGCGCAGGCGGTATCGGCGCGCCATCTGCAGCGGGTCGCGGTGGGGATAGTGGAGGATCGGTATTCGCTCGCGCGCGACATACCCGGCATTGAACGGGAAGCTGATCGTCTCCGGCCACTGCATGGTCCGGCGGTAGCGGAACATCCGCGGCTCGGCGTAATCGCTGATCTTGTAGTAGCGCCGCCGCTCGATGATGGATCGTTGCCGATCGGCCATCACATCCACGCGCCCGCTTTCATAGTCGGCGACTTCCTGATGAGTGAGCCGGAAAAAATACCACTGCAGATGCACCGCCGACTCGTGCTTCGTCATTCGCTCCTGAACAAACTGAGGCGGCGGCACGTGATAAAATTCGTCTGCATCCAGTCGCAGCACCCAGTCGCCGTGCCGCAGCCTGTTACGGAGATGGTGGAACATGTAGCTGCGCAGGTTGTCGCTGTAGACGATCGGCGCGTGCTCGAACGGAATGATGCGCTTCTCGCGCCGGGCATAGTCTTGGACGATCTCCCACGTGCGATCGGTGCTGCCCAGGTCGAGGATGTACAGCCCGTCAACCCACGTCAGCAGGTGATCCAGATTTTGCTGAATCACGTCTTCTTCATCGCGCAGGAGCATAAAGCCGTGAAAAGCCATTTATCGCTTTCAATAGAAGATCAGCGATACTTTGCCGGCAGGAGCATCGATGACGAGCGGGCTCCACCCAATATTCGCTTCATCCGAAATCGAACGCTCCGTCCGACTTGCGCAGGAAGGGTTCGCGCCAGAAGTCCAAGCGTAAGGTTTTTGGGGTCGCTCCGCGCACGCCAAATGGACGGGTGAACGCGCGCCAGCCGGCCATCGGTTGTTTTGTTTCGTTCGGACTTTAGAAAGTCGTTCTGCTCCACGACGGAAGCCTCGACGAACAGAAAAAGATTCTGGGCATAGAAATATTCAACTGCCGGATCGTTCCAGATTTGTGGCCGAATACAGTCAATCGCGACATACCCGCATTCTGCAAAAAGGTCCGCCCAATATTCCGGCCACTGCTCGTTGATATGGAAGGTTCCCCCTTGGTCGGGAACGGCGGCGGAAAACATCACAACCGGGGCGTGTTTTACCAAAGATCGCACGAAACCCGCCGCCGACGCCGCTGGTAGATGCTCCGCGACCTCGCAGCTGCAGACCAGGTCGAATCGCCGTCCCAGATCGAACGGCTTGGATAGGTCCTTGGACTCGAACCGCTCCGGAGGGATCGCCAGTTTGCTGCGATCGACGTAGTCACCGTCGATACCTCGAAAATCCAATACCTTGTGCTCCGAAAACGCGGCGAGCCATGTTCCAATGCCACATCCCACGTCAAGAACGCTCTTCGGCTGGATGATCCGGCTTACCAGCGGAACAACCGTGCGCGCCGAACTGAGGGAACCTAAAGACTGACTGTTGTAAAAATCAGAAGAATACGGGGTGTCCGACATGATACGTCTCCTGATCCGTGTTAATTGGAAGCGCCCGCGACGCATTTGCGAAACATGGCCGTATAATCAGACTGTAACGACTTCCACGCAAAACGCGTACGCACGGATTCACGCCGCTCGATGGCCGCCGCGGGATCAAAAGGCTTGCTCAACTCCGTCGCCAACGCCAGAGAGCACGCTCCCGGCGCGGCCATGTCCACGTGAATCCCCAGCCCCCCAAGCACATATCGCATTATCGGGTGATCGTGAACCACGCAAGGCAAACCCGCGATCATGGCTTCAATGTAAACACGTCCGAACCCCTCGGATAATGAGGCCAGAGTAAAAACATCCGCGGCTTTATAGTACTCGCCAACATGGCCGTACGGCACGCTTGTAAGTTGGTAGTTGTCGTGCCCCAGCACCTCATCGGCGAGCTTTGTAAATTCGATGCGGCCTTCTTCCACAGGCCCGAGCAATAACAGGAATGGTCGTGGCGTTGCCATTCGTCCCACTTCCCGAATCAGATGCGGCATCCGCTTATGCGTTTTCATTCCGATTGCCCCGACGCTGAGAATGATCTTCCGATCGGCCGGCAGGCCTAGCTTTCGTCTCACATCGGCTCGCAGCTGCGGATCGATCAACGGTGGGCCTTGGGGAACAATGATGCCGTAGGGAACCAGTGTATTGCGATTCACCGACTCGCCGACCGCCAGAGCTTGCTCGTAATAAAATGGCGTAACCTGGTGGACGTGGTCCGTCATCAGGATCGGAGATGCGAGCGGCGCGCCGTTCGAAAATAGTAACTTGTAGGAGTCACCAATCCAGTTCCGGTACTTATACAAGTTCATACCGACACTTGCATCGCTGTAGAAAATGATCGCGGGCCGATGTTTGCGGATTTCTTTGATAAGCCCCGGCAGAAACGTCAGCTGCTCCACGACGTACCCGCTCCGCCGAATGGCCTTGCCCAGCAACCGGCCAAGACGGCTTTCCTTGGGAACACATCGAATTCGCTTTTCTCGGTCGCCGTCACGGCCACCGCCTTTATAGAGCGTGATGTCCAATCCGGGAGCATCCTTTAAACCTTCAAACGCTTCACGAAAAAAGCTCTCTATCCCGCGCCGACTGAGGTCGACGCCGGTACAGACGAAAAAAATCTTAATAGGATGGCCTTCTTCGCTCATACTGAACCGCTAATTCGTGCAGTGAACCATAAATTAGTTGACCGATTGAAGATCCCCGGTCACTTCCGGGGGGTCATCCACAGCCACCACATTTGAACCGGCCGCCATTCGTTGACAGCGTGAGTGATGCGAGCGTTGCCAAGCGCCCGTGTGTACAGCGTTGTTTTAGGAAACTCCGACGCGTTGCGCGGAATGGCCATGATTTGCGTTATGTCATGCGTGGGGGCGAATCGCTCCTTGAGTTCCTCGGTCAGTCCCGCAACTAAGAAATCATGGCACTCCACCAGAATTGTCGCCTTGGCAAGGTCAGGAGACCGAAGCGGGTCAAGGAGTATATGTTCATATCCTTCGCAGTCGACAATCAACAGCGCCCGGTCCGTTTCCGCGAGAATGGTCTTCACCTCGGCGCGCGTGCAGTATCCCCGTATGTCGATGCGATCGCTCACGCCATTGATCTTGGCCATTTGTGCGTTGAGTTTGCGGGCTTCTTGTTCGCCTTCAAAAGCGATGATTTTCGAGTCCGCGCAACGTATCGCCATTCCGCATGCGTAATATCCTTCGGCCGCACCGATATCCAGAATCACGGGGAACTTCTTCGCGATTGCGCTTTCGATAAAAGGATAAACCTCGCGTTCATAAATGCCCAAGAGCTTCGGCATATAGGCCGAATAGAACGATTCCCCGATATACTTCATCCCCTTAAACGGACCGGCCGCCACTTTCCCGCCGACGTGATCCCAGACGAGCTTGTGCATGTAGCCGACCGGACGCAGGTGCGCGGGGATCACTCGGCGAATCAGGTTACCTAGCATGCGGGGTTTCCACGTCATCGGCAGCGACTGGCTGCGTACGGTTGCGGGCGGTCAATTGCAGCAGCCGCCTGCCCATGGCCGGCTGGAGAACGATCGTGAGGATAATGTACAACAAGAACACGACAACGCTGACCACGATCAGCCGTAAAATTGCGTCCAGCGGAATCGGCTTGCCGAACAGTTGGTCCGGTAACCATGACGCCCCCCACCCGGCAAGCCTGCCGATCGGCCCGGCGAGGTAATGTGCCGTCAGCGCGCAGACCACGCCTTGCACTAAAGAAACTAGAGGGGACACCGCCGCTCGCGCAATGGCGTTTCGCAGGAGAACCATCACCCAGATGATCAGGAACAGACCGACGAAGTATCGCGAGCCCGCGTAAATCGCCGTGATCGATTCGGCATCCTTGCCTCGCAGCAGGAACATCGGCGAAAAGATCGCGAGCATCATCATCTGGACGAGCAGCAGCACGCCGGTGCGACCCATCGCGTATGACGCGGCGTATCCGACGCCATAAATCCCACCGGCGGGCACGGCGATCGCCAGCACGCGCATCATCGGCACGGCGTCGGCCCATTCGCGCCCGAGCATCACGCGCACCAGATCCTCGGCCGACACGTAAAACCACGCGGCCATTCCGCAGGCGACGACCATGTAGATGCCTGTTCCTTGCACAACCAGCGCGCGGCGATGCGCATCATCTTTGGCCGCGCAGAAGGAAGTGAAGAACACTCGGTCCAGCGCCGCCAGCAGATTCTGCGAAAGCAGACTCTGCACGCGCGTCGCCTTCTCCCAGCAGCCGAGCAGGTGATTACCGCCCAGGGTCTTAAAAACGATCGAAACCACGCTGGCGAATAAATTGCCCAGATATGCAGCCGCGCTGACCTTCGCGCCCAGCGCGATATATCGCTTCGCGACGGTCCAGGAAAAGCTCGTCGGCACAGTGAGCGGCGACTGCCGTAGGATCGCAATATTCGCGATCGCCTGACCGGCCAGCGCCTGAATCGCCAGTGCGTAGACGCCCCAGCCATAGATCGCCAGCACGATCCCGGTCGCCGCCTGACTTGCGGCGAAAATGATGTTCTGCAGAGACTCCGCGCCGAACCGCATGCGGCGATTCAACCGCGCCAACTGGATCGCATACAGTTCGGCCAGCAGATTGGTGATGGCGAGGATGACGCTGATTCCGATCAGGCGATAATCTTGCCCCATGTGCACCAGGAAAACGCCGGTCCCGATGGTTGCCATTCCATAAATCAGATAGAGACCGATTCCCAGCACGACCGCGGTATCGGTTGACGTCTTCTCGTCGATCTCGCGAGTTTGCACCAGCGATGAGGGGATGCCGAAATCCGCGAACCCCGTCAGCACCACCGCCGAGGCGAGCAGCAGCGCGTAGACGCCTGAATCGTGCGGGCCGACGAAGCGGGCGACGACCAGCATCGCCAGCACGCGGATTAGCTGCGCAAGAAAGATCGAGGTGACAAGCTGTGCCCGCGGACTGATCACTATTTGCCCGTGTCCAATCTACTCTGGCTCGTGGGACGCGCCGAAGTCTGAATCAGGTTACATCTCACGGCGAGCCCCGCAAGCAACGTCGCCGCGCAGGTCGTAGTAGATTTCTATCGACTTAGCGGCAATCGAAGCCCATGTATATTTCCCCGAGACGAGACTTCTTCCCGCGACGCCCATCGCGTCACGTGTAGCCTGGTCAGACAACACTCGGCCAAGGGCGCCTGCGATTTCCAGCGGCCTGAGTTCGGTGATGATTCCCGCGCCGGCGCCTTGCACCTCCGGAAAATGACAGGCACGGCTGATTACAACCGGTACGCCGCACGCCATCGCTTCGACGATCGCGACGCTAAATCCTTCCTGCCGGCTCGGCAGACAGAAGACGGCCGCATCCGCGAATGCCTCGATCTTACGCCGGCCATAGAGCGGGCCGACCAGATGCACCCGAGCGCCCAAACCGGCCTCGGCGATCGCACGCTGGAAATTCGTGCCTTCGCCATCATCCGGACCGGCGACGACGAGGTCGATCTCCAGCATCTTCCCCGCCAGTTCCGCAAATGCCGCCGCGAGGTAGTCCAGACCCTTCTTGAAATGCAGCCGGCCGAGGAACAGCACGTACGGCCGATCGCCCAGCGCAGGGTGCGCTTTTCTGAAGCTGCCGGGCTCGGGCAGCGGATTGATCTCATCGAGATAGATCCCGTTCGGCAGGATCACCTTTCTGGCTGTGAGTCGCAGTGGCGCCAGCAGCGATTCCTCGTCGGCGTTCAGCAGGTGGAGCGCAGCCGCTCGATTGAGCATTCGGCGATACATCAGCACCAGTGCGATGCGCTTCTTCAGCTTTTTCTGCGACAGGCTCCACGGATCGAGCATTCCGTGCGGAGCGATCATGTACGGAACGCGGTGCTTGCTGGCTGCTGTTGCCGCATAACGAAGGACCGAATCCCACACGCCGTGCAGGTGCACGATATCAAACCTTGCGACAAGCTCATCACATTTGGCTCGGGCGGCCAGTGAGAATCGCCGCTCGATGAATCCGACACGCTCGAGGTAGATATTCTCAACCCGACTGCTCTGGGGCACGTTCGCCAGATCTTTGGCCACACGATCGGCGATGCCCGCGCCGCCGTAGCTCAACGTGGCGACGCTGTGTCCCAGCGCCGCCTGCGCGGCCGCGAGCCGCAGCAGAACGTTCGGCGGCCCGCCGGCGGCGGGATCCAGCGAAGTGATGACGTGCAGAATGCGTAGTGACGGCCGGTTGACTTGCACCGCTTGTCCTTTTCAACTACCGCATCGTCCGTGTCAAGACGATCGAGCACAGCGACCGGACCGGACGATCCTTGAAGATGCAAGCAACCACCAAAACGCTGCCCACGCTGGCGATCATCACCAATGGTCCGACGCCGTATCGCACGCACTTCCACCAGCGCATCGTCCGTGAGATACCGGAGCTGCGTCTGCTCAGCATTTTCACGCACGAAGTGAGCAACTCGCCATGGTCGGCCACGCTGCCGCCGGAGATCAATCCGATCATGTTCGGCAGCGGACAGATCGCCACCGAATCTCCCGCGCGCACAATCGGCCGTGAGTGGGCAAAGGGCGGGCGGGTGATTGGCGAACTTGCTAGGCAGGATGTACGCGCCGTCGTCGTCTACGGCTATGCCGACGCGGGTCGCCTGCGAATCATCCGCTGGTGCCGCCAGCGCCGCATCCCGTGCTTCGTCTGGGGCGACAGCAACATGCGCAGCGAAGTTCGGACCGGCACTAAGGCGCGCCTCAAGCGGGTTGTGCTGCGGCGGGTCCTCAGTTGGTCAAGCGGCGTCATGTGCTGCGGATCGCTCGGGCAAGAATATTTCGAACATTACGGCGTCGATCCGAAACGAATCTACTGGGTCCCCTATGAGCCCGATTACGCGATGGTCGGCGCCATCAACCCGCAACAGATTGCCGATGTGAAAAATCGGTTCAACCTTGATGACGGGCGCAGGCGAATCGTCTACTCCGGCCGGCTGGCGCCGGTGAAGCGGGTTGATCTGGCGATTGATGCATTCGTCCGCCTCGCGGCCGAGCGACCCATGTGGGATCTCATTATCGTTGGTGACGGCCCGCTGGGCCCGGAGCTTAGGTTGCGCGTACCCGTACAGCTGAAAGACCGCGTGATCTGGACGGGCTTTCTCGACGATCAGGCTACGATCAGCGCGCTGTACCGCGCCAGCGATATCCTGATCCTGCCGAGCGATTACGAACCGTGGGCGCTGGTGATCAATGAGGCCGCCGCCGCCGGGCTCGCGATCATCGCCAGCGACGTCGTCGGTGCGGCCGCGGAACTCGTGCGTGACGGGGTCAATGGCTTTACGTTCACTCACGGAGATCTCCAGCAGTTGATTGACGTCATGCGAATCGCGACCGATGAGGGACGATTGGAGACAACAAAAGCCGCGTCGGCCGGTATTCTTCAGGATTGGATTCGCCGTGCCGATCCGGTGGCCGGGCTGCGCCGCGCATTGAGCGAAACCGGAATCCTGGGCTGAAATTCTCTGAATCTGGTGTATAAGCTGCGTATAAAGGAAGCAGGGGAACGTCCGGTTCTGCGATGACGTCATTGTAAAACCAGCGTAAACAGGGACAGGTGCGTGCTTGAGCACATCGACTGAGCAATTGGACGAACAGACCGCGACTGACCACCGCCTGAGCGCCCATTCGTGGCGCGTGCTCGCGATCCTGGTTCTGTTCGCGCTCGTGGTTCGTATCGGATTATTGCTCGGCCTGCACCAGGTCACGCACGGCCGGGAGTTTGCGGACGATTTCAACGCGTACCGCACCTTTCTCAAGCACCCGCTGATCCTTTTCAGCGCCGACGGACTCGACGACGTTCCCGATGCGGTCATCTACTCCCCTCTGATACCCGTTCAGGTCTGGTTTCCCGGGAAGTTACTCAGCGACGCGCTGGGCACCTTCTACGGCCATCGGCTGAGCATGATCCTGTACGACGTCACCGCGCTGTCGGTGACTGCATGGGCGATGCTGCGCGTGAATTCGCGCACGTGGAAAAAAAAGGAATGGATCGCGGCGTTGATGCTGATGTGCGTTCCCGGTTCCGTGGGCGCATCGGCGCTTTGGGGCCAGGAGGACTGCATCGCCGCGATGTGGACCTCGTTCGCGATGATCGCACTGCTGCGCGGGCATCCAACCATCGCAGCGCTCTTCGGCGGCATCGGGCTCTTTACCCACAAGCTCTTCGCGCTGTTGTTGTCGCTGGGCATTTTTCTCACCTCGCGCGCGAGCCGCGCCAAAATTCTCGTCACCACCGGCGCCATCACGATCATCTTCTTCATCTTCCTTTTCGTGCGCTGGAAGCTTACCGGGATGTTTCTCGATCGCTACGCGTATAACGCGATCTCCAACTCGCCGTCGCCGTGGGGATTGCTCGACCGCATGATGGGCGTTGACAAGCTCTCGTTCGAGACGCTTCGGCCGATCATCACTGTGACAACTGCCATCGCACTGGTCCTGATCTCCCTGGCGACGCTCTATTTCCGCGGCGGCCGGTCCAGCCCCGAGGCGTCGGTGGTGGCGACGCACACGACCTTCTTCGTCGTCTTCGTCGGCATCCAACCCGAGCACCACCAGTGGTTCATGCCGTTCCTCATCCTCTTCGCGTGGCGACGGTTCCTCGCCGGCGACTGGCTCACGTTCGCACTGGCGTGGAGCTTTTCCGGTCTGGCGTACGGCTTCAAAATCTCCTACGGCCTGCAGGCGCGCCAGAGCATCGCGTCGGCTGGCAAGGATGTCTTCCGCGAGTGGCTCGGCGCCAGCGCCGGCGAGACGCTGTGGGGCCTGCAGTTGGCGTTTCACCTGTTGACGATGCTGGTCGGTATCCTCCTGGTTTATCGAGCCGTCACCGCCGACGAAACCCGCGAGCTGTCGCTGGAGCCGCTCGGATGAAGATTTCCCGCCGATTCGTTCGCCGCGCGGGGGTCGCATTCGTAATCACCGTTGCGGTGCTCCTGGTCGGCACGGAGATCGTCGGCCGATTGATCGGCCTGTGCGATCCGCCGCTTTCGGTCGCGGATGACCGGATGGAATATCGCTTCGCGCCGAATCAGGACTGCACGTTTCTGGGCAATCGTATCATTATCAACCAGTTCTCTCAGCGCAGTCCGATGATCACCGAGCGGGCGGAAAATGAGCTGCGCGTCCTCGTCATCGGCGACTCGATAGCCTACGGCGGCAACCAACTGGACCAGTCGGACATCGCCACCACGCGCTTAGCGGCGATGCTCACCCGCGAGTTCGACCACCGACGGGTCCAGGTGCTCAACGCGTCGGCCGGCAGTTGGGGTCCGGCGAATGAACTCGCGTACGTCGATGCGTTCGGCGATTTCGGCGCCGACGTGTCGATCGTCATCCTCTCCACGCAGGACGCCGATGACCGAATGACCTTCGCGCCCACCGTCGGCGTTAGCAGCAGCTATCCGGATAAAAAGCCCACCAGCGCGCTGTCGGTCCTGTTCAGCCGATACATTCCACGATTTTTCGCGATCCGCGCCGCCCAGGATTCCGCGACCCAAACCGCAACACCCACGCCCGACCCGGCCGTGATGGAAACAATCACAAAACTCGTACGACGACTCAGTTCCGGCGCGCGCCCGGTGATCGTCGTGATGCACCCACAGCGCGAAGAACTGAACGCCCCCGACAACCCCGCATGGACCGCCATCCACACCGCCGCCGAGACCGCCGGCGCGACATTCATCGACGCCCGCCCCACGTACCGAGAAGCCGCCCGCGCCGGCCCGCCGCTGTACCGCGACGCAATCCATCCCACATCCGCCGGCCAGCAAGTCCTGAGCGCGGTACTTCACGACGCGGTCTTGGCTGCCGTCACGCCGAAGTCGGGACAATAGTGGAGAGTGGAAAGTGATGAGTGGGTGAGTGGTGAGTGGAAAGCGACGAGCGATGAGGGGAAAAGTGATCAGGGACAAGGGCTTGGGGCTTGGTGGTTTGGCTTTGTTCGTTCGAATTGTTTCCACCAAACCCCTGACCCCGGTCCCCACGCCCCACCTCAGGCTTCGTTTGTTCCGTCCCCTCTCCCCCCGGGAGAGGGCTAGGGTGAGGGGGCTGGCTATCGTGCAAGCCGCCCGGTGGGTTCGTTTGTTCGGGATGGTGATTGGGGACAGGGGCTTGGGGACGGGTAGTTTGGCTTCGTTCGTCCGAATCGTTTTCACCAGACCCCTGACCCCAATCCCCAAGCCCCTCCCCCTCCTTCTTCACTTTGCGCAATTCATTCAGCGCACGGTAAAACGCGCGTTCCTGTCGCATCTGATAGATTTGCAATCGATTGAGCATCGAGTTATGGCTCCCGATGTCGTGCCCCAGCGCCCCGGCGGCATCGAGCTTCTTGCCGAAGCGGGTCATGTTCTGCTCGATCGCCTTGGCCTCAGCGCCGGCCAATCTCGACATCCGCCAGGCCGAGTGCGCCAACTGCGTCACCAAAACCGTTTCGACGACGGTCTGCGGATCGTGCTCGATGAACAACTGATCCCGAATCAATTCGAAGTCGGATAAATCCTCCCCCGGCGCGACGATCGCGGCCGCGCACAGGCCATGCCGGATCGCGTTCATCGCGGAGCGGGCTTTTCCTTCCACAGACCGCGGGCCGGTGGATTTCAGCGCGTTCTGACGATTGGCCAGCAGCTTGGCATCGGAAATGGTTGGCTGGGACTGCGGAAAGGAGGCGTCGGAGATCATGGGAACCTCGGGGTATGGGGATAGGGGACAGGGGCTTGGGGACGGGAGTGAAAACGCGGACAGACACTGGGCTGGTAGCCCGTGTGCACGATGGTCGATTCGCAGCTATGAAAAGCTACGCAACTAGACCGTACAATAACCTAACAAACGAACTGATGTCAAGTCAAAAGTTTTGCGTCCCCGCACTTCCTCACCTTACATTGCGGAGAACGAAGGATTAGATGCTCAGCGCGAACAAACAGATCGTTCAAAAGTTCATGGATGGGTTCAACAAGTCGGATCACGCACAGATTCTCTCGTGCTTGACCGATGACATTGAGTGGATCATTCCCGGCGCGTTTCATCATCGGGGCAAAGAGGCATTTGATAAGGAAATTGAGAATGAGGCATTTGTTGGAAGACCGATTGTTGCGGTCGATCGGATGATTGAAGAGAACGACATCGTGGTGGCGGAGGGATCGGTGCGCTGCCAGCGCCGGGCGAGCGGCTGGATGAATGGGGTTTTTTGCGATGTGTTTGTGATGCGAGACGGGTTGATCAAGAAGCTGACGTCTTACCTAGCGGAGATCAAAGAATAGGAATCGGGTAGTCACTCCCTCTCAGTCCTAGGCAGAGAACGCAGAGACGCCAAGACGCCGAGAGCGCCAAGAAGACATAAAAAAATTCGTATGAATTCCTTGGCGTTCTTGGCGTCTTGGCGTTCATCCGGATTCCGACCTATCACGCCGCCGAAATCCCCGACCGATTGCCAATCTCATCTCACTTGTTCAAAATCATCCACACATGAAAACCATTCTCTGCTTCGGCGATTCGAACACACACGGCACGAGCCCCAAAGACTGGAGCCGGTTTGATGCCAATACGCGCTGGCCGGGCGTGATGAGGAATGAGCTGCGGATTGGACGGGCCGAGTCAGCCGGCGACGGCTACGCGGTCATCGAAGAAGGGTGTGGCGGACGGACGACGATCTGGGAGGACCCGATTGAATCACCCGGCTCGGGCAGCAAGAACGGATCGGCGTACCTGCGGCCTTGCCTGCATAGCCACGCGCCGATCGATCTGGTGATCATCCTGCTGGGAACCAATGACCTCAAGCACCGCTTCTGCGCCGGCGGCGACGACATCGCGCGCGGCGCGGGGGTGCTGGTGGACATCTGCCAGAAAAGCACGGCCGGGGTGAAGAATCAGCCGCCGAAGGTTCTGCTGATCGCCCCGCCGCCGGTCGGGCCGCTGAAGGGAACGCCGTTCGAGGAGATGATCGCCGGCGGTGAAGAAAAGAGCCGGCTGTTCGGCAAGTGGTTCGCGCAAGTCGCGCGTGAAAAAGGGTGCGCGTTCCTCGATGCCGGACAGATCATCATCAGCAGTCCGACCGAGGGCGTGCACTGGGAGGCATCGGAGCACGCCAAACTCGGCAAAGCGGTTGCGGTGCGCGTACGGGAGATGCTGGCGTGACGTTGATCGCGCGAGTCAGGTGCGCTACCACCAAAACCAGTCAACCGGGGTGCCGCTGTTGGAATGGGCGGCGATCGCGTTGTTGGCCGTGCTCGTCAGCGCCGCGTCGGCGCGGAGTTGTTTACCAGCGCCGACCGACGCGAATGATGTCACCCATTCGGCGTGTCCGTCTGCGAAGACCTGATTAGCGCCAGCTGCGCCAATGGGATACGTAGTTCCAAGAGCGATAGACTTCTTCTTGCGATCGATGTGGTTGATCCACCAGTCGTTGGCCGGCCAGGTGGCGGCCGTCGCGCCGAACATCACCGTATCGGCAAACAGAATGCACTTGGCTGCGCCTTTTTCGGAGATGCGCTGCAGGCGGAATTGGAGCGTGCGATCTGTTCGTGTGCGGTCCCATCCGCCGTTGAGTTGACTCGCGCCGCGCGGGACGTAGACGTAGGAAATTTCATAGGTCTCTTCCCAACCGTAGATGGCCGGCTGGGACATAAATCGCCAACGCTGGGTATATGAAGGGCACACCCACAGTGAATTGGAATTCTCCGGCATCAAGACATTGCCCACCGCCCCGGCCGGGCGCGTCCAACTGCCGCCTTTGAGAATCTGCTTGGTGATGTATTCGTAAGGGACCTTGCCAAGTCCGTCAGGCTTCCAGTTGAGGTCGCCGGTGTTGACGGTCTGTGGCGGCAGCCAACCTTTTCCGGTGTTTCGCCCGGACGTGCCGACCGAGGCCTCGTTGCAATACATCATCATCGCCGTGCCGAGCTGGCGAAGATTCGCCAGACACTTGACGCGCTTGGCGCTTTCGCGGGCCTTATTCAGCGATGGGAGCAGGATGGAGATGAGCAGCGCGATGATGCCGATGACGACAAGCAGCTCGACGAGCGTGAATCCACGGTTTTTTCGCATGATCGACTTGTTTTAGGACTGGCCGCGACAGGAACCGAATCCGCGCTTCGGTACGGCCAGTGACTATAACAATCGATCCCGAGTTTTCACAAGAATTGTTTGGAAAAAACTTGCGTTCCTGGAATACAGATCGCGCTTATGGGAAAAACTGTTGAGTTTACCACCAGAACCAAGCTACGCCGCCAGCAACCGGATCGTGAATGCCCAGTGCATTGTTCGGGTCGCTCGGAGCACTCGCGGCGGACGAGACTCTTGAAGGAGACGGCCCGGCGACGAGTTGCTCTTTGCCGTTTGCTCGCACTGTGTAGGGGAATGAAGTCACCCACTCGGCGTGTCCGTCCCCGAACACCTGATTCGCGCCGGCGGCTCCAAGGGGCCAGGATATACCGTCGCCCATTGAGGTCTTCTTTTTATCAATATGATTGATGTACCAGTTGTGCGTTGCCCCGCCATCCAGGGAAACGCCGCCGAACATAATGCAATCCGAAAAGATGACCTTACGCGCCGCGCCTTTTTCTGAAAACTTCTTGAGGCGTGGTTCGGGGAGCCCGCTGGCGCGGTCTTGGAACGCAGGATTTGGATTGGTTTTGTCGGTGCGGTCGAAAATGGCCGCGCTGTAGTTTTCGCCTTGCGGTATGTAGAGATATCCAATTTGATAGCTCGTGGCCCATTCGGTTGGACCGGGTGAGCCACCCGCGAAATCGCTGCTCACTTCCACCAGAAATCGCCACTGCTGTGAATACGACGGGCAAACCCAGATCTGATTGGTATTTTCAGGAATCAGATGCTTCGATCCCGTTGCCGGCACGGGCGTTTCGGGCATTTTCCAAGAACCGTCGCGAAGGATTCGCTTGCTGATGTATTCGTAAGGCACCTTGGCCATGCCGTCGGGCTTCCATCGTCCGCCGCTGTTGGTAAGTTGATTCGGCGCAAAACCCTTGCGCGACATCTTTCCGCCGGTCTGCGGCATTCCCTCGTTCGACGCCATCATTGCCGCCATCCCAAGTTGGCGAAGATTCGCCAGGCACTTCACCCGCTTGGCGCTCTCGCGCGCTTTGTTCAGCGACGGAAGTAGAATCGAGATCAGCAGCGCGATGATGCCGATGACGACGAGCAATTCGACGAGGGTAAATCCGTGTTTTTTCCGCATAGGGCACCCGCCACAGGTAAGAGCACATCTTGTAAAATGGCTCGCAAACAATCCGCCGGTTCGGCAACGCGATTTGCGCCGCCATTCATGTACGCTTAACAGTATTGCAAGGCGCGCCACTATTTGGCTACTTCTTAATGCGCAAATGTTTTTCTCATTTGCGCAGACGGCGGGAGGAAAGCCTGTCGGCGCGTTCAAAGGTGCGGATTTACCACCAAAACCATGTCGTGGCGGTGCTTGAATGCGTCCCCATTGAGTTATTCAGGGAATTTGCGCCAGCCGACTCGGCGCGGAGTACATTGCTTGCGCCTGTGGATTTGAAGCTCGTTACCCATTCGGCGTGTCCATCCCCAAAGACCTGATTGGCCCCGGCAGCGCCGATCGGAGAGGTCACGCCGTTGGCAATCGATTTTTTCTTCCGATCGACATGGTTGATCCACCAGCCGACGTTGCTGGTGCCGCTAAAGTCGGTGACGGCGCCATACATCACCGAGTCGGCGAAGATGATCTTCCGCGCGGCGCTTTTTTCCGAAATCTTTTGCAAGCGCGGCAGATAGTTTGTCGCCTCGACGACGGTTCGATCCCAGCCGGCATTGGTGCGTGTGCTCGTGCCTCGCGCGAGATAGAGATACGACGTGTCGTAGGTGAATTTCCAAGTGGCGTTGTTCTGCACGACAAATCGCCAGGACTGTTTGTAGGACGGGCACACCCAAAGATTATTGACGTTCTGCGGGATCAATATCGGAGTCGAGCCGACCGTCGGCGGCGGGTCAGCGATCCATCCTCCGGCCTTGAGCACCGATTTGGTGATGTGCTCATAGGAGCTATCGTACATCCCGTCGGGCTTCCATCCGCCGCTGACATCGACTTGTGGCGGCAGCCAGCCTTTGCGGATTTTCGTGCCGTCTTTATTCAGCATCCCCTCATTGGTGATCATGATGATCGCGGTGCCGAGCTGGCGCAGATTGGCCATGCATTTGACGCGGTTCGCGCTCTCGCGCGCCTTGTTCAGCGACGGCAGCAGGATCGAAATTAATAATGCAATGATGCCGATGACAACAAGAAGCTCAACGAGCGTAAATCCACGGCCGGCGCGGGGAAGCGTCTTCATTTTTAATGCTCCGCAGAGGAGATGTGACCAATTCCAACCGGCGCATTGTACAAATCGCGCGACCGGTCGTAATGGCAATTCTTGAAATTATTCTTGCAATTGCCGCAGCTTGATGGCGGTTGCAGGATTCCCCACGGCGACGATTCCCGCTGGGAGATCGCGCGGGACGCTGGATCGCGCGCCGACCACCGTGCGATCGCCGATCGTCACACCCGGGCCGACAAACACGTCGGCGGCGATCCACACGTCGCGTCCTAGCGTGATCGGCGGCTTGAGCAGCGGCAGCTTGAGGCTCGTGTGATCGTGCGAGCCGGCGCACAGGTAGCTGTGCTGGCTGACCATGCTCGCTTCGCCGATGGTAATGTTTCCCAGCGAATAGAGCGTGACGAAATCGCCGATGACGACGCCGTCGGCGAGATCGATGTTCCAGGGGATCTCTACGCGCGCCGTCGGGCGGATGCGCACCGCCCGGCCGACCCGCGCGCCGAAAAGTCGCAGAAGAAATCGACGCCAGGCGTACATATTGTGCCACGACCAGCGAAAGAGCGACGCCTGGACAATCATCCACAGCGCGCGTGCGGCCTTCTGCTTGAACGTCCATTCGCTGGTGTGCGCGTATTGCTGACTCATGGCGATGCCGGGCCTGTCGCGGGCGGTCGTGTATACGATCCCGCGAGCGACTCTTTGAATATCGGCACAATCTCCCCGGCAAGCCACTTACCGAATATCTCAGCGCCCGGGCGATTGTGGTGCTGGAGATCGCTGAAATGCACTTCCCCGAGCTTGAACGGCTGCACCTCGGCGGGGATGAACCGCACGCCCTCCTCGCTGGCGATACGAGAAACCGTGTTATCGAACGCCGTCGCCATGTCCGCGGCGATCAGATCGTTCTGCAGCGGCTCGGCCACGCCCATCTCGACGATTACGACGGCGATCCCCCGCTCCTTGAGGGCCGTGAGCATCGACCGAAGCCGCTGTACCATCGCCGGCGACGGCTCGGGGGATTCGGCCCATGCGTAGCTGTCGCGGGCGCGAGCGAGCATTCGCCGCATTGAAATGCGCGTCCTGGCGATCTCAAGCGTCTTCAACCCGCGGCCGCCGGTGAGTTGGAACGTCGTTTCACCGATGATTGGGTTGCCTTCCCGGCGATAGTCGATGCCGAGCGGCTTCAACGGCCTGGTCAGGTCCATCGCGATCTGGTCTCGGTAGCGGAGCGTGTAGGAGATTTTTCCGAGTCCGTTGCGAATCACCACCGGCAGCGCGGGTGCTGCGTCAAATCCATGCGCGCGCAGTTCGGTCGTCCATCGTGAAAAATCCCAGAACACCGCCATGCGGGTTACGTCCGGTTCAGCGCCGCGCAGGTCGCGCACAGACAGACCGATCACCGCCAGCTTCGGCGGCCGCGGGTGAGTCGCCAGGTATTGAGTCACCGCCTCCATCGCATCGGCGCGAGCGCCGCGCAGCGCGTAGTTGGCGACGCGGACGTCGCCGAGTTGTGATCGGAGGTCATCGATTAGCGCCGGCATCCACACGCCCTCGCGCATCTGGCTGGAGCCGATCAGAGCGATGTCGGCCGGTGAGTCGGTGGCGATGAACTCCCGCGCCGCGACGTACGTGACAGTCTGATCATCCGACGCGGCCAACTCCGGGTAGGCGATCAATGAGTGCGGGTCGCGCGTGCGCAGGAAAATCTCCACGGCACAGACAATCCCGATCGCCAGCATCAGCGCGACGGGCATACCGCCGCCGACGCGATGCGCTGCGCGGCTATGCGACTTTGTCGGCTGCGCCGAAGGGTCATCAGAATTGGAAGTAGATGAACGTTCCGCCACCGAATTCTCCGTAGATCACCATTCCGAGCATCAGCGCCGCGTAGATCATCGCACGAACCGGGACCGGTATGCGGAAAATAACATCGTGATCGTTGGACAGGTATTTCACCAGTTCCGCAGCCAGCAGCACCAGCGCCACGGCGCAGAGCGTCGCGATCATCGGCGGGGTCAAGTAGTTCTGTGCTGGCCAGGCTGCTTTGTCGATGCTGCGACCCAGCAGACGGGCGACGTTCTGCAACGTCGGCCCGCGGAAGAGCAGCCAGCCGAACGCGATGAACTGAAAGAAGACGACGATGCGAACCACCGTCCACGTGCCGGCTGCGAAGCGATTGCGTATTGTGAAATATTTATCCAGCAGCGGCTTGAGCGCCCGGTGCACACACAGCAACAGTCCGTGATAGACGCCCCACAGAACGAACAGCCACGTCGCGCCGTGCCAGAACCCGCCGAGGACCATCGTGAGCATGAGGTTGCGATAAGTCGCCAATCGCCCGCCGCGATTGCCGCCGAGTGCGATATAGAGGTAGTCGCGCAGCCACGTCGAGAGGCTGATGTGCCAGCGCCGCCAGAAATCGCTGGGGTTTACCGCGAGATAGGGCAGGTCGAAGTTGCGCATCAGATCAAAACCCATCATTCGGGCGATGCCACGGGCGATGTCGCTGTAAGCGCTGAAATCGCAATATATCTGCAGCGAGAAGGCATAAATCCCGAGCACCGTGTTCCACCAGACCGGCGTGCCCTCGACCGGCGCATGCGGCGTGCCGAACACCGCGTCGGCGACCTTCGAGACGTTGTCCGCCAACACGATCTTCTTGAACATGCCGAGGCTGGCGAGGCAGAAGCCGTGATGGATATTGTCCCAGCTGATCACGCTGGGTGATTTGATCTGCGGCAGCAGGTGCGTCGCCCGCTCGATCGGACCGGCCACCAGCTGCGGGAAGAAGCCGACGAACGTCGCGTAGTGCAGCAGATTCCGCTCGGCCCGCAGGTGCCCGCGGTAGACATCCACCACGTACGCGATCGACTGAAACGTATAAAAGCTGATCCCGACCGGCAGCAGAATATCGATCGTCCGACCGTGCGCGTCCCAGCCTATGTAGTGAGCTAGTTGGATGAACGAATCGATGAAGAAATTGCAGTATTTGAAGAACCCGAGCACCAGCAGATTGCACGCGATCGACGCGGCCAGCAGCACCTTGCGCCGCCGGACCAGGGCGTGGTCGGTATCATCGATCAACCGGGCGACGAAATAATCAAAAGTGCTCGTGCCGATCAGCAGAAACAGAAATCGCCAATCCCACGCGCCGTAGAAGCACCAACCGGCCAGCAGCAGGAAAATATTGCGCTTAACGACGTCGTTTCGCAGCAGGCAGACGACCGCGTAGACGACTGCGAAGAATGCGATAAACAGGAGGCTGTTAAACAGCATCGGCGAAACTCCGGGGCACGGTACAGAGCACCGGCGCGCGTGTCAAAGCAGTGAGGGAATTGGCCACAGAGGCACGGAGAACACAGAGAAGAATTCATTCGTTCGCGAAGGCGCGAAGAGACGAAGATTCGCGAAGAGTTCTTTTATTGTAAATTGAATCTCTTCCTTCGCGCACC
>JACMML010000346.1 GCA_014379105.1 Phycisphaerae bacterium
CTGGCCGTCGATGGTGACGGATAGGCCGGCCGGCTCGGTGGCGAGCGTGAGGTTGATCTTCTGCGGGTAGATGTCGCGCTCGACGGTGTGCGTCAGGCCAGCCGAATCTTTCACCGTCAGGCGAATGCGGTAAAACACATCGGGAGCGGTTTCCCCAACGGTGGGAATCGTCACCGAATCCGATTTCACGCCGGAATAGGGCGCGATGAATGGGTGATGATGTTCGGCGTGGTGGAAGTCGATTTCCCAGGTGAAAGCGCTGGCGGGAAGGGTGCCGTCTTCGGTATCCATCCCGGTGCCGCTGAAGGCAATCTCTCCGCCGCCGGTCCAAAGAAAATCGGCGGAAGGAGAGGTGATGGCCGCAACTGGGGCCTTGTTATTCAAAACGGTGAGCGTCGCCGCGCTGCTGGTGACGCTGCCGCCGGCGTTGCTGACGATCGCGCGGAACTGCGCGCCGTTGTCGGAGAGCTGCGTGTTGGAAATGGTGTAGCTCGCGCCGGTGGCGCCGGCGATGTCGACGCTGTTGCGCTGCCAGCGGTAGCTCAGCGTGCCGCTGCCGGCGGCGGTCACGTTGAACGTCACCGGCTGCGAAGCGGCGACGGTCTTGCTTTGCGGCGGAACGCTGATCGACGGCCCGGTGCTCGTCGTGCTCCGAACGCGGAACACCTGCCCGCCATTGGCGCGGCTGAGGTAATAAAGAGAGCCGTCGGCGGCAATGTCGATGTCAGTGAGTTCAGAAATATTAGAGCCAAAATTGTTGACCGCTTTGCTGTTGGAATCGATGCGCTTGATGAAGCCCTGCCCATAGTCGCCGAAGAAAAAGTCGCCGACGTAGTCCGAAGGGAACATGACCGAATTCTTCGGATTGTAGAAAGCGGCGCCGGTGATGGCCGAGTCGGCGTCGGGGACGGGGTGCGCGTATGCGTAAAACGGATTCGTATACGCGGGATTGCTTGACGGACCTTCGGCGCTCGGCCAGCCGTAGTTGGCGCCTTTTTTGATCTCGTTAATCTCTTCGTACGCCGCCTGGCCCACTTCACTCACAAATATCCGGCCGGTGCCAGGCTGCACGTCCATCGTGAACGGGTTGCGGTGTCCGTATGACCACACGGATCGGTACTTGCCCGTATTGGTGGCGTAGAACGGATTGTCGGTCGGAATCGTGCCGTCGGAATTGATGCGGAGGATCTTGCCGAATAGCGAGTTCTTGTTTTGCACCTGGCTGTTTTTCTGGTTGTCGCCGCTGGCGATATACAGCTTGCCATCGAGGCCGAACTTCAGCGCGCCGGAATTGTGCCAGGTGGAGGGGCCGAGCCCGTCGCCTTCGAGGAGCACTTTCTCGCTGCCGGCGACGGCGACGTCGCCGTTGGCGGTAAATCGGCTCACGCGATTTTTGTACCCGCCGGCGCCGTCCGGACGCGTGTAGTAAATATAGAGATACTTGTTGCTGGCGAAGTTGGGATCAAAGGTGATGCCGATCAACCCGCTCTCGCCGGTGTTGTGCGATGGAACGGTGACGAACGGCGTGGCCAGCAGCGAGCCGTTCTTGATGACGCGCAGCTTGCCGTCCTGCTGCGTGACGAAAAGCCGGCCGTCGGGCGCGAAATCCATCTGCACCGCGCGCGAAAGCCCGCCGGCCACGAGCGATTCCTGAAACCCGCTGATCACGGTCATCAACGTTCGCGACTCAAGGTGCTCCGCGACGACGGCCCCTGCCCCTTGAGAATGTGCGCAAATTGACCCCTTCGAAGAATCGTTACGACGAAACATGTGTCTATTCCTTTTGCCCTGGCGCTACAGCCTTTGATGGATCTGCTTAGTCGGCGACTTCCAATGTACCCCGCAAACGCGGGTTGATCCAATCTTTTTCAGTTTGGCGCTTCTATGCCGACTGTGACGCCTGTACGCAGCGCATTCCGAGAAAACGCACGCCAGTTATCGGACGCGTCGCGACTTCACTATCACCGATAAACCCCTGAATTCCAGCGATGTTACGCGGCTCTATCGACTGGCCGTTGGAGAAGGTACGGCGTCCAGGACGGTCTGGAATGCTGCCGCCCTGCCGGCGGTTTACGAGGTATGTTTCGGGATGCTCCCGCCGCGGGATAGGCGAAACGGGAGCGGATCAGACGGCCAAGGCTCTTCGCGCGATGACCCCTCACCCCGACCCTCTCCCCAGAGTACCGGGGCGAGGGGGATGCAAGGAAGAGCACCGTCTTAAGAAACAGGGAGAAATGCAGTGAGTCGTAACCAAGCCAACCATTCGGATCGTTCTGCGCGCCTGAATCGTTCCAACAACGCCACCATCGAGCCGCTCGAAGGCCGGCAGTTGATGGCGGGAGATACGACGTCCGTCAGCTCGTTGCCCTTCCAGCTCGAATTCGATTCCTCGCGCGGCGGGATGACCGACAAAAACGGCCTGGGCACCGGATTCACCTACATTCAATCCAATAAGCTCGCCAACGAATACCAGCCGAACAACATTGAGCTGAATCTCGCGCAAGGCGTGCTGTATCTGACCACCACCGGCACGTCCGCCGCCGGGGGGCCGTGGGAAAATGACAACACGCTCACCAACAGTCTGCAAACGCAGTTCAACGGCAGCAGCGGCGCGTTCACGATTCGCTCGCGGCTCGTCGGCCCGCTTGGCTACATGGATCAGCCCAGCGAGCAAGGCGGCATCATCTTCGGCCCGGACCAGGACAACTACATCAAGCTCGTCGCCGTCAGCCAGCCCGGCGGAACGTTCCTGCAATTCATCGACGAGCGCAAGAGCGGCACCTCATTCACACACTCGCTCAACGGCAGCGCGGCACTGGTCAACATCGGCAGCTTCGCCAACATCAACACGCTCGACCTCGAGCTCGTCTGCGACGCCGGCACGGGCAAGATCCAAGCATTTTACCGGATCAACAGCGGGTCGCTGGTGAAGCTCTCGCAGGAGATCACGCTCTCGGGCTCCACCAAGACGAACTTCTTCAGCACCAAGGCGCGTGCCGGCATCATGGCGATGCACAAGAACGACCTTGGCGCGATTACGGTTGGCTTCGATCGATTCGAAATCCTCTC
>JACMML010000347.1 GCA_014379105.1 Phycisphaerae bacterium
AACTCAGAAACGATCAGACACCCCATACAAACAACCCTGTGAGTTATTAACCCACCGAAGTCATCGCGATACCGTCTCATCAAAATCACCGGTGTGGGAATAAAAACAGTTAATCCGGGGTTTACATCAAAGGAGAACTTAGCGATCACCCATGCGCCGGCTCCATCAGTTTATAAAGATGTCGCCAGAGCGGAGAGTGGCGTATGAGATAAAAGTACATGCTCGCGGTAAAGACGAAAGCTCGTTGAAGAAAGAAAGCTTCAATCGTCAATTGTTATGAGGAGAGAGGGCGTGAAGGTAGTGTCATGGATTTAGTCGTTTCCAGAGAGCCGATCATGATTATCGAGGATATTAAGACTTCCTTCCTTTTGTCCGTCTATCTTGAGCGGGAAGGATTCCAAACAATCTCTGCGCACGACGGTCGGCACGCCATGGAGTTGGTACGGCAGCGACAACCAGCCTTCACGATTCTTGATCCGTCGCTGCCCCGTGTGGATGGCTGGGAAGTGTGCCAGGAACTGAGGCGCCTGTCAGATGCCCCGATTCTGATCCTGACCGGCAAGGGCGAGGCGCATGACGGCGTCATGTGGCTGACGCTGGGCGCGGATGATTATGTGACGAAGCCAATCAGTCCCGAGGAGTTGGTCGCACGGGTGAAAGCTATTCTACGACGAACGCGCTCAAAGCTGTGGGTAGAGCCAGAATTGTTGTCACACCATGACCTCGCCCTCGATCTCGCTAAGCACAGAGTGACTTTGCACGGACATGTCGTATCGCTGACCCGCTTCGAGTACAAGCTTCTACAAGCCCTGATGGCCGCCCCCGGGAGAATCTTTCATCGTCATGAACTACTCGACCACCTTTATCCGAATGGGGAAACAGTCATTGACCGCGTCATCGATGTTCACATCGGAAATCTTCGGCAGAAGATCGAAGAGGATCCATCGAAGCCTCGCTACGTCTTGACCGCCAGAGGCATGGGGTACGAGTTCGCCGACGGTGAAAGGCAGCCGGAAGAGCGCTTGCGCCAAGCAGAAAACAAGCGTCAGCGCATCACCGGAAACTCAACCATAGGTATCTATCAAACGACAATCGGCGGACGCTACCAAACAGCGTGTCCGATGCTGGCTCGCATGTTCGGGTACGAATCGGTCGAACAGCTGATCGAGAACACGATTGATCTCAACTACGGATTCTACGTCGAGCGTGAACGCCGCGCCGAGTTCACTCAGTTGGTACGCGAGCGCCACTGGGTGACAGGGTTCGAATCACAGGTGTACCGCAGGGACGGAAGCTCCATCTGGATTTCCGAGCACGCGATGGCGATCTATGATACGGCAGGCGATTTGGTAGGGTTTCAAGGTACGACAATAGATATCACCGAACGAAGGCAAGAAAGGCTGTGGCCCCCTGATACCATACCTGTGTCGGCTTCATCGCCTTATCATTAAAACACTGACGAATTCGGGAAAGGTCTCTCCTCGTCTTACGATTTTCAAATGCCCGCGCTATTGAGATGAGGATTGAATTCACGGCACCCGCAACTAATAATCCTTACCGAATCTTTAAGCAACCCTTATTCTCTCTTTACATTCTTCCGTTACTCTCACTCGCTTGCGGCTATACCGATCATTACCCATATAGCAAGCGAAGCGAATGCCCAACAAGGTTTGCAAGATACCTAACTTGGCTGTGAGGTTGTAACAATAAGGTGTTGTGATCTGCGGCTGGAACCAAATCTTGTAGAAGCAGTCTGCTGCTGCGGTCGGCACCGATCTACCGTGTCGAAGGTGAAATGATCAGCAATGTCCCCTCTGGGGCTACCCGGGTCTGTTCAAGCGGCGTTCCGATCAAGCTTGCCAACACCCTTGACAGTCCCACGCAAAGACTTACAAAGGAGAAGCGCATGAAGCGTGTAAAGCAGTTCGCCGCCGTGGCGATGGCAGTGATGATGGTCGCACCCACCTTGAGTTTTGCGGCCAATCATCGCGAAGCGCCGATCACAGCGCTGGATCGTTTGGCTGATATCACCGATTATTTTTCGTTTGTTAGCTATGACGACCCGAGCAAGGTGACGTTCCTGCTGAACGTCGATCCGCTGTTGGAGCCTTCCAACGGCCCTAACTATTTTCCATTCGATCCCAACATTCTCTACGAGATTAAGATCGACAATAACAATAATGCGGTGGAAGACATCAAGTTTCAATTTCGCTTTCGCACCGAATTTCGCTTGCCGCCGCAGATTCCAAGGCGGATTGCCGAAGGCATCTACACCGGCCCGATCGGAATCGATCAGGGTCGCAATGCGCCGCCCGGCGGCCCGGCAGGAGTGCCACCGGGTACGCCGATAGTTCCGCCCGCCATCACCGCTCTTGATGGTCCCGGCTCCGAGGGCCTCACCATTCGCCAAACTTACTCTGTGGCAATGGTGCGCGGCAGCGGAGGCGAAGGCGGAGACGATGATGATGATGGCGACTCAAACGCAACAAACCTCACGGGCGGGCGGCGCTTGATTGCGGTTCCCTCAAACGTCGGTCCGCGCACCATGCCTACTTACGAGGCTCCGGGCGGTCTGTTTCAGCAGGGCATATACGATTTGGGCAATGGCGTGAGGGTCTTTGCCGGAACAACAGATGATCCTTTCTGGATCGATTTGGGCGCAGCCTTTGACACTCTTAATCTACGCTCCGCCGGAATCGTGCTCGGCCCGGGCGTAGACGGCGACGACTTTACAAACATCAACGCTGAGGATGTTGCCGGTTACAACGTCAACGTGATCGCCATCGAAGTTCCGATTGCGATGCTGACGCGCACCAATCGTCAAGAACCAGCCACCAGTCCGGCGGCCACCATAGGTTCGTGGGGAACCACGTCGCGGCAGACAATGACCATCCGCCGTCCATCCAGCACGCCGGTGACCAACGGCCCGAGACCTAACCCATTTGCGGTGAGCGGTGAATTCCGCCAGGTGCAGCGGATGGCTAACGCCTTGACCAATGAACTATTTGTTGGCAACGGATTCAAGGATTCGTTCAGCGTCAGCGAGCCGCGAAACGATTTGCGATTCAGCCGTTTCTTCTTTGATCCTTATCTGGCACGCCAGATCAATGCGCAGGTTCCTGTTGTTCGAGTGCCAGACCCGCCGCGTACAGACCTCAGACCGCTTTATCAATACCTCCCACCGATTGCCGCACCCGGCACACCGCTGGGGCCCATTGCGGACTTATTGCGGCTCAACACAGGCGTACCGCCTACACCGCCGGGAGCGAGGAGTCGTTTGGGCTTGGTCGGCAACGGTCCACGCCGCGACCCGGCGGGTTATCCGAACGGTCGCCGCGTGCATGATGATGTCACAGACATCACTGTGCGATTGACGGTCGGCGTGTTTAATCCGGCCTTCAATGTCCCGCCCAACAACCTGCTCGGTGATGGCGTGAATACCAACGACACACCGCAATTTGAGACCTTTCCATACGTGTGGTTCGCGCACGATGGGCGCAACAGTCGGCACATCGATCCGGGTGAGCCGGGCTGCACGCAGGGCCAGGGCGCTCCCTGCACGCCTCCTGACGAAAACCCTTAAAGACTCCTAACTTGTGCGGCCATGTTTCGTGACGCGAACGTGGCCGCGCCCTTCCTCATTCGCTCAAGGGATTTGCTTGCAGATGAATCGCTTGCTGTTAACCATTTCATTACTGCTTCTGTGGACGTTTGCTGCTTTCGGGCAAACGCCTGTTGCTCCGCTTTCGCCTGCGCAGCAAAAAATAAAATTGGCGCAAGCAGCCGTCGAAAGAAATTCCGAGCACGTCCAACATCATAACGACTTGGCTGCGGCGCTCGTTCAGCGGGCGCATGAGGCCGTTGATCCTTTTTACTATGAGCAAGCGAATGTGGCGCTCCAACGATCTTTTCGTTTAGCTCCTGACAATTTTGACGCGGAGAAAATTAGCGCCCGGATTCTTCTCGGTCAGCATGAATTCACGCGCAGCCTGAAGTTGGCGAAGGAGCTTAACCATCGCTCCGCTGACGACATCCAGGTGTACGCTTTGATTGCCGATGCCGCCATCGAACTTGGCGATTACAGGGAAGCCGAAGAAGCCGTGCAGTGGATGCTCAATTTGCGCTACGCCGGGGCGTCGGGTCTGGCGCGCGTCGCGCGTTTGAGACAGCTGTTCGGCGATCTTGACGGCGCGTTCGAGATGATAAACGCGGCTTACGAAGCGATTAGCCCCAGTGAAGCTGAGGAGCGCGCTTGGAACCGGACGCAAGCCGCCCGCCTCGCATTAACAACAGGAAATGTTAGGTATGCAGAGAAGGTGCTGCAACAAGCGCTCAAACTTTTTCCCGAATACCATCATGCGCTGAGAGAACTCGCCGGCGTTCG